>JAUIEZ010000058.1 GCA_030429665.1 Gammaproteobacteria bacterium | reverse complement strand
TGAGATCCACACGCACTTGGTCTGCAGGTATTCCATGATCGCCTCCTGCCCGCTTTCGCGGCCGAGGCCGCTGCGCTTGTAGCCGCCGAACGGCGCCATGAAGCTCACGGCGCGGTAGGTGTTCACCCACACGGTGCCGGCGCGCAGGCGCTCCGACATCGTCAGCGCGGTGCGCATGTTTTCCGTCCATACCCCGGCGGCCAGCCCGAACACCACGTCATTGCCGATGGCGACGGCCTCCTCCTCGTCGTCGAAGGGAATCACCGAGAGTACCGGACCGAACACCTCCTCCTGGGCGATGCGCATGTCGTTGCGCACCCCGGTGAAAATCGTCGGCTCGACGAACCAGCCGTCGCCGCACTCGGGCCGCGTGGCACGGGCGCCGCCCAGCGCCACCTCGGCGCCGTCCTCGCGCCCGACCTCGAGATACGAAAGAACCTTCTCGAACTGCGGCGGATTGGTCACCGGCCCGACCTGCGTGTCGAAGTCCATGGGATCGCCCATGCGAGCGGTTTTCGCCATCGCCACGAGGCGTTCGACGAATTCGTCGTGAATGCCACGCTGGACCAGCAGCCGCGAACCGGCGATGCAGGTCTGGCCGGTGGCGGCGAAGATGCCCGAGATCGCGCCGCGCACGGCGTTCTCCAAGTTGGCGTCGGCAAACACGATGTTGGGGGACTTTCCGCCGAGCTCCAGGCTCACGCGCTTGATGTCCCGGGCCGCGCTGGCGTAGATGTTCGCGCCGGTTCGGTCCGAGCCGGTGAACGCTACCTTGGCGACCTTCGGATGGGTAACCAGCGCGTCGCCCGCCTCGTTGCCGAAACCCGTCACGACGTTGACCACGCCCTTGGGAAATCCCGCCTTCTCGAAGATTTTCATGAACTCGAGCAGCGACGCCGAGGTGAACTCGGACGGTTTGACCACCACGGTGTTGCCCGCCGCCAGCGCCGGGGCCAGCTTCCACGCCGTGAGCAGGAGCGGCGAGTTCCACGGAATGATGGCCGCGACCACGCCCAGCGGCTCGTGCCGGGTGAAGGTGAAATTGCCGGGTTTGTCGACGGGAAGCACCGCGCCCTCGATCTTGTCCGCCAGGCCGCCGAAGTAGTAGTACCACTGCGGCAGGTAGCGGCACTGGCCGGCCATCTCGGCGATCAACTTGCCGTTGTCCCGGACTTCGATCTCGGCGAGGTGTTCGGCGCTGTCCACCAGCAGGTCCGCGAGCCGGCGCAGCAGGGCGCCGCGCGCGGTTGCCGTCAGCGCGGGCCACTCGCCATCGGTAAACGCACGATGAGCCGCTTCGACGGCCCGGTCGACGTCCTCGGCGCCGGCCCGAGGAATCGACGACCATGGCTTGCCGGTAAACGGGTTGTCGCTCTGGAATGTCCGACCGCTTGCCGACGGCACCCACTCGCCGTCGATGTACATGGCATAGCTTTTCAGCGCGGTATCGTTCATTTTCGCTCCAACCTGCGTTCGATCTTGCCCACCTCGAGCCGCCGTCACTCGTCGGCGCGGCCGGTTACGGCGCGGCGAAACCGGTTCTTGATCCACGGACCGTCGCGCGTCGGCAGCACCATTGGCGACTTGCGGTCCGCCACCTTGAAAACGACCATTACCGGACCCGTTTCATCGAACAGCATTTCGCAACCGCGTTCAACGGTGCCCGGTTCGCGGATGGTCTCGGCGACCGCGAAGCCGCAGGCCGACGCCACCGACGCCAGGTCCACGCCGTGCGCGGTATGGGTGAGCTGCATGCCGGTTTCCCCGTATCGCTCGTTGTCGATTACCGCGATCGCAAGGTTTGTCGGCGCCTGCACCGCTATGGTGGCCAGCGCCCCCAGGCCCATGAGTTGTTCCCCGTCGCCGGTCAGGACGAGGACACGGCGTGCCGGCTGGGCGATGGCGAGTCCAAGGCCCGCCATGGCCGCGCCGCCCATGGCGCCCCAGAGGTAGAAATTGTCGTCGCGGTCGCCGCACGCCGCCGCGTCCCAGGTCGTCGAGCCCAATCCCGTTACCAGCAGTGTCTCGCCGCGGCGGGCCAGCATCGAGGCGACCACTTTCCGGCGATCGAGCATAGGGGTCGCGCCGTTCACGGGCCCGGGACGTCGTCGGCGAATGTTTTCGACCCGACGACCCGCTGACCGATGAGCACCGCCACCGCCCGGTAGGACGCGAACGCAAGACGCGTGGCCGCCTGCACGGTCTCGACCACCCGCATCGCTTCGTCGACCGGCTGAACGATCATGCCGGCGCCGCGGAGCGCATCGGCGGTCGCCTGCCCCATCGGCACCTGCCACGGATTGAACTCGCCCCATTGTCCGCGCATGGTTACCAGCATCAACAGCGGGAAGCGGCATTCCTTCACCATGGCCAGCATGTTGATGCAGTTGCCCACGCCGCTCGATTGCAGCAACAACACCGCGCGTTGTCCGCCCAGCCACGCACCGCAGCAAAGCGCGATGCCCTCCTCCTCGGTCGTCAGCACCACGGAACGCACGTTGTCCCGGCGAGCGAAGTGTTCGATCAGCGCGGCGTGCCCCGCATCGGGAACGAAACCGACCTGGCGGACGCCGCTCTCGACGAGCGTGCGGCACAACGCGTCGGCAATTTCCTGCATGGGAATACGTCACCTCGATGTTCGTCGTTTCAGGCGTCGACGCGTCGTGGCGGCGACGCTGCCAATGCAATCTACAGTCGCTGGCGGCAAGTGACAAGCGTGAGCCGAGTCGTCGGGTATTCGATAGATATTTCGAAGTAACAGTGGCCGTACTGCCACCAACGATCACCTTTCGACAATTTCATGGACTTCACGGCAGCTTCACCTTGCCTCGATGAACGTTTCACCGCGCCGCGACGATCATGAGCGCTCCATCAACGTAACAGGAGACTCATCATGATCAACTATCGCAAGGCACTCGTGACCGTTGCCGCAATCGCCATCATGCCGCTCGCCCACGCCGGCGGGTACGGCAAGAAGGACATCGTCGATACCGCCGTGAGCGCCGGTAGCTTCGAGACGCTCGTCACGGCGGTCAAGGAGGCCGGACTGGTCGAGACGCTCAAGGGCGAGGGACCGTTCACCGTGTTCGCACCGACCGACGAAGCATTCGCCAAGATCCCGGAAGCCGACCTCAACGCGTTGATCGCCGACAAGGAGGCCCTCAAGAACGTGCTGACGTATCACGTCGTGCCGGGCAAGGTCATGGCCGCCGACGTCGCGGGCATGGAGTCCGCCACGACCGTGCAGGGCCAGGCCATCGCGATCTCGACCGAGGACGGGGTCAAGGTCGATGAAGCGTCTGTCGTGCAGGCTGACATCGAGACGAGCAACGGCGTGATCCACGTGATCGACACGGTCATCATGCCGAACTGACAATTCGTTTCAACCGCGAAAAAAAAGCGCTGCCCTGAACGGGCAGCGCCGCGATTGTCCGGGAACGATGTCCCGAAATTTCGAGTGCCTACTGGGGCACTTTCGCTTTATTACTGCCGCCCAACAACCCGCCAACACCGACCTGCAGCACCTCACCGGCGCTGCTCGAGCCGACGCCGACAGTGAACTGGGTATTGCCTGAGCGCAGGCGATGGTTGAGGGTGAAGCCGATAGCCTCTTCGCCCTTGAAGTAACCGGCACCGACACCCCAGCCGGTGTCGCCCGGATCAAGCTGAGGCTTGTAGGCCGCGGCAAGCGCCGCGACCGCCGCGATGCCGCCCCGGCTTTCGTCGCGCAGGTCGTCGACCTCGTTCTCGAGTCCGATGATGCGCGCGCGGTTCTCGTCGATGTCGCGCCGGTTGGCCGCGATGTTTGACGTGTTGCGATCGATGTCCTGCCGGTTGCGCGCGATGTTGGCCGTGTTCTGGCCGATCGCCGACCATGCCGCGCTAAGCTGCCGGACATTCACCGCATCGTAGGGCAACACGCCGTCCGCCACGTTCTCGATGATGCGTTCCGAACCCGGCCTGCCCACCGACACGACGTTGGGTCGCGTGGTAATGGACCCGGCGCCGAGGGCAACCGAATTTTCGTGTGTCGCCTTGGCCTGCGCGCCCAGCGCGGTCGACTTGTTGGCCGTGGCCGCCGCGTCCATGCCCAGCGCGGTCGAGCTGTCTCCCGATGCCTCGGTCCAATGACCGACCGCGGTGCTGCGATCGCCCGTGGCCGACGACATGTTGCCCACCGCGACGCTGAAGTTGCCCGTGGCCGTGGAGTAATCCCCGAACGCCGAACCGCCGTTCGACGCGGTCGAGTAGGTACCGATCGCCTGGGATCCGGTCGCCACCGCACCCAAGCCGATGGCGATGGCGCCGTCGCCGGTGGCCGCCGAGTTGGTGCCGATGGACACGGTGTTGTTCACCACGCCGCCGGGATTCTGGTTGGCGTTCAGTCCGATGGCGATGTTGTTCACACCGCTCAGGTCGTAGCCCGCGAACCGGCCGATGGTGGTGTTGTCGGTGCCGGAAACGTTGTAGCCCGAGCGGGTACCCTGGGTGATGTTGTTGTCGCCGCTGACGTTGAATCCGGAGCGGGTACCCTGGGCGATATTATTGTTGCCGCTCAGGTTGTAGCCGGCGTATCGGCCCGAAGCGATGTTGCGGTTGCCGACCAGGTTGTAACCCGAACGGGCGCCCTCGGTGATGTTGTTGTTGCCGCTCAGGTTGAACGCCGAACGGGTACCCTCGGCGATATTGTTGTTGCCGCTCAGGTTGTAGCCGGCGAGACGTCCGGAAACGACATTGCGGTTGCCGACCAGGTTGTAGCCCGCCCGGTTGCCTTCCGCGATGTTGTTGTTGCCGCTCAGGCTGAAGCCGGCACGCGTGCCCTCGGCAACGTTGTTGTTGCCGGACAGGTTGCGACCCGCCGATTTGCCCTGGACCACGTTGTTGTTGCCGGACAGGTTGCGGCCCGCCGACTCGCCCTGGACCAGGTTGCTGTCGCCGGTCAGGTTGCGGCCCGCCGAGTAGCCGGCGGCCACGTTTCGGTTACCGGACAGGTTGCGGCCCGCCGACTCGCCCTGGACCACGTTGCTGTCGCCGGACAGGTTGCGGCCCGCCGAGTAGCCCGTCGCCGTGTTGCGGTTGCCGCTCAGGGACAGCGCGGCGTACTCGCCGATGCCGATGTTTTCGTTGCCCTGGAGATTGAAACCCGCGTCGGTTCCGGACACGTTGTTGCCAAAGCCGCTCAGGTTGTACCCGGCCGAGTAGCCGCTGGCCTGGTTTCGAAAGCCCGAGAGGTTGTACCCCGCCAGCGATCCGGTGGCGATGTTGTCGACCCCGCTCAGGTTGAAGCCGGCGCGGCCGCCGGTCGCGATGTTGCGATACCCGGAGAGGTTGTAGCCGGCAAAACTGCCTTCGGCGATGTTGTTCCGGCCGGACATGTTGAAGCCGGCATCCACGCCCGAGGCGATGTTCATGTCGCCGATCATGTTGTAACCGGCGCGCGTGCCTTCGGCCAGGTTGTCGTTGCCGCTGAGGTTGTAGCCGGCGCGAGGGCCCGTTACCGTGTTGCGGTCGCCAGACAGGTTGTAGCCGGCCTGGGTGCCCTCGGCGAGGTTGTTGTTGCCGATCAGGTTGAAACCCGCCTGGTTGCCGGAGACGACGTTGCTGTTTCCGAACAGGTTGTAACCTGCCTGCGTGCCGTCGGCGACATTGTCCATGCCGCTGAGGTTGAAGCCCGCGCGGGTGCCGGACACGGAATTACGCACACCGGAGAGATTGACACCCGCCTGGGTGCCTTCGGCGATATTGTTGTTGCCGATCAGGTTGAAACCGGCCTGGTTGCCCGACACCACGTTCGAGTCCCCGAGGAGATTGTAGCCGGCCTGGTAACCCGTCACCGCATTGTAGTACCCCGACAACACCCGGCCGGCCATGAAGCCCTGGGCGGTGTTGTAGTCGCCGGTCATGAACTGTCCGGCGTACATGCCGTCCAGCGTGTTGCCGCTGCTGCCGAGGTACTGACCCGCGCCGAATCCGGACGCCGTGTTGTTGTTTCCGGAAACGTTCTGCAGCGCGAAGGCGCCATCGGCCACGTTCCGGTCTCCGGTGAGGTTCTGGGCGGCCGGGTATCCGTCGGCGACGTTGAAGGTTCCGGACAGGCTTTGCCCTGCGAACGCGCCGTCGGTGACGTTGTTCGAGCCGATCAGGTTCTGGCCCGCCCGGTTGCCGTCGGCGACGTTGTTGTCGCCGGACATGTTCTGCCCGGCGCGGTTACCGCTTGCGACGTTGTTGTTGCCGGACATGTTCTCGCCGGCGCGAAGCCCGATCACGACGTCGTTGTTGCCGATCAGACGCTGGCCGGCGCGGTTGCCCTCGGCCACGTTATCGCTGCCGGACAGGTAGCGCCCCGCGCGATTGCCCGACGTCACGTTGTCGTTGCCGGACAGGGACTGCCCTGCACGATTGCCCTCGGCGATGTTGTTGTTGCCGATAAGGTTTTGTCCCGCGCGGTTGCCTTCGACGACGTTGTCGTCGCCCAACAGGTTTTCGCCCGCGCGGTTACCGGACGCGATGTTGTTGTCACCGATGAGATTTCTGCCGGCCCGCCGCCCCGAGGCGACGTTGTCGTCCCCTGAAAGGAACTGACCGGCCTGGTAGCCCATCACGGCATTGTAGTAGCCGCTCAGATACTGACCCGCCCCGAAGCCCTGAGCGGTGTTGTAATCGCCGGTCATGAACTGCCCGGCGTACATGCCGTCCAGCGTATTGCCGCTGCTGCCAAGATACTGGCCCGCGCCGAAACCCGTCGCGGTATTGTTGTTGCCGGAAACGTTCTGCAGCGCGTACGCGCCGACCGCGGCGTTTCGGTTGCCGGAAAGATTCGACGCGGCGAGATAGCCGTTGCCGACGTTGAAATCGCCGGTCAGGCTCTGCCCGGCGCCGGCGCCCGACATGGCGTTGCCCGTGCCCGACAGGTACTCGCCCGCTCGCGCGCCGGTGGCCACGTTGTTGTCGCCCAGAAGATTCTGGCCCGACTCGAAACCGCTGGCGGTGTTGCCCGTGCCGGAAAGATTCTGCCCCGAGCGCACGCCGTCGACCACGTTGCCCGCCCCGACCAGGTTCTGGCCGGCCTGGAAGCCGTCCGCCACGTTGGCGTTGCCCGACAGGTTCTGCCCGGCATAGGCGCCGGAACCGGTATTGTTGTTGCCCGAAAGGTTTTGCGCGGAGCGAAAGCCGTCGAACGCGTTGTAACTGCCGATCAGGTTCTGCGCGGATTGCAGGCCGTCGGCGACGTTGCGGCTGCCGACCAGGTTCTGGCCCGCCTGCAAGCCGCCGAGCACGTTGGCGTTTCCGAGAAGCGACTGTCCCGCCTGCAGGCCGCTCGCGGTGTTGTTGTTGCCGGACAGGAACTGGCCCGCCTCGGCGCCGGTAACGGCGTTGTTGTTGCCCGACAGGTACTGACCGGCGCGCAGGCCGGTCGCGGTGTTGTAGTCCCCGGTCATGAACTGGCCGGCATAGTCGCCGAACAACGCGTTGCCGCTGCTGCCGAGATACTGGCCGGCATGGGAACCGAAGGCGGCGTTGTTGCTGCCGCTGACGTTCTGCAGGGCGTAGGCGCCGGTGCCGGTGTTGTTGTTCCCCGACAGCGACTGCCCGGCCGCGAAGCCGTTCATGGTGTTCTCGTCGCCGGAGAGGAACTGGCCGGCGTAGTTGCCGGACACCGAGTTGCGGTCGCCGCTCAGGAACTCGCCCGCATGGTAGCCGTCGACGAAGTTGTCGTCGCCGATCATGTTGGCGCCGGCGTACTGGCCCACCATCTGGCTGTTGTTGCCCATGAAGTTCTGGCCGGCGTAGTTGCCGATGGCCAGGTTGTTGTCGCCGGACATGTACTGCCCGGCCAGGTTGCCGATGACGATGTTGTCGTTACCGGTCAACTCTTCGCCGGCCTGCAGGCCGATGGTGATGTTGCGGTTGCCGGAGAGGTATTCCGCGGCCGATTGGCCCAGGGCGATGTTGTTGTCGCCGCCGAGATTCCGGCCGGCGTTCGTGCCGTTGGCGATGTTGTTCGTGCCGGACATGTTCCTGCCGGCGGAGTAACCCAGCACAATGTTACGGTCGCCGGCCAAATCACGAGCCGCCTGGTCGCCGATCGCCACGTTGTGGCTACCGGTCAAGTGTCGCCCGGCGTCTGAGCCCGCGACGAAGTTGTCGTTCCCGCTGAGACTACGACCGGCATGACTGCCGATCGCGACATTCTCGTTGCCGGACAGCGCGTAGCCGGCTTCGTTTCCGGTGGCTACGTTGCTGTTGCCCGACATGAGCCGTCCGGCATTGTCGCCCGAGACGACGTTGTCGTCACCGAACAGCGATTCGCCGGCCTGGTAGCCGGTGGCCACGTTGTTCTCGCCCGAGAGGTTTCGCCCCGCCCGGTACCCCTGGGCGGTGTTGAAGTCCCCGGTCATGTACTGGCCTGCCTGGTAGCCGTCCAGCGTGTTGCCGCTGCTGCCCAGGAACTGGCCGGCCTGGAAGCCGGTGGCCGCGTTGTTGTTACCGGAAACGTTCTGCAACGCGTACGCGCCGTTGCCGACGTTGTTGTTGCCGGTGAGCGACTGGCCCGCGTAGGCGCCGCTCATGGTGTTCAGGTTGCCGGACAGATATTCGCCGGCGCGGTTGCCGTTGACGACGTTGTTGTCGCCGCTCAGGTAGTTCCCCGCGTACGCGCCGGTCGCGACGTTGTCACTGCCGGACAAGTAGGCGCCGGCGTTGTCGCCGAAGATGGCGTTGGAATCACCCGAGAGACTCCTGCCGGCGCGGTCGCCGACCGCGACATTGAAGTCGCCGGACATGGACTGACCCGCGAGGTCGCCGATCGCCGTGTTGTTGTCGCCTTGAGCGTCCTGCAGGGCGTAACTGCCGATGCCGATATTGTCGGAACCTGACAGATTCTCGCCCGCGTTCTCGCCGAACAACGTGTTGTTGTCGCCGCTCAGGTTCTCGCCGGCGTCTTCACCGATGACGATATTTTCTTCGCCCGACAGGTTCGTGCCCGCCTGATCGCCGATCACGATGTTGTCGTCGCCGGTCAGACTCAATCCGGCTTCGTAACCCAGGATGACATTCTGTTCGCCGTTCAGGTAACGGCCAGCATCTTCCCCGATGACGACGTTCTCGTCGCCGGACAGGCTCGAACCCGCGTGATCGCCGATCGCGATATTGTCGTCGCCGCTGAGATCCGTTCCCGCTTCCGAACCCATGACGACGTTCTCTTCGCCGCTCAGGTTACGGCCGGCAAAGTATCCGGACACGAGGTTCCGGTCGCCGCTCAGGTATTCGCCGGCGCTGGTGCCCGTGGCGACATTGTCGTCGCCGGAGAGCAGACGGCCGGCGAGATCGCCGCTGACCACGTTGGTGGAGCCGCTCAGGCTTTGACCGGCGCGAAAACCCTGCACGATGTTGTTGCTGCCCAACAACGACTGGCCGGCCTCGTAGCCGAACGCCTGGTTGTAGCTGCCGCTCAGGTACTGGCCCGCGCGCACGCCCGACGCCAGGTTGTCGTCGCCGCTAAGGTACTGGCCGGCGAGGGAGCCGCTCAGTACGTTGCTGTCGCCTTGAAGCGATGCGCCGGCGAGCAATCCCGTGGCGTTGTTGTAGTTACCCTGCATGTAGGCGCCCGCGCCGACGCCGGACACCGTGTTGGCATCGCCTTCAAGCGCGAACCCGGACCCCGCGCCGTTGGCGACGTTGCCGCTGCCGCTCATGAAGGCGCCCGAACCGACGCCCGACACCGAGTTGGCATAGCCTTCGAGCGCGTATCCGGAGAATGCACCGTTGGCGACGTTGTAGCTGCCGCTCATGTAGGCGCCCGCTCCGACGCCGGAGGCGGCATTGAGATTGCCCGTCAACTGGGTGCCGGCAAACGCGCCGTTGATGGTGTTGCCGTAGCCGTAGGCGCCGCTCCCCGCCCGGAAACCGCTGACATCGTTGTAGTTGCCGATCAAATCGGCGCCGGCGTAGGCGCCGGAGACGACGTTGCCTTCGCCGTCGAGATTTTGCCCGGCGTAGGCGCCGCTGGCCGTGTTCTGGTTGCCGAACAGCGACTGGCCGGCCCGAAAACCGGTCGCGGTATTGTAGTCGCCGGTCATGTACTGGCCGGCCTGGTAGCCTTGCAGCGTGTTGCCACTGCTGCCGAGGTTCTGTCCCGCCTCGTGGCCGACGGCGGAGTTGTTGTCGCCGGAGACGTTCTGCAATGCGCCGGAACCGACGCCGACATTATAGGAACCGGTGAGATTCTGGCCCGCGTTCAGGCCGCTCAGCACATTCTCGTTGCCGGAAAGCGATTCGCCGGCATTCCTGCCCGTCACGATATTGTCGTTGCCGGAGAGAAACCGTCCGGCCTGGCGACCGACGGCCACGTTGTCGTCGCCGGACATGGATCGCCCGGCGCCCTGACCGCCCAGGAAGTTGTCGTCGCCCGACAGGAATTCGCCGGCGTTCACGCCGTTCGCAACGTTGCCGTAGCCGGACAGGTACCGCCCCGCATGGCGCCCGACGGCGATGTTATCGTCGCCGGACATGTATCGCCCGGCGCCCTGGCCGCCGAGGAAATTGTTGTCGCCGATCAATTCGGCGCCGGCGTTGCGGCCGAAGGCCAGGTTGTCGCTGCCCGACAGGAACCGTCCGGCGTTGCGGCCTACCGCGACGTTGTCATAACCGCTGAGGGACTGACCCGCGTTGTTGCCGCTGACGACGTTCTCGTCGCCGATCAGGAACCGACCGGCGCCGTCGCCGGCGGCCACGTTGTTGTTTCCGGAGAGTTGGCGGCCGGCATTCCGACCGAGAACCACGTTCTGGTCGCCGCTCAGTTGCCGACCGGCGTTTGGCCCGAACATGGTGTTGTTGTCGCCGGCGGCGGGCCCGATCAATACGCCGCCCCCCTGGTTGTCGCCGATGTTGACGGCGAACGCGGTCGAACTGAACAGCAAGGTAACGGAACTCGCGAGAACCGTTTGACGGAATATCGGCTGCTCCAGCCGAATTTCACCCCTGGCCCGTCCCGTGGATCGCTTCGACGCGTTACCTCGATCAGACATTGACCATCCTCCGCCGCGCTTTTTTACTGTTTTAGCCACGCGGCAAATTTCGTTGGTTATTCGGTGACCGTCCCGGGCCTTTGTACTGTACTAATGATTCGGCTGCGGTCAGTCAGTGGCATTGTATAGCACGGAATCGGGCAAAAACAACCATTTATCAACGGGAACGAACATGCTCCCCGGCGGGGCGCCGAACGTCTCCCCGCTCCCGGGATAATCCTCGAAACGGTCAATTGCCGCCGCACGATCCATCCGCGGGCGCTACAATCCCCGCGCTACGCTTGCGGACCCATGATGAACCACGTCGACGAACGCCAACTCGAAGCGCTGCGCGCGCTGTTTCAACGCGGTGAGACCGACACGCTCGTGAACCGGTGCGAGTCGCTGCTCGGCGAGGCGCCGGAACATCCCCGGGTGATGGAAATCCTGGCGTTGGCGCTGTCGCGAGCCGGTCGGCGCGCGCAGTCGCTGGCGATCCTCGAGCAGGCGCGCCGCGCCGCGCCCGACGATGCCCAGATCAACTACAACCTCGCGGTATCCCTGCAGGAATCCGGTGACGATGCCCGCGCCATGCTGCGCTACCGCGACTGCCTTCGCGCCGCGCCCGACCACGCCGACGCGCTATGGAATTACGGCGAATTGCTGCGCGTCAACGACCACTTCGCCGAGGCGCTGGCATGCTTCGAGCGACTGCTCGAAAGCGGCGGCAAGCGACGCGACATCCACCACCGCATGGCCGTGTGCCACGCCCAGTTGGGCGATGACAAGGCCGCCGACCGGGCGTTTCGCCAGGGCCTCGACGGCAACTCCTCGGATCCTTCGCTGACCCACTGGGAATACGCGCACTTCCTGCTCTCGCGGGGCGAGTGGGAAGCCGGCTGGCGCCACTACGATCACCGCTTCGAGACCACCGACAAGACCTCGGTGCGCTGCCACCCCTTCGACCGGCCGCCCTGGGACGGAAGCGACCTCGATGGTCGGCACCTGCTGGTCCACGGCGAGCAGGGCCTGGGCGACGAGATCATGTTCTGCTCGGTGGTCCCCGAGCTCGCACGGTCGGCCGGCCACGTCACCGTCGCCTGCCAGCCGCCGCTGGCACGGCTGTTTGCACAATCCTTCGACGGCTGCACTGTGCTGCCGCACCGCGCCGACCTCCAGCCGGCCCCGGTGAATATGGAAACCGTGCACTGCCAGGCGGCGATGGGGAGCCTCGCGCGCTATCGGCGCAATACGCCGGCCGATTTCGCCCGCAGCGCAAGGGGCTACCTGCGGGCCGCCGTCGATGATCGCGAACGCTTCGCCGAGTTGCTCCGGCGCCTCGCACCCGGTGCGGAGCACAAGGTGAAGGTCGGCCTGATGTGGGGCAGCAACCCCGCTCACGGCGTGGACTGGGGCGAACGCCGCGCGCGGCGCAAGAGCGTGCCGGTATCGATGCTCTCGATCCTGGGCGGCCGCGATGACGTGCAGTTCGTGAGCCTGCAGAATCGCGACAACGGCGCCGAGGCGGCATGGGCGCCGTCGCTCGATCTCGTTGATTTACAGGACGAATTGCTGGACCTCGCGGATACCGCGGGGCTGATCGCCAGTATCGACCTGGTGATCTCGGTGGACACGTCGGTGGCCCACCTCGCGGGTGCCATGGGTGTGCCGGTCTGGATTCCGTTGATGAAGCGCTGCGACTGGCGCTGGGGGCTCGATGGAGATACCACCCCCTGGTACGACAGCGCGCGCCTGTTCCGACAGTCGCGCGACGGCGACTGGGACGGCGTGGTCGCCGAACTGAACACGGCCCTCGACGTGTTCCTCGCGCAGCGCAACGCCCGATCGTCGACATGAACCTGCCTCCCCCGTCACTCGAGCGCGTGCGCCGGGCCATCGATGCCGGCCTCGCCGACGACGCGTGGCGGCTCGCGTCGGCGCTCCTTGCCGAGCGGCCGGCGGACGCCGACGCCGCGGGTCTGGCCGGTATCGCCGCGCTGATCGCCGGCCGCGAAGCGACCGGCATGGCCCTGCTGCAATCGGCGCGGCGCCGCGACCCCGGAAACGTACAATGGCTCTGGGCGCTGTGTCGCGCGTACGCCGAGCGTTACGACCGCGTCAAGCCGCTGCCGCGATTCGACGCCGACCGGCGCGTGCGCTGGCCCGGCTGGGTGCACGCCGCGTTGGCGGACGTCGAACGGCTTGCCGTCATGCGCCCCGGAGACATGGCGGCGCTGCTGCTCGCCGGGCGATTTCACAAGGCCGCCGGAAATGATCGGCGCGCCCTTGAACTGGGTCGCGCCGCACTGGACCTTGATGCAAGAAACGTCGAGGCGCTGAAGCTTTCGGGCGAGGCGAGCAACAACCTCCACGATTACGAAACCGCGGAAGCGTACTACGTGCGGGCCGTCGAACAGGCGCCGGACGATCCCATGGCGCGTTGGCTGCTGGCCATGCGCCGCCTCGCGGCGGGCGATTTCGACACCGGCTGGCAGGGCTACGAGACGCGCTTCGAGGCCTTCCCCGCGGGCACCGCGTCGTTTCCTTTCGCGCTCGCGCGCTGGCAAGGCGAGGATCTCGCCGATGCCACGTTGCTGGTGCACGGCGAGCAGGGCCTCGGCGACGAGATCATGTTCGCCTCCATCCTGCCCGAGGTGATCGAGCGGGCGAAGGCCGTGGTGGTGGGCGCCTCGCCCGGCCTCGCCGCGCTGTTCGTACGCTCGTTTCCCGGCGCGAGGATCTTCCCCCACAATCGCTCGCCGGAGTCGGTCAGGCGCTGGCAAGCCGCATCCCCGCCGCCCTGGACGAAGGACCGCGACTTCGATTTTCACGCGCCCATCGGCACCCTGGCGCGCTGGCTTCGGCGCGACGCCGCGTCGTTCCCCGGCACCGCCTACCTGCGCGCCGATGCGGACAAGACCGCGCGCTTCGAGGCGCGGCTCGCCGCGGCGGAACGCGGCGAGCGGCCGCTGCGGGTGGGCGTGAACCTGGCCGCCAACCGGGATACCGGCCTGATGGGCTTGCAAAAGCACGTACCGCCGGCGGAATTCAGACCGCTGCTGGAACGATTCGAGAACGACATCCACTTCGTCTCGTTGCAGGTGCGCGGTATCGAGCCGGTCGTCGACGGTGACGGGGACGCCCGGTTCAGCGACTTCGCCGACGAACTGGTGGATTTCGACGCGACGGCCGCGCTCGCGGGCTGCCTCGACACGATCGTCACCACCGATACCGCGGTCGCTCACCTCGCCGGGGCGCTGGGCGTCCCCGCGCTGGTCATGCTCAAGTACAACGCCGACTGGCGCTACGGCGACGAGGGCGAACGCTGCCTCTGGTACCATAGCCTGCGCCTCGTCCGCCAACCTCGTCCCGGCGACTGGCCGGCCGTGATCGAACGCGTCGGCGACCTGCTGGCGGCGCGCGTCGGCGAAGCGGCGACGCCATCCGATGCGTCAAGCGCAGAATCCGCGCCACCGTCTCCACCGGCGCCCGCAACCAGGAGAGATCCGTGACCGCCCTCGACGTCGAGAAGAACATCGTCTATATCGCTGGCCTGCCGCGATCGGGCAGCACGCTCATGTGTCAGCTGTTTGCCCATCACCCCCTGGTGTACTGTCCCGGGCATTCCTCGCCGCTGGCCCACTCGGTGGACCACATGCGCCGCGGACTGTCCAACGACAGTTTCCTGCTGTCCCAGCTCGACAACGAGTTCGAGCTGGTTTACGAGCGCATCCGCAACGGACTGACCGGCTTCATCAACGGCTGGTTCGCCGAGACCGACAAGACCTGGGTGGTGGACAAGAACCGCGCCTGGCTGAACCTCGTCGAGACGCTCAGTTCGCTCGATCGGCGCTTTCGCATGATCGTGTGCATCCGCGAACTGACGCAGCTCTACGGTTCGCTGGAAGCGCAGCACCAGAAAACCATCCTGCTGGACACCGAGGACGGCGTGGCCGGTTTCACGCGCTACGGCCGCGCCTGCCAGTACTTCAACGGTACCGGCCTGGTGGCGCGCTGCCTGACCGGCGTGCGCGCGGCGCTCGAGGAAATTCCCGACGAGCTTCGGAACCACATCCTCTACGTCAAGTACGAGCGCCTGGTGACGCGTCCCGTGGACGTGATGATGGAGATCTGCGAGTGGCTGGGCCTGGAGGCGTTCGCCTTCAACCCGGAGAAGCTGCAGGTGATCGCCCCGGAAAGCGACAGCCACTACCGCTTCAAGTATCCACACCGCACCTACTCGTCGATCCGCCCGCCCACCAGCCATGTCGTACCGCAGCGCATCCGCAATGACCTGCTCACCCAGTACGACTGGTACTACCGCACGTTCTACCCGGGCTACCTGGAATCGGAAAAACAGGCCGCGCGCGGCGGACCCGCGCCGCAGGCGATCGGCGGCCCGGTCAACTCCTGAGACGGGAAAACGGCACCACGACGTGGTGCTTCTCGTCGACGCCGGGTGCGTGCTGGCGCAGGCGCCGCAGAAAGCTCTTTGCCGAGCCCCTTGAATCGAAAGTACCGATGGCGAGGTTGATCTCGCCGTGCTCGGCAAAGATCGCGCCGGGGCCGCCGAATCCCCATTTCTTCAGGTACCACAGCGCCACGTCGGCATCGTAGAAAGCGTACACCTTGACCGTGTAGCGATCGCGCGGCTGCAGATCGATCCACGAACGGCCCACTTCCAGGGCGCGCTCTCCGTCGCTGCCGTAGGCGACGCCCTCGCCGTCGCGGTAGCCGCTGGACACGGTCGAGCGATTGCCGTCGGCGTCGGCGCGATCGGGTTCCGCCGGCACCGGCGCAGCGGTTGCCGGGGCGGTTCGCGAACTCGCACGCGGCTCGCCGGGCATTGCCAGCGCCTCGATGGCAGGCACGTCGGGCGCGGCGGAGAAGAACATCGAGTCGGGCGCCTCGACGACGCGGGAGAAATCCTCCAGCAATACCGTGGCATGGGGATGACCCTGGTCGGACGCCTGTTTCAGGCGGATCATCGCGGCCTTGAGCGCCTCCTTGTCGGTGCCGTCGCCCGCCAGCACGACGCCCAGGTTGTAGGCGGCATTCGGGTCCCCGGCGTTGGCCGCCTCGGTCCACCAGCGCACCGCCTCCTCGATGGACCGCTCCACGCCCTCGCCACGAAAATACAACCCGCCGAGGTTGTACTTGGCGTCGTTATTGCCGTTGAGGGCGGCCATCTGGTACCAGAAAAACGCCAGGTCCGGGCGCCGCTCGACGCCGTTGCCGTTTTCGTACATCAGGCCGATGTTGTACTGGGACTTCACGTGGCCCTGTTGGGCCAGCGACTCGAAGAGCTCCGCCGCGCGCTCGTACTCGTAGGTGTCGTAGGCGGCCACCGCGTCATCGAACGTCTGCGCGCCGACGGGTGCGGCGACCAACAGCGCCGCCGCCAAAAAGCCGAGCCACTTGACCCGTCCCGATCGACGGCACCCGTCGCCGCGTCGTGGCGACGATTCCGTCATCTACGTCTCCTGGTTATCGTCGTGGGACCACCTTCGTTTATGTTGCCTGACCCGCCGCCGCGGGTTTCGCATGATTTTACGCCGTCTCGCTCGCCGTTTTCACGAACCCTGTCACCGGTGCTCGTGGCCGCCCGGACCGTGGGCATGACCATGATCGAGTTCCTCCGCGCTCGCCTCGCGCACGTTCACCACGTTCACCGCGAAATTCAGCGTCAATCCGGCGAAGGGATGATTGAAATCGGCGTCCACGTTGAAGCGCCCCACCTTGAGCACGACCACCTGGCGCGGCCCCTCTCGCGTATTCACCGTGGCCACCTTGCCGGGAACGAGGCGCCCGTCGTAACGAAGATGCTTGATGGGGATGCGCTGAACGCGGCCTTCGTCGCGATAGCCGAACCCGCTTTCCGGCGGAATGCTGACCTCCACGCTGTCGCCGGCCGCGCGGCCTTCCAGGGCGCGTTCCAGCGCGGCGAGAATATTGCCGTGGCCGTGCAGGTAGTGCATCGGCTGCGAGTCGGCGGTATCCTCGATCAGTTCGCCGTCGCCGTCGGTCAGGCGGTAATCGATTTCCACCACCCGGTTTTTCTCGATGTTCATCGTTTCCCCTCGGGATTCTCCGGCGCCCCGGTGTGTGGCCGGCTTCGGTCGCGTATAGTATCAACACGCAGACCGAAAACCACCGGGTGTACTCGCTCGAATTCGCCGATCCGCCTACCGACATGACAACCGTTTCCGACGCCCTCGCGACCGTCGTCATCGACCCGCGGTACCGCGCCGAACTGGCGCGGCGGGACTGCTGGATTTTCGATCTCGACGGCACCCTTACCCGCGCGGTTCACGACTTCGACGACATTCGCGCGCGACTCGGCGTGCCGGCGGGCCTGCCCATACTCGAATACATCGATACCGTGGCGCCGGACGAAGCTACCCGGCTTCACGAAGCGCTTTACGCCATCGAACTCGAACTGGCGCGCGACGCCAAGCCCCAACCCGGCGCCCGCGTCCTGCTCGAGCGACTGCGCGAGCGCGGCCGGCGGCTCGGCATCGTCACCCGCAACAGCGAAACGCTTGCCCACGTGACCCTGGCGGCCTGCGGCATGGACGACCTGTTCGACCCGGCCTGCGTCCTCGGCCGAGAGCGCTGTGCGCCAAAGCCCGATCCGGCAGGCGTCCTCGCGCTGATGGCGCACTGGTGCGTTTCCGGCGATAACGTGTTCATGGTGGGCGATTACCTGTTCGACCTCGAGGCCGGCCGCGGCGCCGGCGCCATGACGATTCACTACGACGCCCGCGGGGAGGCGTCGTGGACAGAGTATTGCGACTTCGCGGTCAGCGGTTTCGACAGCCTGCTGGCACACGTGTAGACTGCCGTCCCTACAGCGCTTGAGCACCTAAAACATTCGGTAATTCAAATACATCGAAATGCGGCGGGTTGAATTCGAAGGCTTGCCTTCTAAAATTTCCCGCACCCCGTAAGGTATCGACGCCGTTACAGGCGTACGCCGAGCCGCGCGCCCGATCGCGCCGGCGCAAAAAATAACCGACCACCGAGGAGAAACCAAATGACCGTATCGACAACCGGACGAGCCCTCGTCGGCGCCACCGCCATCTGCGTCACCGCCTCCCCCGCGATCGCCGCCGAGTGCACCAATGACGTGTTCAAGAAAATCATGGACCGCGGCGTGATCAGCGTCGGCGTGAAAGCCGACTACAAGCCGTGGGGATTCCGCGACGAGGACGGCAATCTCGTCGGCATGGAAATCGACATGGCCAAGGACGTCGCCGAGACCATGGGCGTAGAGCTCGAACTGGTGCCCGTGCAGTCTTCAAATCGCATGCAGTTTCTCGAGCAGGGCAAGATCGACCTGATGATCGCCACCATGTCCGATCGCACGGACCGGCGCGAGATCGTCGGCATTACCCAACCCAACTACTACACCTCCGGCACCAACATCCTGGCCCCGAAGGCGCTGGAACTCGACGACTGGGAAGACCTGCGCGGGAAGCCGGTGTGCGGCAAGCAGGGCGCCTTCTACAACAAGATCGTCTCGGAACGCTACGGCGCCGAGATCGTCGCCTTCACCGGCAACGCCGAGGCCAAGCAGGCGCTGCGCGACAAGAAGTGTATCGCCTGGGTGTATGACGATTCCTCCATCATGGCGGATCTCGCGTCGGGCAACTACGACGACTACGAGATGCCGCTGGCGACCGAAGACGATAATCCCTGGGGACTCGCCGTGCCGCTGGCGGAGCGCGATTGCGTTTTCGGCAACTTCATGTCCGGCATGACTTACAACTGGCACCAGGACGGCACGCTGATCGAGCTCGAGGAGAAATGGGGCATCCAGCCCACCGCCTTTCTCAAGGACAAGAACGAGAAGTTCTCCGACTGGCTCGCGGAGCAGTAACGGCGGCCTTCCCCGCTACCGCCTGAATAAGCGCCCCGCCCGGCCGCGCCGCCGGGCGGGGACACACTTCGCCGCCGCCCCGGGACGGAGTCATGTTGGAAGCCTTCCACGAGTTCTTCCGCCAGCTCGCCGCCGACTACCCGAGCTGGAATTTCATCTTCTTCTACCGCGAGACGGAGATGAACCGCGTGGCACAGGGCATCTGGATGACCATCAAGCTGAGCGTGTGGTGCGTCATTTTGAGTGTCGTGATCGGCGTGGTCGGCGCGTGGATCAAGGGCTCCCGACATCGCGTCGCCAGCGCTATCGTGCAAGGGTACATCCAGTTCTTTCGCAACACGCCGCCCTTCGTCCAACTCCTGTTCTTCTACTTCGCCCTCGGGCAGTTCACGCCGACCTACTCGCCCGACGGCTGGCTGGAATACCCGATCATCTCGAACGTGGGATGGGCCATCATCTCGCTGTCCTTCTTCGCCGGCGCATTCAACGTGGAGATCTTTCGCGCCGGCGTGGAGGCGGTGCCGGAATCGACCCGCGAGGCCGCCGAAGCGCTCGGCTACACCAACCTCAAGGCCTATATCCACGTCGTGTTGCCGCTGGCCTTTCGCGTCTCGCTGCCGGCGCTGAACAACAACCTCGTCAACCTGGTGAAGACCACCACCCAGGCCTTCGCCATCGCGGTGCCCGAACTGCTGTACCAGGCCGTGACGATATGGAACGACTATCCGTCGGCACAAAATCCCACGATGCTGCTGTTGTTCGTGGTCTACATCCTGCTCGTCGGCATCCTGGTCTACGGCATGCATCGCTGGGAACGCGCCATGCGCATTCCCGGCTACGGAATGTAAACCGATGAACCGCCTATCACGCCCGATACCCGGCATCGGCGGTCCGTCGCGCACCGACCTTCCGGTGATGCTGCCCCTAGCCGTGGAGCGCGATCCGCACCGTCCCGTCACGCTGCGTTTCTCGCGCTGGATCGCCGGCGCCTCGCCGACGTGGATGGCGCTGCTGCTCGGCATCGTGCTGCTTGCCCCGCTGGCGGGACAGGCCGCGACGTACACGTATACCGCGGCGTTCGACGCCCTGCTGCGCTGGATACCTTTTCTCGTCACGAGCGGCTTCCTGTTCAACGTGTTGATCAGCGTGCTTGCCATGCTGGTCGGCACGACGCTCGGCGCCGCGCTGGGACTCGGGCAAGTGTCCCATAGCACCGTCATTCGCAGGGCATCGTGGTTCGTCACGCAGACGTTTCGCAATTCGCCGTGGCTCGTGCTGCTGTTCGTGGTGATGCTCGCCTTCCCATTCGAAGTGCGCATCGGTGACAACATCGTGCCGATACCGGACTGGACCAAGGCGGTATTCGGGCTGTCCCTGCCCATCATGGCGAACATTTCCGAGATCGTACGCGGGGCGGTACAGTCGATTCCGGGAACCCAGTGGGAGGCGTCCGAGAGCCTCGCCTTCACGCGTCGACAGACAATGTGGATGATCATCCTGCCGCAGTGCGTGAAGCGGATGATTCCGCCCTGGATGAACTGGTACGCCATTCTCACCATGGCGACGCCGCTGTGCTCGATACTCGGCGTCGAGGAAGTGGTGAACCTGTCACGCCAGGCGATCGAGTCGGAGGACAATCATCCCGAGTTGCTGGTGCCCTTCTACTCCTTCGTGCTCGTGCTGTTCTTTCTCTACTGCTACCCGATCGCCCGCTTCACCATCTACCTGGAACGCAAGTTCGCGGTGAAAACCTGATGAAAGAACCAGCCAATACAACCGCAACCTGGACCGCCGACCAGCCCATGGTCAGCATCAACGACGTGCACAAGTCCTTCGGTGAACTGGAAGTGCTCAAGGGCATCAGCCTCGACGTGATGAAGGGCGACGTGATCTGCATCATCGGACCGTCCGGCTCGGGCAAATCCACGCTGATTCGCTGCATCAACGGGCTTACGCCGATCAACTCGGGCTCCATTACGGTGGAAGGCCAGGAGGTCAACTCGCCGAAGCTCGACAAGCTGGCGCTGCGCAGAAAGGTCGGCATGGTGTTCCAGCAGTACAACCTGTTCCCGCACAAGACCGCACTGCAGAACGTGATGATGGCGCCGGTGCACGTGCTCAAGCAGGACAAGGCCGAGGTGGAGAAGCGCGCCTACGCCCTGCTGGCCAAGGTCGGCCTGACGGGCAAGGAACATGCCTATCCCGGCGAATTGTCGGGCGGGCAGCAACAGCGCGTGGCCATCGCCCGGTCGCTCGCCATGAATCCGGACGTGATGTTGTTCGACGAGGTCACGGCGGCGCTCGATCCGGAAACGGTCAAGGAAGTGCTGGTCGCCATCAAGGAGCTTGCCGAGGAGGGCATGACCTGCATCCTGGTGACGCACGAGATGGGCTTCGCCCGCGAGGTGGCCGACCACATCTACTTCACCGATCGTGGCGTCATCGTCGAACACGGGCCGCCGGCGACGTTCTTCAGCGAGGCCAGGGACCCGCGCACCCGCGAATTCCTGGGGCAGATCCTCTAGACGACGCTTTCTTGGCACCGTCGTCGAATCTGGTTATAGTCGGTACGCCCTCCGCCGCGTCCGCGGCACCTTGAATCATCACGAATACCGAACGGAATACGACATGTTCAATCTCGACATGGCTCCGGCCGATCCCATCCTCGGGCTGAACGATGCCTTTCGCAACGACCCGGCGGCCGACAAGATCAATCTCGGCGTGGGCGTGTACATGGACGACGACGGGGTAACGCCAATCATGCGCGCCGTCAAGAAAGCCGAGAAGATGCTGCTCGACAGCGAGTCCACCAAGAGCTACCTGGCCATCTCCGGACTGCCGAGCCTGCCCTCGCTGACGCAGCCCTTGATCCTCGGCGAAGCGAGCGACCTGCCCGGCAGCGGGCGCGTGGTCACGGCCCAGGCACCCGGTGGAACGGGCGCCTTGCGCGTCGCCGCGGATTTCCTGCGCAAGGCAGCACCGAATGCCACGGTGTGGATCTCGACGCCCACCTGGGCCAACCACGCCGGCATCTTCCAGGCGGCCGGGCTTTCCACCGACACCTATCCCTACTACGACGCCGCCCGTCAGGACCTGGACCGCGACGCGTTTCTCACCGCGCTCGACAAGGTGCCGGCCGGCAACGTGGTGGTCCTGCACGCCTGCTGCCACAATCCGAGCGGCGTCGATCCGGACACCTCCACCTGGGAGGAGGTCGCCCGCATCGCCGGCGCGCGCGGCTGGCTGCCGATTTTCGACTTCGCCTACCAGGGATTCGGCGACGGCCTTGCCGAGGACCGTGCCGGCATCGTCACGGTGCTCGACAGCGGCGTTCCGGCCTTCATCTGCTCCTCGTACTCGAAGAATTTCGGGCTGTACAACGAGCGCATCGGTGCGGTGACGTTCGTCGGCGAGACCGCCGACGAGGCCGAACGTGCCTTCAGCCACATCAAGGTGGCCATTCGTTCCAACTACAGCAACCCGCCGTCTCACGGCGGTTCCATCGTCGCCGCCATCCTCTCCGACGCCGAATTGCGCGCCGACTGGGAAGACGAGCTCACGACCATGCGCCGGCGCATCTTCGCCATGCGCAAGGGACTCGCCGACGGACTTGCCGCGCGCGGGGTATCGCGGGACTTCAGTTTCATCACCGCGCAAAAGGGAATGTTCAGCTTTGCCGGCATCACCCCGGCGCAGGTCGACGCGCTGCGCGTGCGACACCACGTCTACGCGGTGCGTTCGGGACGCATCAACGTGGCCGGCATCACACCGGCGCAAATGGACCGCGTGTGCGACGCGCTGGCGGACGTGCTGGCGAACGACTGATCGTCGAGCGCCGGCCGCCCCCGGTCGGCGCCGGGGGGCGGCCGGCGACAACCGGCGAGCCCCGCGCCGACGAACGTCCGCGCCGGCGCGCCGTTCGACGGTTTCCACCCCGAATCGCCGCGAGTCCCAGTCGCGGCGACGCCTACTCTTGCACTTCCACGACACGGGTTGACGCAATCGGATACCTTCCGGGGATCGACACCCTCTCCGGCTCACGTAGAATCCGACCCCGAATAGACATCGACTGACCCGCACGACACTCCGCGCCTTCGTCGCGGCGCCAGCATGGGAGAATCCGATGCGAGAGCCAAACGAACGTCGACGACGAAACCGCGAACCGCGCCGCCGCCCGGCTACCCTTGAGCAGTTGCCGTGGCGCGTGCCTCGCTATGTCGATCCGCCGATCGAGCCTCTCGACGAAGAGGCGCTCGAGCGCATCCACGACGCGGCCATGCGCATCCTCGAGGAAATCGGCATCGAGTTCCTTCACGAGGACGCCCGCAACATCCTGCGCGATGCCGGCTGCGACGTGGCGGCGGACGGTCCGCTCGTGCGCATGGACCGCGCCTTCGTCGCCGAACAGGTCGCCAATGCGCCGGCGTCGTTTTCGATCACGCCGCGCAATCCCGAACACGCGATCACCTGGGGCGACGGGTACTTCACCTACGGCGCCGTCGCCAGCCCGCCCAACGTCTCCGACCTCGACCGTGGACGGCGCTCGGGCAATCGGGAGGACTTCGCCAACCTGGTTCGTCTGACCCAGGTGTTCAACTGCCTGCACTTCCACAGCGGCTACCCGGTGGAACCCGTCGACATCCACGCCTCGATACGCCACCTCGACGCGTTCTTCGATCTCATGACCCTGAGCGACAAGGTATGTCACGCCTACTCCCTGGGCCCGGAACGCATCGAGGACGCCATGGAAATGGTACGCATCGCCGCCGGCATCACGCCGGAGGAATTCGACGCCGCGCCGCGCCTGTTCACCAACATCAATTCCTCCTCGCCGCTGAAGCACGACTGGCCCATGCTCGACGGCGCCATGCGCATGGCGCGCCGCGGTCAACCCGTCGTCGTCGCGCCGTTCACGCTCGCCGGCGCCATGGCGCCGGTCACCCTCGCCGGCGCGCTGGCCCAGCAGACGGCCGAGGCGCTCGCCGCCATTGCCCTGCTGCAGGTGGTGCGGCCCGGCGCGCCCTGCGTGTTCGGCGCCTTCACGTCCAACGTCGACATGAAGTCCGGCGCCCCGGCCTTCGGCACCCCCGAGTACGTGCGCGCCATGCAGATCAGCGGCCAGCTCGCGCGACGCTATCGCCTGCCCTGGCGCGGCTCCAACGCCAACGCCTGCAATGCCCCCGACGCCCAGGCCACCTGGGAAAGCATGTTCTCCCTGTTCGGAATCGCCACCGGCCAGTCGAACATGGCGCTGCACAGCGCCGGCTGGCTGGAGGGCGGTCTGACCGCCAGTTTCGAGAAGCTGGTGATCGACTGCGAAATGCTGCAGCAATTCATCTACTACCAACAGCCGGTGGGCACCACCGACGAGGACCTGGCGGTGGACGCGATCGCCGAAGTCGGTCCGCACGGTCACTTTCTCGGATGCGCGCATACCCAGGCCCGTTTCCAGTCGGCCTTCTACAGTCCGTTCCTGTCCGACTGGCGCAATTACGAATCGTGGTACCTCGACGGCGCGCGGACCACGCCGGAGCGCGCCAATGCGCTGATGAGGAAGATCCTGCGCGAATTCGAGCCGCCGCCGATGGACCCGGCCATTCGCGAGGAGCTATCGGACTTCGTGGCACGCCGCAAGCGCGAAGGCGGCGCGAAAACGGACTTCTAGGGCGGACGGATGTGGTCGCTCGAACCGGCGTGGTCTCCCGTCCCGACGTTCGAACGCCATTCGGCACCGCGCGGCGGCTCACGATACGAACGGGCGACAGGCTCCGACAGGGAAGCAATTTTCGGAATTCGAATCAAACAGGTCGCCGACACGTCAATTCTCCGCGGTGATGACGGGCTAAATATCGACTCGCGCGGAGGCGCCGGGCGCGCACCGTACTCCATGGCAACGGGATCCAGGACATGACAGAACACACCCGCGTGGTGGTCATCGGCGGCGGCGTAGTCGGCGTCTCCGTGCTTTATCATCTGACCAAGGCCGGCTGGACCGACGTCATGCTGCTCGAGCGTGCCGAACTCACCTCGGGCTCGACGTGGCACGCGGCCGGCGGCTGCCACACGCTGAACGGCGATCCCAACGTCGCCAAGCTGCAGCAATACACCATCGACCTGTACAAGGAGATCGAGGAACTGTCCGGGCAGTCCTGCGGACTGCACCTCACCGGCGGCGTGATGCTCGCCGGCACCGCCGAGCGCATGGACTGGCTGAAGATGGCCCACGCGCGCGGGCGCTACCTCGGCATGGAGACCGAGCTCATCAGCGCCCGCGAAGCTGCCGAGTTCATGCCGCTGATCGATCCCGACCAGTTTGTCGGCGGACTCTACGACCCGCTCGAGGGCCATCTCGACCCCAGCGGCGTGACGCATGCCTACGCCAAGTCGGCGCAGGGGAACGGCGCCACCATTCGCCGGCATACCCGCGTCGACGCGCTGCGACAGCGCGCCGACGGCACCTGGGATGTCGTCACCGCCAGCGGCGACATCCATGCCGAGCACGTGGTCAACGCCGGCGGCCTGTGGGCGCGTGAAGTCGGCCTCATGGCCGGTGTGAAACTGCCGGTCCTGGCCATGGAGCACATGTACCTGATCACCGAGGACATGCCCGAGGTCGTCGCGTACAACGAATCGTCGGGGCGCGAGATACCCCACGTGATCGACTTCGAGGGCGAGATCTACCTGCGCCAGGAGCGCCGCGGCATGCTCATGGGCACCTACGAGAAAGCCGGCAAGCCCTGGTCCGAGTTCAAAACGCCATGGGACTTCGACACCGAGTTGCTCGAGCCGGATATCGACCGTATCGGGCCGTCACTGGAAGTCGGATTCAGGCACTTCCCCGCCTTCGAGAAAACGGGCATCAAGCAGATCATCAACGGTCCGTTCACCTTCGCGCCCGACGGCAATCCACTGGTCGGACCGACCCGGGGATTAAAGAACTACTGGGTGGCGGTCGGTGTCATGGCCGGTTTCAGCCAGGGCGGCGGCGTGGGACTGGCCCTCGCCAACTGGATGACTCAGGGTGATCCCGGCTTCGACGTCTGGGCGATGGACGTCGCCCGCTTCGGCGACTGGGCGACGCCGGCTTACGCCAACGCAAAGGTGCGCGAAAACTACTCGCGCCGCTTCCAGATCCGCTATCCCAACGAGGAACTGCCCGCCGCCAGGCCGCTCAAGACGACGCCGATCTACGAGAAACTCAAGGCACGCGGCGCTGTATTCGGCACCACCTTCGGCCTGGAAAGCGCGCTGTGGTTCGCGCCGTCCCCGGCCGAGGCGCGCGACGAGTTCTCGTTTCGGCGCTCCAACGATTTCGAGTTCGTTCGCGCCGAGTGCCTCGCCGCGCGCGAGGGCGTCGCCCTGCTGGAGATCTCCAATTTCGCGAACTACGAGGTCGAAGGGCCCGCCGCCGCCGAATGGCTGGACGGGCTGCTCGCCAACAAGCTGCCGGCGACCGGCCGCATGGTGCTGTCGCCCATGCTCAACGACGCCGGCGGACTCATCGGCGACTTCACCCTCGCGCGCCTGGGCGAAGAGCGCTTCTTCATCGCCGGCTCGGGCGCCGCCGAGCAATACCACATGCGTTGGTTCGAAAGCCGCTTGCCGCCGTCCGGCGTGCGCTTGCGCGCCGCCAGCGGCGACTACTGCGGGCTGCAAATCGCCGGACCCCGCTCGCGGGAATTGCTGCGGCGTCTCACCCGACGCGACGTCTCCGCCGACGCGCTTCGCTTCATGTCCATCTGCGCCGCCGACATTGGCCTGGTGCCGGCCCTGGTCGGCCGGGTTTCGTTTACCGGCAGCCTGGGCTATGAAATCTGGGTGCGTCCGGAGTACCTGTCTTCGTTGTTCGACCTCGTCGTCGAAGCCGGCGAGGACATGAACCTCACCCTGTTCGGATCGCGCGCGCTGAACAGCCTGCGCCTGGAAAAGAGCTGGGGCACCTGGGCGCGCGAGTACCGCCCCATTTACACGCCGTTCGAAGCCGGCCTGGACCGCTTCATCGCCATGAACAAGGGAGACTTCGTCGGACGCGACGGGCTGCTCGCGGCGATCGACCGCGGACCGTCGCGACGGCTCGTGACGTTCGCCGTTCAAGCCGGCGACGCCGACGTCATCTCCGACGAGCCGGTATGGCGCGACGGGGAAGTCGTCGGCTGGATCACCTCGGGCGGTTACGCCCACTACAGTCGCACGTCGGTGGCGATGGGCTACGTGCATACGGCCGCTTTCGATCCGGGCGCCGATTACGAAGTCGAAATCATCGGCGAGCACCGGCCGGCGCGGGTTCTGGTAGAGCCCCTGTTCGACCCGGCAGCGACCGTGATGCGCGGGTAGCGCGCAGTGGCGACGAACATCGTTTCCAACCGTTCTCTTCGCGCCGCGCGACAGCACGGCGCCATGGAGTTCACCGAGCCGCCCCGCGATCTCGACGCCGTGCGCCTTTACCGGTTGGGGCGCGTTCGCGAAGCGCTCGCCGCGCGAGACTACGCCGGCATCATCCTGTTCGACCAGCTCAACATGCGTTACGCGCTCGACGCCACCAACATGCAGGTGTGGTGCAGCCACAACGAGGCGCGCTATGCCTGGGTGCCGGCCGAAGGACCGGTGGTGCTGTTCGACTACGGCGGCCGCGACACGCTGTGCGAGGGCCTGCCGACCATCGACGAGGTTCGACCGGCGAACAGTTTCTTCTACATGCTCTACGGTAGTACCTATGCCGACCATGCGCGGCGCTGGGCCGTCGAGCTCAACGGCATCATCGCTGGTCGAAGCGGTGGCAACCGGCGCATCGCGATCGACCGTGTAGCGCCGATCGGCGTGCAGGAGATGGAACGACTCGGCTACACGGTGTTCGACGGCTTCGAGGTGATGGAATCGGCGCGCGCAATCAAGTCACCAGGCGAAATCTCGCTGATGAAGCGATCCATCGCCGTGTGCGAGGACGCGGTGGCGCAAATGCGTTCGGCCATGCGTCCCGGCATGACCGAGAACGCGCTGTGGGCCGAATTGCACCACGCCAACATCGCCGGCGGCGGCGAATGGATCGAGACACGGTTGCTGGCCTCGGGGCCGCGCACCAACCCGTGGTTTCGCGAAAGTTCGATGCGGGTCATCGAGAACGGCGACATGGTCAGTTTCGACACCGATCTGGTCGGCCCGTACGGATACTGCTGCGACATGTCCCGCTCCTGGGTGTGCGGCGACAGGCCGAGCGACGAGCAGCGCCGCCTTTACGCCGAGGCATGGCGACAGATCGAGGACAACATGGCGCTGCTCGAGCCGGGAATCTCGTTTCGCGAACTGACACACAAGCTCAGGCCCGTGCCGGACGAATTCCTCCGCAACCGCTACGGCGTCGCCATGCACGGCGTCGGGTTGTGCGATGAATACCCTTCCGTCTACTATCCACAGGACTTCGAACGATGCGGCTTCGACGGCGAGATGCGCGAGGGCATGGTGATCTGCGTCGAAGCGCTGATCGGCACCGACGGCGGGCGCGAGGCGGTGAAGCTCGAGGAGCAGGTCCTGATCACGGCGAACGGACACGAGCGCCTAACCACCTACCCCATGGAGTGGCACTGGTTGTAGCCGCCGGCGATGAATTCGGTGTCGCGGGTTGATTCCAACAACGAAATTGGGCTAATCTAGTTTCCCAGCTTTTTTCCCTTAGTTCTTGAAAACCGGTGAGTTGTTGTTCGTGCGCCTTGGGGGCACGGGGACGGCGAGGTATGAACAAGACACATCGATTCCTGGTGACGGCGGTCTTTGCGCTCGCCTGCATGGCAAATTGGACACCTGTCCACGCGAGCGGCTACGACGTGTCCTACCTGTGGCACCGCCAGTTGCCCAGCGTCGAGAGCTATCGCGATCGCGTGGCCGCAGTACTCGGACCCCAGGTGGCCGCCAGGCTGCGCATCGTGCAGAAACCGGGCTTGTACGGCCTGATCTATCACCGAAACGGTTCCAGTACCGGCGCACAAAAGGTCGCCTCGGTACATTCGCGACTGTTGCGTTCGCGGGGACTGGAACCCGCAGCGCCGATGAAGTCGCGCAACTGGAACTTCGTCGGCCAGGGCCCCGTCAGGGTCGCCTCGACCAAGCCCGTCCTTCCCCTGGCCGCGCCGTCACCGCCGCCGAAACCTGCCGCCGCAGCCGCGCCGGCCCGCAGGCCGATCGACACCGACGGCGAATCGAAACGACCGGCGCGCATGAGCGAAGTCGAACTCGCGGTGGAAAACTACATCAAGGGACTGCGCGCCAAGGGAGTCATCGCGTCCGATGAGCGAACCGCCTGGTCGGTCTACGATTTCACCACCGGCGAAAAGCTGG
>JAUIEZ010000057.1 GCA_030429665.1 Gammaproteobacteria bacterium | reverse complement strand
CAAGGTGAAGATTGGACCTGTGCCCCTGTACCTCGGTCATTACTACCTGTACCGTGTCGAGCAGGTCGACGGCCTCGGTGACGTTCGCCGCGTTGTCCAGGACGAACTGCAGCCAGAGTCCGGCCTGCAGGCCCGGCCTGCCAACGTCGCGCGGTCCGAAATCGGTCGCGTTCAGGTACAGCAGGTGACCCGCCAGCCCCTCCTCGTTGAACCCATCGGCCGAGCCTATACCGTATATCGTCGTGACCATGCTCGCGTACCTGGAGGTCCACGTGGCCGGGTTGTCGGCAACGGTGACGATATCGCCGGTACGACCGCCGTCGCGCTTCATTCCCCGCGGTAGGACCGTAAGAACCGGCTCGGTGGATTCAGGCCAGTCCATGGTACGTCCGACGACCACCGCCAGGTTGCTGTCGTTCCAAAGGATGCGCGAACAGGCAGGGGCCGGCTCCAGGGAAACCAGGCAGATGGCCGCAACGATCATCACATTGGCGACCGCATTACGGGCGAAGATTATTCTTGTCATGACTTGCTCTCTCTCTTGATTACCGAAGGGCGATTTTCCGGCGCGGGATAGGGTTTGGCGAAAAAACGCCCAGTGTCAGAATCCCTTGCAACGCAAATCCGGGTGCGGTCGTCGCGCGGCCGGGCTGTCATCCGAAAGGCGGCAAACTACTGGCCACAGCGATTTTATTCTGGCCCGCGCACACCTCGAAATTCAATACCCGTGGTTAACGGAAACACGTTCAAGGCAACCGCTTTCCGTAACGACTACGGGATACGCGGCCTGGGAATTTCACCTGGCGAACGAACTTGGCACAAACGATCCGGCATTTCATACCTGCACGGACCCGCTTACCGATACAAGGTCGCGACGGGACGACCGGATTATTCACATTCGGGCAACGCCTCGAATTCTCTTCGCCGCTCTTCCTTCCATCGCTCCATCGCGCCGTCCTCTTCCATCATTTCCTTCATTCGCTTCATTGCCGCAAGATGCGCCTCGTCACCGATATGGAACATCTCGACGCCGTGGTTCCGGCTCATTTCCGCGATATCCTCGAACGTGTCCGCCCTGAATTCCCTGTCACACGCGCCGCCAAGCTGTCTGCACGTCATCGCTTTCATCGTCTTATCTCCTGGAGCGAAGCGCTCCGGTTCATATCCGAATCCGGTATCGTGGTCCGGGGATTCTCCATGCGACTGTCCGGCAATGTACTTCAGAACGAGCGCAAAGTGATCCCGCCGCTTTTTCGTACCGGGTCAGCACGGTGACGACCACGACGCCGGCCGCGTTGTCCTCCCACCGGCTGGTCGCGGTGAGTCACGCGATTCAACCGCGTGGAATGGGTCTCCCAAAACCCAGTGGGCACCGACCCTGATCAGCCTGACTGGCTTCGACGCACCACGGGATCGTATTCCGACTCCTCGGCGAGTCGCCGGTGCTTGAACTCCCGCCCCCACGTCTGCATCAGGTTCAGGATCGGCTCGAGCGTGCGACCGAACGTCGTCAATTCGTACTCCACCCGCGGCGGGACCTCCGCGAAGACGTGTCTCGACACGACGCCGTCGGACTCCAGCTCGCGCAGTTGAAGCGTGATCATTCGCTCCGTGGCATTGGGCGTCAGGCGGCGCAGTTCACCGAACCGCTTGCGGCCGGAAAGCAGGTGGCATACCAGAACGGGCTTCCACCGCCCCCCTATCACGCTCAGCGTGGCTTCGACGTCGCAACCCGTCTTCCAGTTGTAGTTTCTCGCCATGACCTGGTTACCGATTCGAGGAAAATCATAATACTTACATTTTTGTGGGTACTTGTAAATCGGAACGTATAAACATACATTCCGATCCAGCCGCGATGCCGAGACGCCACGCCGGCGTGCCTCTCCCGGAACGTGAAACCAGGAGGGCCTCTCCGCCACGATCGAACCAGCCGCTGGCGGCTTCAGATCCGACAATTCCTGCATGAGAGCGTGTAACCAGTCCCATGAAAGCAATGATTCTCGATACCTACGGCGAGAACGCCGAATTTCGCTGCGCCGAAGTTGCGGCGCCTGCCGCGCGAGCGGGCCACGTCGTGGTCAGGATCGCCGCATCGAGCGTGAACACGGTCGACACCATGATCCGCAAGATGGGCGCGGATTTGCCACTGGCACCCGAAACGCCGGCCATTCTGGGCATGGACTTCGCCGGCACGGTCGAGTCGATTGGCAACGGGGTCGAAGGTTTCGAGGTCGGCGACGAAGTCTACGGCTGCGCCGGCGGATTGGCGGATCTGCCAGGCACCTTGGCGGAATACATTGCCGCGGACAGCCGGCTGATCGCCCGCAAACCACGGAATCTCTCCATGCGCGAAGCCGCCGCGTTACCGCTGGTCGCCATCACCGCCTACGAGGGGCTGTCTCGCGCCGGCATCGGACCTGGCCGGAAGGTCCTCGTGCACGGCGGTTCCGGGGGCGTCGGTCATGTCGCACTGCAACTGGCAAGGCATTTCGGAGCCGACGTATCCGCCACCGGCGGCGGCGAGAAGCAGTTGGCGCTGATCGAACGACTGGGCGCCAAGTGCATCAACTACAAGACCGAGCCGGTTTCGCAGTACGTGGAAAGACTTACCGACGGAAAGGGATTCGACATCGTGTTCGATTCGGTTGGCGGTGAGAACATGGTGAACTCATTCGAGGCGGCCGCCCTCAACGGCCAGGTCGCTTCGACCGTGGCGATGTGCGAACTCGATTTGACCACCGCCCACTTCAAGGGCCTGTCACTCCACGTCGTATTCATGCTGATCCCGATGCTGCACGACGTACGGCGAGAGACCCACGGAGAAATCCTGCGCAACCTGTCCGAAATCGTCGAGGCCGGCGGACTCGTACCCGTCCTCGACGAGTCCCGGTATTCCCTCGAAGACACCGGCCTCGCGCATGCCCGCCTGGAAAGTGGACGGGCAATGGGAAAGGTGGTCATCGCAAACGAAATCGGCGATCGCGGCGCCTACCCGGAGTCGACATGAGCGGCAAAGTCATTCTCGTCACGGGCTCGACCGACGGTATCGGCTTCGAGGCCGCGAAGAAGCTCGTGGCACTGGGCCATACGGTTTTGCTGCATGGTCGAAACCGCGACAAACTCGCGGCCGCGGAACAATCACTCACCGCGACGGCCGGCGGCGGCCGCGTCGAGTGTTTCACGGCGGACCTCTCCCGTCTTGCCGAGGTCGAGTCGCTGGCGACAGCGGTCGCCGCTCGCCACGACCGGCTCGACGCGCTGGTGAACAATGCCGGGGTGTACAAGGCCCCGAACACCCGCACGCCCGACGACCTGGACGTACGATTCGCCGTCAACGCAATCGCCCCCTACCTGCTTACGCGGCGGCTGCTGCCGATAATCGACCGCGGCGGGCGAGTCATCAATCTCTCGTCGGCGGCGCAATCCTCCGTGGACCTCGACGCGCTTTTGGGGCGATCGACGCTTTCCGACAACGCGGCGTATGCGCAGAGCAAGCTGACGATTACCATCTGGTCCCGGGCATTGGCAATGGCACTCGGGAACGACGGTCCCGTCGTCCTGGCGGTCAATCCCGGATCCCTGCTGGCCACCAAGATGGTGAAGGAGGCATTCGGGATCGCCGGTGCCGATCTCTCGATCGGTGCGGAAATTATCGTCCGCGCCATACTCTCTGACGAGTTCAAGGCGGCGACCGGCCAGTACTTTGACAACGATTCCGGCCGGATCGGTTCGCCGCATCCCGATGCGCTCGACCCTGCCGCATCCTCGAGCGTCGTCGAAGCCATCGAGGCCATATTGTCCGAATCGGCGAGTCGAAGACAGGGGACCTAGACTTCGTCGATGCCGCGCACGGCGGTTCGAAAAGCGGCGTAAGGCACATGGCACATACGAATCGTGCGAATCGGGCGTCGAACGATCTTGAGATCTTCGGGGACGGTCCCGAGAGCCGGAACCCGCCCGCGCGCCTCACGCCGGCACCACGCCGAAGCCCTAGTCGTTCCCGAGGGCGGGCAAAACAAAGTCGATAATAATCTCGACCGGCAACTTCCATGCGTCAGCCTTGTTATAGTTTCCGGCGAACACCACGGCTACCAGCCCAAGGTTCCGGTTTATCCACAGCCGTTGTCCACCATTTCCGAACCCGGCGACCCAGATCGGCGGGTCGCCTTCAGGGGAAAGCCACCAGAAGTATCCGTAGCGCAACTCACCGGTGTCGGCCCAGGGTGTAAGTGAGTCTTCCAGCCAGGATGCGGGAATGATCTGCCTGCCATCCATGGCGCCGCCGTTAACGACAACTTGGCCGATTTTCGCCAGGTCATGAACATTCAATCGCAACCCCGACGCGGCCGAGGGTACGTCATCGGCTCCCGCGACCCATTCGAACGCCTCGATACCGAGCGGAGCGAACAGCTTTTCCTTCGCATACTCGTCGATCGGCATGCCCGCACCCTTTTCGATCAGGCGTCCGATGGCCGCGGTCGCGCCGCCGTTATAGGTCCACCGGCGTCCCGGCTCATGGGTGAGCGGTCGATCGAGAACGTAGCGGTACCGGTCTCTCGCCCGCTCCATGGCGATCTCGCTGTTGCTCGGATCGGTATACGGCAGATCCTCGTTCCACTGCGTGCCCATCTGCATCGAGAGGGCATGGCGGACCGAAATTCCGCCGCGCAGCGGATCCGCGTTCAGGTCGTCATATTCCGGAAACTGCGCGACGAGGCTTTCGTCGACCGCCGGAACGAGACCTTCCTCCAATGCAATGCCGTACAGCAAACCGACGATACTCTTGGTTACCGACCGCAGGTCGTGAAGCGTACCCGGCCCATGGCGGCGGTGGCCCAGAGACGATCCCCACCTCTCGTCGTCTCCCGGGAAATGTGCCTCGGCGAAAATACCGCCATCCCGAAGCACCAGGACGCTGTGCAGTCCTTCCAGTTCCCCGCGCGCGAAGGCACGGGCCAACTTATCTTCCATCTCGACACTTTGCGCGAGCGCGTTGTTCATGGTGGCACCCAGAAGAAACATCAGGACCGGGAGAACTTGGTTGAGAACAAGCATGGTGCAGTTCGTTCCGCGCGGACGGCTTTCGGCTTCCAGTTTACGCCAGGTCGAGACAGTATAATTCACTACGCCCATGCGCCGATGCCGCCGTGCGCCCCGGGAGTGCGGACGCCAATTGGGGTGACTCACCCGTGCCCTCGACAATCAACCGGTATCGGTCGGCGGGTTCCAGTAACGTGGCGCCGTAAATCGAGTGACCAGAATGTAGCAGCCGATGGACACCGGCGTGAGAACGGTTTTCACGGCGACCCAGGTGTCGGTGCCAACGTTTCTCCAGGTCAGTTCGTTGAGTATCGCCATGGCGAGGGCAAGCGCGACCCAGCGCAACGTAAGGACGCGCCAACCTTCCTCGGTAAGCCAGACCTGTCCCTCCAGGGCCCGAGGCAGCAGGCCGCGGCGCAGGTTGAGACCGGCGAGGAGTATCAGCGCAAACAGCGTACTGCCGACGGTGGGCTTGATTTTCACGAACGTCTCGTCGTCGAAGTACAAGGTAGCGCCGCCCAGGGCAAGGACAAGGGCCAGGGAGATGACCGGAAACACCGGGACACGACCCTCGACGATCATGCCGGAGACGGTGAACAACACCGTGGCGACGGCGAGCGCTGCCGTAGCCGTCATTAGCCCGAATACGGCATTGACTGCGAAGAACACCAACGCCGGCGCCGCCTCGAAAAAAATATGGCGGTTCAGATAGCGCTCCTTGAAACTCATTCGTCGCACTCCCCAAGCGTGTTGCGAACGGGTCTCCCGAGGCTATCGAAGATGCCGCGGCGATGCCAAGCCGATCTTGCTATCTCGATTTCACGATGGCAGTTCGCCTTTCATCCGCCGGCCGACGACGCCGCAAGTGCTCCCGGCGGCCAGAGGCCTCAAGGAGCGACTCGACTTACCAGCCGATATATGCGGCGACGTGCAGGAGCACTTCGTGAATAACCACGCCGAAGCCGTCGCCGGTCAGGTCGATCTCGGCCTCCGCGCCGCGGTGTTCTGCGTCCGCGTACGTCGCCAGCTTAACGACCACGCGGACCTCGCCGCCGCCATGATCCGCCGTCCTCAGGATGACGGGAAGGCGATAGGGCTCGGCAATCTCGACATCAATCGCCCTGGGGCCGTCGAACAAGGTGCCGGGCGAACCGCCGAACAGCCATTGGCTGCCGCGCTCGTAGTCACCGAACAGCAGCTCTCGCGTCACGACCGGAAACACGAGCGGCCGCGTGCTGGTGTCCTGTTCGACGTCGATGGAAAGCCGCACCTCCGCCACGCCGCCGCCGGAAAACGCCAACGACTGGGTGAAGAATATCGCGGACGAGCGCCGCGCGGAGCTCAATCCATTGACCGTCATCGGCACCCACACCTCGTTGATGGCGCAGGTCTGTGCATCTCCCACGGAAGGTGGCGGATCGTGCCGGAACACCAGCGTCTGCTCGGTCGTCGCGGTCTTGTGACCGAATCGTCGCCCGCCGGCCACCGCATGCGCACGGGCGCCGAAACGCTTGCACAGCCCGTCGTGTCCCGGGACGGGTAACACTTCACCGTCCGCGTTCAACTCGGGTTCGAACTGGATATCCGCCACGGCGTACTCACCGATCCCGGGCGGCGCGGTCGGCGAACAGGTTCCTTCCCAGTCGTTCGCGAATTTCATCCGCAGGTTCGGCTGATTGGGATAAAGGCGGTGGAGGCTCTCGATCAACCCGGATTTATCGTAGCTCTTGATTGCCTGGTCGAATCGCCTCCGGTTGTTCTTCCCGAAGGTCCGGACCGCTTTCTTCTGGCGCTCGATATGCGGTTTTACGCGCTCGTACTCTCGCTCAAACACGGTCTCACCGCCCTCGACGATTTCTTCGAGATCGGTCCCGAGCGCGTCGGACAACCGCTTGACGAAATATTCTTCCTGTTTGCGCGCGGCGCGGCGTATGGCCTCGCCGGTTCTACGTGACTTTACCTCGAGTCCGAGTTGTTGCTTGCGCTTCTGGTCGCGGGAGGTGAGCATGTTCGCCATGGAAATTCTCCTGTCTCTGCAATAAGCATGGTTTACCCGCGCGCGGCGACGCGGTCACGGACGCGATCAACGATGTGCCTTCGACGACACCGCCCATTCGTACCGTCGAGTTTCGCTGCCGGCGTGACCCGACCGCTGATCAGTCCGTGTTCGACGGCACGGTAGTCACGAACGGGCGCTTGCAGCGACCGCTCAGGTGAACAATGAACTCGTGCGCGACGGTCCCGCTGCCCTCGACGATGACCACCGGCACTTCGATGCTGGGGTATGCCGTGGAAAGCGATTCAAGGACGGACTGTCCGGGATCGATGGCAACATCGACCGTTTCATAACCGTTGCCGTACGCGAAGAGTTGTACGCCGGCTTCGGACCCCCCCAGCTCGGGCTGACCGAGCGGCACCAGCACGTACCACCGCCCGAGCGAAGCGTCGAACTCTCCGGGAAGCCCGGCCGTCAGAAGCGGTCTCGGGTAGGCGACCACCCGGGTGAACATGAACTCGCTCCGGCCGCAGGGCGGGATCTCGATGTTACGATTCTGGCTCAGCACGCCCGCACCCATTCGGTAGGCTTCCGACGAAGTCATGGACTCACGCAGCGCGATCAGGGGTCCTGCCTGAACGGATGCTGCAACCATGCCGGCCAGAGCCAGCAAGACGACAAGGCAACGACGACGCATTGACATGGTCCAACTCCTGCGACTCCCGGTCGCTCCGCACCCCCCTCGCGCAAGAACCCGCTTCATCCTTGCGTTCCCCGTGTTCAGGGCTTTCTGTTCCTTTGCTTCATGTTTACCACCCGGCGCGCGACCGGGTGATGTCCTGTATCAAGAACCCGCGGACATCTCGGTTCGCTGAACGCTCTACCATGTGTCGCCACGCCGTACCCACGCCGGGGTAGTCAACGTCCGTTCGCCAGTGTTAAAGTTCCCGCGCGTACACTCCATGCGCGGCAAGCAGGCCCGTTCGCCAACGGTTCACCGCGTGGTTGCACGGACGAGGTCGGCGCTGCCGCCGGGCGCAATGACCATGCAAGAAACCAACAACGACGGCGCGGTGACGGACACCGCGACCGGCCAGGAGGAGAAGCGACGGGAACTATGGCTGTTCCTCGTCGTCACGCTCATCGTCTTCCCGCTTATCGCCGTCGGCGTTGTTGGCGGCTACGGGTTCGTCGTATGGGTCTTCCAGATGATCGCCGGCCCGCCGGGGCCGCCCGCGGGTTAGCGCGGCAATGGCCGCTTCGGTCGACATCGCCCGTCGCGCCTTCCTGCGTGGACGCCCGAAGCCGCCGCCGTCGGTTCGCCCGCCGTGGGCGATTGCCGAAGCGCCATTCGTCGAGTCCTGCACGCGCTGCGACGCATGCCGCGACGCCTGCCCCGAGCGCATCATCCACGCGGGCGACGGCGGTTATCCGGAACTGGATTTCGCGACCGGCGGCTGCACTTTTTGCGGCGCGTGCGCCGACGTCTGCCCCGAACCGATCTTCCACCACGTGCGAGACGCGGTACCGTGGCGGCATGTCGTGTCGGTCGGCGACGACTGTCTGGCCAGAGGCGGCATTTACTGCATGAGCTGCAAGGATGCGTGCCAGTTCACCGCCATCGATTTCACGCGCGAGCGCATGCCGACACCCTCATTGAATACCACCCGATGCACAGGGTGCGGCGAGTGCATCGCCACCTGCCCGGCCGACGCCATCGCCGTCGACCACGACGTCGCGACATGAAACGCGAATGCCACATATCGAGCCTCGTCGTGCACGGACGACCGGAGCGGCGCGAGGCCATTCTCACCGCCGTAGAGAGGCTCGAAGGCGTGGAAATACACGCCGTGGACGAGCACGGCAAGGTCGTCGTTACCATGGAAACACCGGACGAGAGCACCATCGTCTCCAACATCGACCACATCAATCGAATTGACGGCATCTTGTCGACGGTGCTGGTCTACCATCACAGCGAAGACGAAGACGCGCTGGAGGAGGAAATCACCGATGAAGATTACGCGCCGGGCTTTCGTTAAGGCCACCGCGGCGGCCAACGCGGCGGCGGTAGCGGGCATCAGCCTGCCGGCCAGCGCCGCGAACATCGTCACCGATCGCGCGCGCACCGAGCTCAAGTGGTCCAAGGCGCCGTGCCGTTTTTGCGGCACCGGCTGCGGCGTGGAAGTCGCGGTGAAGAACGGCAAGGTGGTCGCCACCCTGGGCGACCCCCAGGCGGAAGTGAACCGCGGCCTCAACTGCATCAAGGGCTACTTCCTTTCCAAGATCATGTACGGTGCCGACCGCCTTACCACGCCGCTCTTGCGTATGCGCGACGGCGAGTATCACAAGGACGGCGAATTCACACCGGTGTCGTGGGATACGGCGTTCGACGTGATGGCGGAGAAGTTCAAGGCCGCGCTGCGCGAGAAGGGCCCGACGTCGGTAGGCATGTTCGGCTCCGGACAGTGGACGGTGTGGGAAGGCTACGCCGCGTCCAAGTTGTTCAAGGCTGGCTTTCGCTCCAACAACATCGACCCCAACGCGCGTCACTGCATGGCTTCGTCGGTGGCGGGGTTCATACGCACGTTCGGCATCGACGAACCCATGGGTTGCTACGACGACATGGAGCACGCCGACGCCTTCGTGTTGTGGGGCTCCAACATGGCGGAGATGCATCCCATCCTGTGGACGCGCATCACCGACCGGCGCCTGAGTCATCCCCACGTCAAGGTGGCGGTATTGTCGACGTTCGAGCATCGCAGCTTCGATCTCGCCGACCTGCCGATGATCTTCAAGCCGCAGACGGATCTCGCCATCCTCAACTACATCGCCAACTACATCATCGAAACCGGGCGGGTGAACAGCGATTTCGTCGACAAGCACGCGAACTTCAAGCGCGGCGCAATCGACATCGGCTACGGACTGCGGCCCGAACATCCGCTCGAACAGAAGGCGGCCGGCCGCGAGCGGGCCGGCGCCGCCGAACCGATGACGTTCGAGGAATTCGCGGAATTCGTCAGCGCCTACGACGCCGACACCGTGTCGGAACTGTCGGGCGTGCCGCGAAACCGGCTCGAAGCGCTTGCCGAGCTCTACGCCGATCCCGATACGAAGGTGATGTCGTTGTGGACCATGGGCTTCAACCAGCATACCCGCGGCACGTGGTGCAGCAATCTCGCCTACAACCTGCACCTGCTCACCGGCAAGATTGCCACGCCCGGCAACAGCCCCTTTTCGCTCACCGGGCAGCCGTCGGCATGCGGCACCGCGCGCGAAGTGGGCACCTTCTCGCACCGCCTGCCCGCGGACCTCGTCGTCACAAATGAAGCGCATCGCAAGACCGCCGAAAGGATCTGGAAGCTGCCTCCCGGCACCATCCCCGCCGAGCCAGGCTATCACGCGGTGCTGCAGGATCGCATGCTCAAGGACGGCAAGCTCAACGCCTACTGGGTAATGTGCAACAACAACATGCAGGCGGGCCCGAACGTCAACGAGGAACGATTGCCCGGCTACCGCAACCCGGAAAATTTCATCGTCGTCTCGGACGCCTACCCGACGGTCACCACGCAGGCCGCCGACCTCATCCTGCCCACCGCCATGTGGGTGGAGAAGGAGGGCGCCTACGGCAACGCCGAGCGCCGCACCCAGTTCTGGCACCAGTTGGTGGACGCGCCCGGCGAGGCGAAGTCCGACCTGTGGCAAATCATGGAGTTCGCCAAGCGCATCACCACCGACGACGCCTGGCCTGCCGATCTGCTCGAGGCCAACCCGGACTACAAGGGCCGCACGCTGTACGAGCTGCTGTTCCGAAACGGACACGTCGATCGCTTCGCCCTCGACGAGATCGACCCCGGCTACGAGAACGTCGAAGCCAAGGCTGCGGGCTTTTACGTACAGAAAGGCCTGTTCGAGGAGTATGCCGAGTTCGGCCGCGGCCACGGCCACGACCTCGCGCCCTTCGACACCTACCATGCGGTACGCGGCCTGCGCTGGCCTGTGGTGGATGGCAAGGAGACGCGGTGGCGATTCCGCGAGGGATCGGACCCCTACGTCGAACCCGGCAGCGGCTACCAGTTCTACGGCCACGAGGACAACCGCGCGGTGATCTTCGCCCTGCCATACGAGCCACCGGCCGAATCGCCCGACGACGACTACGACCTTTGGCTGGTGACCGGGCGCGTGCTGGAGCACTGGCACACCGGCTCCATGACGCAGCGCGTGCCCGAGCTCTACCGCGCCTTCCCCGACGCCGTGGTTTTCATGCACCCGGACGACGCCATGGCGCGCGGCCTGCGGCGCGGCGACGACGTATTCATCGAGTCGCGGCGGGGCCGCACGCGCACGCGGGTGGAGACGCGCGGGCGCAACAAGGTGCCCGCGGGCGTCGTGTTCGTGCCATTCTTCGACGCCAGCCAGCTCATCAACAAGTCCACCCTGGATGCCACCGATCCCATTTCCAAGCAGACCGACTTCAAGAAGTGCGCGGTGCGCATCCTCAAGGCGTCGGAGGTGACGGCATGAAGCGGTCGACATTTTTCATCGCGGCAATGTTCGTCGCCGGCACCACGCTTGCGCAGTCCGCTTCCGACGAGATCGCCACCCTGCGGCACTACACGCTGGGCGACGAGCCCGAACCGCCGCGCATCGCCGATATCATCGACAGCGACGAACGCCGCGCGCGTATTCATCCCATGCAGCCGCCGACCATTCCCCACAAGATCGACAACTACCAGGTCGACCTGCGCGCCAACCGCTGCCTGTCCTGCCATAGCCGCACGCGGGTGGAGGAATCGCAGGCGCCGATGGTCAGCGTGACCCACTACACCGACCGCGACGGCATCGTGCTTGCCGAGGTTTCGCCGCGACGCTACTTCTGCACCCAGTGCCACGCCGCGCAGACCGACGCCAAGCCGCTGGTGCAAAACACGTTCCAGGACGTTGCCGACATGCTGGGCGCGGACGCGGCGAGCCAGTAGGCCGGGGAGTGACGCAATGGCATCCGTGATCCAACGTCTCAAGGCGTACTGGCGCACCTTCTCGCGGCCGAGTCGCCACCTGAGCATGGGTTTTCTCACCGTGGGCGGCTTTGTCACCGGTATTATCTTCTGGGGTGGATTCAACACCGCACTGGAGGCGACCAATACCGAGGTCTTCTGCACGGTGTGCCACGAGATGCGCGACAATGTTTTCGCAGAGCTCAAGACCACCATTCACTACAGCAACCGCTCGGGTGTGCGCGCCACGTGTCCCGATTGCCACGTGCCCCACGACTGGACGGACAAGATCGCCCGCAAGATGCAGGCATCCAAGGAAGTCTGGGGTCACATCTTCGGCACCATCGACACCCGCGACAAGTTCCAGCAAAAGCGCCTGGAACTGGCCAAGCACGAGTGGGCGCGGCTGAAGGCCAACGACTCGCTGGAGTGCCGCAACTGCCACAGCGAGGTATCCATGGATTTCACGCGGCAGTCAATGCGCGCGGTGGAAGCGCATCAACGCGAGTTGGTGCCCGGCAACAAGACCTGCATCGACTGCCACAAGGGCATCGCTCACCAATTGCCGGACATGAGCGGCGTCGAGGGCTGGTAGCGTTCGCGTCGTCGCGACCTTTGTCGTCACGGCGAGGCGCGCGGCGCACGCAACGAACCTTTCGCCCGCGCAGGTCGCCTCCTCGTTTCAGCGGCGCCTCGACGCGAGTTTTCCTCCCAACCACGCCATCGGCGCGTAGGCCAACACCAGGTCGACCGCGTTGAACCACGCGGGCGCAGGCAGCATGAACGCGTTGGCGATGCCGCCGGCGAGAAATCCCGCACCGACGACCATCGCCATGGCGAATTTGCGCCGCGACGCGATGGCGGCGGCGACCACGGCACCGACGAACGTGCCAAGCGCATGGGCCAGGAACGGGAACACGAAGTGCTTCGCCTCGAACAGGTGCATCGACGCCTTCAATCCCGCCATGGTGGTCACGTCCGCGCCCTCCGGCGGAGGAATAGCCTCTCCGCCCAGCAGGATGAGGCCCATGTTCACCACGCTGCCGACGACCAGTCCCGCGACGATGGCAAGGCCGCTTCGGACGATCGGATGCATGGATAGCTACCGTTTCAGGATGTCGTGGCGCGGGGCGCGCGGAGTTCGCCCTCGCGACGAGTCGGCGAGCGCGCGATCGATGAGTCGAACTAGCCGCAACTCGGGCATGGACCCAACCCCGTGCCTTCGCACTGCGGGCAATTCATCTTTCCACTGTTCATGCACCGCGGACAGGTGCCGCCGCCCGTATTCGGATCGCCACCCTTGCCGTCGCAATAGCTACACCGCCGCTTCTTGCTTCCCGCGCACAGGGAACACTTGTACTTGCCGGTGCCATTGCAGTAGTTGCAGTTCGGATCTGCCATGGATTCTTCCTCCCGGTTCGGTGCGGGTCGAATCCCCCGCACTACGGATTATGCACGACATGCGCGGCAGTCGACGATCGCCCCGAATGCCCGGGCACACCCGGATCAGGTATTGTCGACCGGCCCCGTCGGCCGGGACGGCGTCCACCGGGGGGTCGAGGCCGCGCCGGATGCCGCCATGTACTATCGTGACCACGGACTCGGCGAGCGGCGGCCCGAAGCCGGAATCCATCTTGCGAAGCGCGCCACGGATCGCGTTCGTCAGGCCATCGCGACGACGACGCGGCGTGGCCCGCGATAGGGCTTGCGCCCGTGCATCGCCAGTATATTGTCGATCGCCAGGACGTCTCCGGCCCGCCATGGGAACACGACCTCCATCGACCGGTTCACGGCGCGGATGGTTTCGAGGTCCGAGACATCGATCTCGCCGCCGTCTGCAAAGGTTACGTGGTTTCCCAATGTCGCGTCTCCGGCGGTCGCCGGATCGAAGCGGGGATCGTCCCTTGCGCCGAAGGACGTCTTGACGCCGGCCAACCCCCGATGCCACTGGTCGGCCTGGTTCCACCAGCATTTTTCGCCGGTAACCGGGTGCGAAACGACGGCGGCATGCGGCGCGCGCGTCCTGAGGCCTATCCGGGTCCACTCCCAGGACATGCCGGCGCGCTCGAGGTATTTCTCAACCGCCTCGCGGTCCGTGGTCTCGAAGGTTTGCTGCCAACTCTTTCCGATGCCGGGATCGCCCTGCGCGTCCCACAGGTGTTGCAGGTAGGCAACTCCACGGGATTCGAACCGTTCGATGATCCCGGCGGGAAGTGCCTCGTAGATTTTCCGGCCATCGGCAACGGGCGTTTCTCCACCCTCCAGGGCCGGCACGAGGCAGCCGAAAAAGACCAGCCTGGGCGACCATCCGGCGTAGGAAAGCTCATTGTGCAAGTAGACTTCCAGTGACGCGTCGTACTCGGTCGACGTGTATACCTTGTCGGTGACGATGCTGCGCGGCGAGTCTCCGCCCGCGTACGACCGAAGGTCCGGTTCGATGGATTCGCAAATCGAACGAAACGCGTCGGCCGTGCGAACGTCGAAGCCCCGGATCAGCACGGCACCCGCATTGCGGACCAACTCGCGAATTGCTTCGGCGCGCCGCATCGCCCATCCCACCGCGCTCGGTACCGATCGATCGTCGGGCAATTCCGGAACCAGCGGGATCGGGCTGTCGGTCAGCAACGGCTTGGCGTGCATGCAATACCTCGAACCGAAAGGTGGGCCAGGCTGGCGCCAAGCATAGCAACAACTTCGCGTTCCGTATTCCCCGCAGCCTGGCAGGCGAAATCGGCACCGGCAATGCACGTGTTCCTGGCTTGCGGATGGACGCTAAACGAAGGGTTACACCGGTTGTCTCATTCTCCAGGCATCAAGTACCGCGCGTACGCGGCGTTGCCGACGGTACGATCTCCAACCATTGACTTCGGACGTTCCGGGGGCGAGTGAGTACTCCGTGCGACATGCCCGGCGCATTCGGACTTGCACGTTGAATCCAAGGTTATGGAAGGCTTCTTCATCGCTATACCTCTCGCGAGTCGCGATACGACGACGTGGCGCGGGCGACGGCCGGTCCCGGCGGTCGGTCCCGGGACGCCCACCTACCGGGCATCCAGGACCATGTCGACGATGGAACCAAATGTCCGCGCGCCATCGGCAGTGAATAACCACGCGAATGCCGCGCAGTTCGCCACCACCGTCACCCAGAAAACCGCCTGGAACGAGCGCTTGCGCGACTTGTGCCGCAAGCGGTCCTGGGCGATCAATGCGCCCGGCCAACCACCGACAAGCGCGAGGAGATGCAACGTACTCTCGCTGGTACGCCAGGTGCCTCGCGTGGCGGCGGATTTATCCATGGCATACACCACGAACGTCGCGGCACTCGCGACCAGGTACAACGGCAGGACCAATGCCGGAATGCTCGACGCGGCGGCCGCACCACCGACCGCCAACAGAAAACCGACGGCGAGCGACGGCGCCGCGGCACTTGGCCTACGCCTTGTCCTCGCCGCCCTCCTTGCTCCCGCGAACTCCGCCTTCCCGGCGCGAATCCTGCCCTTCGAATCGGTCGACACCGTGTAGCGCACGACGTCGCCGGGCTGCGGCCTCCGATCCCGGTTGTCGAAGGCCTTGATATGAACGAAGACCTGGTCCCTACCCGTATCCGGCGAGATGAACCCGTAGCCCTTGTCATCATGCCAGGAAGTGATTTTTCCCTTGTTTTTCACTGTACGTTACTGACTTCGCTAAAGGGCTGACGCAACATCACTTGCCGGCGTCGCGCGGGCGAAACGACGCGCCTGCGCCACTCCCGCGAAATCGCCGGGCATCCGCTAACCGTGATGTCCTGGCGAAAGCGCGTTGGTGGAACGGGTGATGCATGTCGTGCCACGCACTCGAAACGCGGGCATGGCTATCCGTTCCGGTACGTGTAACTGTAGCCGTTCAACGCCGGCGCCCCGCCCAGGTGCGCGTACAGTATCTTCGCGCCGTCCGGGAAAAAACCCTTCCCGATCAAATCGATCATTCCCTGCATCGATTTTCCCTCGTATACCGGATCGGTAATCATGGCCTCCGTCCGTGCCGCAAGACGTATCGCTTCGTTGGTCTCGTGGCTGGGCACTCCGTAGGCCGGGTAGGCGTAGTCGGGATTGATGTGAACGTCGTCGTTCGTGATCTCCCGGCCCAGGCCCACGAGCTTCGCGGTGTTGCGCGCTATGTCGGTTACCTGCGCCCGCGTCTGCTCGATCGTGCCCGACGCATCGATGCCGATCACCCGATCGGCACGCCCGTCCGCCTTGAACCCGACGATCATGCCGGCCTGGGTCGAGCCCGTGACCACGCACACGACGATGTAGTCGAACCTGAATCCCAATTCGGCCTCCTGTTCTCTCACCTCCTCGGCGAATCCGACATAGCCCAAACCACCCAGCTTGTGGACCGACGCACCGGCGGGTATGCCGTAGGGGACGCCGCCGCTATCCTTGACGTCCTGGATGGCTTCCTCCCAGCTTCGACGGATACCGATATCGAAGCCGTCGGAAACGATTCGCGAATCCGCGCCCATGAGCCGGGTCAGCAGGATATTGCCGACCCGATCGTACACGGCATCCTCGTGAGGCACCCAGCTTTCCTGTACGAGACGACACTTCATGCCGATCTTGGCCGCCACGGCCGCAACCATGCGCGTATGGTTCGACTGCACGCCGCCGATCGACACCAGGGTATCGGCGCCCGCGGCTATCGCATCGGGCACGATGTACTCGAGCTTTCTCAGCTTGTTGCCGCCCAGGGCCAGTCCGGAGTTGCAGTCCTCGCGTTTTGCGTAGATTTCCACCTTTCCTCCCACCGCTTCGCTCAATCTCGGCAGGAATTCGATGTGCGTCGGTCCGAACGTCAACGGGTAGCGTTCGAATCGGTCCAGTAATCCCATGTCTTGTCACTCCCGGTTGTGGGCGGCTTTACGGTAGGCAGCCATTTCGCAGCAATCAGCCCCTGGGCCGACACTACACGAAACGTGTTTGCGTCGGCCTTCATGGACAATACGGAAAATCTTATTCGGAGTTTCGCCGTACACGCCGCGAATCCCAAATGCGGCGTAGATTACACCACTACGAGATGGACGCTATGTACTCGGGCCGAAATCCAGGTTTTCATGGAACGGTTCGCAGGCGCGACGCATATTCACCACCGGCCTCGTCGGACCCCGGTATCCCGGGCAGGTTGTGGCATGGGGCGGGCAATGTATCGCCTTCCATTGAATGCGCGAGAATCGCTTTCGGTCGGTATTGATCCAGACCCGCGGCGGCGTAGTGTCATTCGAGCTCCACGTGGGTCGATGCGTGAATCATGTCGAGCTTCCGCTCGTTGCGTCAACCGTCGGACAGCCGAAAAGCGGGATCCCAACCCAGATACTTCCTCGCCTTGTCGATTCGCACCGCGCCGTCGTCCTCCGCCACGTTGTAGACGCCGCGCTCGCCGACGACGAGCGCCAGGCGAGCGGCATACGCCGCGGCGTCGACGTGCAGCGGCGCATGCGGCGCGGGGCGATCGAACCCCGTACCCGGACCGTAGAGCTTGCCGTACCGAAGCACGATGCCGATGAACGGCGCGCCCAGCACGGCCCGTTCGAGTTGCTCGACGCCGCGAGCGTTAAGCGCGGCGGCCTCGTCGCCGGCGCCGAGGTCAAGCGGCGCCGTCTCGTCGTAAGGTTCGCTACCCGGCGCGTAGGCGAAGGCGATACTCTGCGCCACCATGCGCCCGACCCCGGCGGCGGCAGCCGCATCGACAAGATTGCGCGTGCCGACATCGCGCAGGCGGGCGTTGCGCACGCGCGCTTCGGGCAGGCGCGCCGGATCCATGCCCGGCGGCAGATCGGTTAGCTGGTGGATGACGAGTCGGGAGCGCGTGGCGGCAATCGACGCGCGCAACGCGGGCAAATCGAAGACGTTCACGATCACCGGCTCGACGCCGAGGGCCTCGAGCGCTTTGGCCCTTTCCGGGGCGCGCGTGGTACCGAATACCGTGTAGCCGTCGGCGACGAGCAGCTGGCACAGCCGCCGACCGATGACGCCGCTCGCGCCGGCCACGAAGACCGGATCGTCGCTCACCGCGCGCTACCCGGAACGCACTATCGGTCCGGGCGCTTGAAACGCTTGCGCGCCCTCTCGACCCGCTTGCGCACCACGCACGTCTCTACGTGGTCGTTGACGAGACCCATGGCCTGCATGAAGGCGAACACGGTGGTTGGGCCGACGAATTTCCAGCCGCGCTTCTTCAGGTCCTTCGACATGGCAATGGACTGCGGCGAGGTGGACACCGTCTGCGGATCGGGCAACTCCTTCGGGTCCGGTTCGAAGCGCCAGGCATACGCGGCGAGCGAACCTTCCTGCTTGACGAGGTCTCTCGCCTGCCTGGCGTTGTTGATCACCGCCTCGATCTTGCCCCGGTGGCGGACGATGCCTTCGTCCTTGAGCAGGCGATCGACGTCGCGCGCGGTGTAGCGCGCGATACGGTTGAAGTCGAAGCCGTGGAAAGCGACGCGGAAGTTGTCGCGCTTGACCAGGATGGTGCGCCAGCTCAGGCCCGACTGAAATGCTTCCAGGCTAAGCTTTTCGAACAACCGCACGTCGTCGTCAACGGGGAAGCCCCACTCGGTGTCGTGGTAGTCGAGAAACTCCGGCGCGGCGCCACACCAACGGCAACGCAGCTTGCCGTCGGGGCCCTTGAATAACTCGGTCATAGGGATTTCCCCCGTGTTGCCAGGATCGCAAACCTGCCGTTCGATCGACCGGCAGCGGTGTTCGGTGGACAAGGATTCTAGCGAAGAACACGGGTAGCGCGACACGCTCGCGACCGGCCGCTTGTGGCCGCGACCGCCGCGCCGCGGACAGGGTGGGATTCGTTTCTCGTGGTCGATTCGTCGATCCGTGTCCCGCGGCCACCAATATTGACCCATATCGCCAAATTCACTGCTAATATAGCGAAGCGACTCCGTACGCAGCGACCCGGTCCGCCGGACGTGCGCACGACGGATTGTCGAGCGGCACCGCTATTTCCGGACCCGTGCCATGAACGAGCCGTTCGCCGATCTTCCCGCCACAGGCGCACCGCCCGACGCGCCGGTGCCAGGGTTTGCCGTCACCAAGATTCAGCCGCCCCAGGCGCGCGCCAGCCTGATTGCGCGCGCGAACCTGGAACATCGCCTCGGCGCGGCGCTCGCCAGCCGGCGCCTGACACTCGTCTGCGCCCCGGCGGGGTTTGGCAAGACCGCGGCCCTGACGCGCCAGCTCGGCCAGTTATCCGCGGACACCACGCTGGCCTGGATCGGCGCCGATGTCGACGACGACCTGCACCGCTTCCTGCGCTGCCTGTTCGCGGCGCTGGAGCCTTACGATCTGCCGTGGCGCGTTGCCCCCGACGCGCTGGTAAGCGCGGCGGTCAACTCGCGCGACGCGCGCCGCGAGGTGGCGGCAGCGGTTCTCAACACCTTCGCCGGCAGCGAGCAATCACGCGGCCTGGTGATCATCGACGACGCGCATCGCATTGCCGATCCGGCGGTGTTCGAGTTCCTCGACCTGATGCTCGACCGCCTGCCTGCTCACTGGGGACTCGTCGTCAGCAGCCGCTTCGACCCGCCGCTGGCACTGGCGCGTCTGCGTGCACTCGACGAGCTCGCCGAGTTTCGGCAGGCGGAGTTGCGATTCGCGCGAGACGAGGTGGTGGCACTGCTGGCGGCGAGCGACGCCCGCGCCGACGCGGGGCAACTGCTCAGGCGCACGGCGGGCTGGGCGGCCGGCCTTCGACTGGCGGTCAACGCCGTGCGCCATGGTCACGCGAACCTGGCCGAGGCGCGCCGCGTGGATCGTCACGTGTTCGACTACCTCGCCGCCGAGGTACTCGACGGGATGGACGAGGAACTGCGCGAGTTCCTGCTGGGGTGCTCCGTGCTGCCGGAGTTGACCGCATCGCGCTGCGCCGCCGTCACCGGCAACGAGCGCGCAGCGCACCTGCTCGACGAGATCGAGCGCCTGGGGTTGTTCGTATCGGTGATCGATGCGCCGGAGCCGACCCTCATGCTGAACGACCTGTTCCGCGACTGCCTCGCCGAGCAACTGCAACGCACGCGGCCGGACTGCCTGCCGGCGCTGCTGCGACGCGCGGCGGATACCGAGCCCGACGCGATCCGCCGGTTGTCGTTCCTGCTGCGCGCCGGCGACTGGGCCGACGCCGAGGCGCTGCTGGTCGATGTCGCAGAGGCCCTGCTCGCCGACGGTGCCGTGGAACCCGTGCTGCGGCTCGTCGATCAGTTTCCCCGCGAACGCATCGAATCCTCTCCGACGATCGCCTTCATTCGCGGGCAGGCGGCCTGGGCGCAGTGGGACTGGCGCGCCATGGCGGCATCCATGACCCGCGCCCGCCACGGATTCGCCGCCGTTGGTGACGCGAGCCGCACGCGCCGCGCGCGGGTATTCGAGCTGATCGCGTTGTGCGGCGACGGCGATATCGACGAGTCCAACAGCGGCCTCGCCGCCCTCGATCTCGAGCAGGCCGAACCCGAGACCCGCGCGCTGGCGCGCGCGCTGACCGCGTGGAACGCCATCAGCGCGGGCGACTTTCGCGCCGTCGCTCCCCGGTACGCCGACGCGCTGGACATCCTCGAGCGCATCGACGGACTGCACGTGTGGTACCAGTGCTTCCAGCGCCCGCTGTATGTCTGGTTCCCCGGCATGCGCGAACCGATCGCGCGCTTCGTCGACGGCGTGCGCCGACGCACCGGGGACTCGCCCAGCCAGATGCAGGCGATCGCCTGGGTGATGGAAGCATGGCTGGCCCTGTGGCGCGGAGACATCGACACCGCGCGCGTCCGCGTTGCCCATGCCCGGGACGCGTCGCGCTGGCTGGGCGAGCCTAACCGCATACGCATGTTCGTCAACTGCCTGCTCGCGACACTACACGCCATCGCCGGTGAGCGCGACGCGGCACTGGACGCCGTCGACCGGTTGATCGGCTACTTCGAACACGCGCCGGTGTCCGGCACGGGCACGCAACCGACGTCGATGCTGGCGCACTACCTCTACTTCGGCGCGCGACTGGCCGACACGCTCGGCGACGGCGAGTCCCTGCGCTCGTTCGCGTCGCGCGTGCCGCCGCGCGCGCGCATCAAGAACATCGAACTGCTCGACGCGCCGCTGGCAACGCTTGACGCGCGCCTGGCAACCCTGGAAAGGCGCTGGCCGGACGCCTGCGCAACCTGGTCGCGAGCGCTCGACGACGAGGCAGCCATCGACGTCGCCGGTCTGGCCCAGGAGGCGCGCCTTCGGCTGGCCTTCGCGCTGCTCGCGCTGGAGCGTCCCGCCGACGCCGCGGCAACATTGACACCGCTGCTTGACCGCGGCCTCGACGACGACGATCTCGGCGGGGTACTGCTCGCGGGCGGGGCGGTGCTCGACGTGCTCGCGGCGCGCGACTGGGGAGACGCACTGCCGGCCGGCGGCGTCTCGCGGCTGCGCCGCTGGGCGCGTCTCTCGGCGCGCTGCCGGCGCGCCGGGAACACCCCGGTAGCGGCCGGCACGGACCGGCTCAGCGCGCGCGAACTGCAGGTGCTCGAACGCATCGCCGCGGGCGACAGCAACAAGCTGATCGCGCGGGCGCTGGACCTCTCGCCGCACACCGTCAAGCGCCACGTCGCCAATATTCTCGACAAGCTCTCGGTCGGTTCTCGCCGCGAAGCCGCCGCGTGGCACGCCGAACACGCCGCGGCGCCCGCCACCGGCGCGGCTCGGCCCTCCCCGTAGACACCGCCGATACCCGGCGGGCCATGCTCCGCCCGGCGGCCGTGGCTCTTCGCCGACGGGACACTGGCTCTTCGCGGGCGATGCCGGCCACGGCGCACGCCGCCACAATGGCACCCGTGTTCCAGGTCGAACCGCGTGGTCGCCCCCGTGAAAACCCTACCCCATGTCTCACTCGTCATCGCCGTCTGGTTCGGCGTGCTGGTCGCGCCGTTCGCGAGTAATGCGGGCGCCGGCCACCCACCCGAGCGACTCGCCGATACCGGTTTATTCACTGCGGGCGCGACCACCGAGATCGCGCCGGACGTGCTGCCGTTCTCGCCGCAGTACCCGCTGTGGTCGGACGGCGCCGCCAAGCGGCGCTGGATTCGACTCCCCGAAGGCGTGGCCATCGACGCGAGCGATCCCGATGCCTGGGTATTCCCGGTCGGCACGCGGCTGTGGAAGGAATTCTCCATGGGGCGGCGCGTCGAGACGAGAATGATCGAACGGCGGGCCGACGGCTCCTGGGATTTCAGCGCCTACGTGTGGGACGCCGACGGTCGCGGGGCGGTGCTGGTACCGGCTGACGGCATCGCCACGCTGCCGGTCGCGGCCGCGCCCGGGGGACGATACGCCATTCCGTCGCGCCACGACTGCCTGGCCTGCCACGAGGGCGCCACATCGCCGGTGCTGGGATTCTCCGCACTGCAACTCTCTCCCGACCGCGATCCGCTGGCCGTGCACCCCGAAACGCCGCCCGCCGGTGCCGTCGACCTGCAGGCGCTGGTCGAGCGCGGCCTGTTGGTCAACCTGCCAGGAGGCCTGCTCGAAACCGCGCCACGCATAAACGCCGCCACGGGCGAGGAACGCGCGGCGCTCGGCTACCTGCACGGCAACTGCGGGCATTGTCACGCCGCGCCCGGCGGCAGCGCCGCGGCGGTGCCGGTGGACGCGCGCATGGCGCAGCGCGTCGGCGAAACCGACAGCGCGGAGCAGGTTCGCGCCTCCCTCATCGACGTGGCGAGCCGCTACCGTCCGGCCGACGCCGGCGCCGACGCCGTCATAGTCCGCCCCGGCGATGCCGCCGGCAGCATCCTGCACCGGCGCATGGCGACGCGCGACCCGCGCGCGCAGATGCCGCCGCTCGGCACCACAGCACCCGATCACGAAGCCCTGTCGCTCATCGAGCGCTGGATCAACCAACTCCCGTAAACCAACCATCGGAGATGTCTTCATGAAAGCGCACTACACCCGCATCGCCCTGGCCGTCGCCGCCGCGTTCGGCGCCGTGTCTTCGTCCTCTACCGCACTTGGCGACGAATCCGCCGACAAGGTCGCGCGCGGCAAGTACGTGGTCACCACGTCCGGCTGCAACGATTGCCATACACCCTGGATCATGGGACCCGGCGGACCGGAGCCCGACATGAGCCGCATGCTGTCCGGCCACCCGCAGGACGTTCCGATCACGGCACCCATCAGCCTCGCCGGCGACCCCTGGATCGCCGCGGTGTCGGGCACCAACACCGCATGGTCCGGCCCCTGGGGCGTGAGCTTCACCGCCAACCTGACCCCGGACTCGGAAACCGGTCTCGGCAAGTGGACGCTTCGCAACTTCGTCGACACCATTCGCACAGGCCGACACATGGGTCGCGGGCGGGAGATCCTGCCGCCCATGCCGATCCCGATGTACAAGCACTTCAGCGATGCCGACCTGGAGGCGATTTACACCTACCTGCAGTCCATACCGGCGATTTCCAACAAGGTTCCCGAACCGCTGCCACCCGTGCAGGCCACGGCGGCCAACTGACGGTCCGTCACCGTATGGGAGAGCACCCGTGACCCCCGCCGTCACCGGTCCCGCCGCTGGTGGTGCCACCACCCGTGCCGCGACGCTCAGGCTGCGTCGCGGCACGCCGGCCGACGCGGCGCGCGCCGGCAACATCTGCTTCGAGGATTTCGCGAGCGTTGCCGCGATTCACGGTTACGCGCCCGACATACCCGATATCGCCAGCGCCGAAACGCTGGCCGCCGACCTGCTCGGTCGCGATGACGTGTACGCCGTCGTCGCGACACTGGACGGCGAGGTGGTGGGAAGCAACTTCCTGTGGGAGTTCGGCAGCATCGCCGCCGCCGGACCGCTGACCGTGGATCCGTCGCTGCGCGAGGGCGGCGTCGGCCGCCGCCTCATGGAGGACATACTGGACCGGGCACGAGCGAGGGAGATTGCCGGCGTGCGCATCGTGCAGGCTGGCTACCACATGCGTTCGCTCGCCCTCTACCTGAAGCTCGGCTTCGAAGTATGCGAGCCGCTGGCCGTGCTGCAGGGACCGACGCCGCAAACAGCGGTGGCCGGCCATGCGGTGCGTGCCGGGCGGGTCGGCGACCTGGCGGCCTGCAACGCGCTGTGTCGACGGGTGCATGGCCACGAACGCCGAGACGAGGTACTACGCGCGGTGGCTCGTAAAACGCTCAAGGTGGTCGAGCACGCCGGCCGCATCAGCGGCTACGCCACGTCGATCGGTTACTTCGGCCACGCGGTTGCCGAGAGCAACGACGACCTCGCGGCGCTGATCGGCGCCGCCGAGGGCATTGACGGGCCGGGTTTTCTCGCCCCGGTGCGCAACACCGGCCTGCTGCGCTGGTGCATGGATCACGGCCTGCGGCTGGTGCAACCCATGAACCTGATGAGCCAGGGTCTCTACAAGTCACCTGCGGGGGTGTTCATGCCGTCGGTGCTGTTCTGACTGGTTCGACGACGGCGCCTCGCCACCGTTGCCGGCGAGGCACGCCAACACGCGCGAGTGCAACGACGCCGAACAACTCGCGACCACCGCGCCCACGGAATCGCGGGACAGCGACGCGCCGTGCCAGTCCGTGATCACGCCGCCCGCGCCCTCGACCACCGGCACGAGCGGGCAGAAATCATAGCTGTCGAGGTTCGGCCCGTAGACGCTCACGGCCAGGCGTCCGGAGGCGAGCGCTGCGAAACTGAGGCAACCGCCGTCGTAGACGTTCCATCGAGACTTCACGCGCATCCGCTCCAGGCCCGGCCGTGTCGCGGCGTCGAAGGCATCGGGATCGGAGAAGCAGACGATGGACTCGGCAAGCAGCGACGTTTCCGCCACGCGGATCGGCGTGCCGTTTCGCCACGCACCCTCACCGGAAATGCCGATGTAGACATCGGCAAGCACGGGCTGGCAGATCACGCCCAGTCGCGGTGTTCTCCCCTCGCAAAGCGCCAGCAGGATGCCATAGTTCGGCAGGCCCGCCGCGAACTGGCGCGTGCCGTCGATGGGATCGATCAGCCAGGTCCAGTCGGTGCCCGGCCTGTCGTGACCGTACTCCTCACCGAGAATGCCGTGGTCCGGATAGGCCTTCTCGAGGCGGGAGCGAATGACGCGCTCGACGGCGAGGTCGACACTCGTCACCGGCGAGCCGTCGGCCTTGGTTTCCACGCGAAACCGATCGAATTCATCGCGCACGACGCGCGCCGCGCTCGCGACGATGGCGCCGACGACGTCGCGAATGTTGCCTGGCAGACGGTGGCCGGACGTCATGGTGTTGAACCTCGCGAGTGTCGGTGACGTGGGTCGCGATCGGGGTCGGCCGGCGGGTCAGCGCGCGCCAGCGGAACCGGACGGCTTCGCGCCGCTCCCGTTCAGGTAGTTGTACACCGTCGCGCGGCCCATGCCCAGCAGCCGCGAGATGTATCCGGCGGCGTTCTTCCCGCCGAATGCGCCATCCTCTGCCAGCGCGCACACCAGCGCCTTTTTCTCGGTCCGCGACAAGTCCGAGACATTCAATCCGCGCGACGTCGTCCAGTGATGGATATAGTCGTTGATGCGTTCGTACCAGTCGTCGCGGAAAAGGCTTTCGGGCTTGCCGGCACCGGCAGGGACCGACACGAAGCTCTGCAGCGCCAGCATCATGTTTTCGAAGTTCGACACGTCCACGTTGATGCAAAGCACGGCAACCGCCCGGCCGTTGGACGTGCGCAGCACCACGCTGATCGACTTGATTCGGCGGCCGTCCCAGTTGGTCTTCTCGTAGGGTCCGATGACGACGTCGGAGGGCTTGAAATCGATCTCGTTGAGGTTCGACGGATCGCCGAGCTCACGCTTGGAGAAATTGCCCGCGATGTGCACCACGGTAGCGCTCGACAGGTCGTGCAGCACGACCTCGGCGAACGGAGCGAACAGGTTGGCGATGGCGTCGCACACGGGTACGAACGGTGCGAGATCCGCGTGGACGGACACCGCGCCAGCGTTACTGGATACGTTCTTTTGCGGCGCGGCGCCCCTGCGCTTGTTCGTGGCTGTCAAAACTAATGCCTCCTCAGGTCGGGGACCGGCCTGTCGATGGGACGCGGCGAGCGGTCGTGGCGACACGTGTCGATATCCGCGCCACATCAAGACTGGTCTGTCCATTCTAGATAGTGTAGTCTATATTTCGGTATCGATGCCGCGCAAGCGCGCCCCGTGCATTTCGCGCCCGTTTGCGCAACGCATTCGTAAACCGACTAAACGAAACCAATTCGGAGGTGAGAAGCCATGAAATCCTGGAAAGCTACTCTGGCGGGACTGGTCGTGGCGGCCAGCCTGGGCGCTGCACCGGCGTTCGCGGAAACGCTTCGCGTCGGCATGGAATGCACCTATGCGCCATTCAACTATCGAACGCCCGACGGCGAACTGGCGGGTTACGACGTCGACGTCGCCAAGGGCATCTCCGAGATTATCGGCGTGGATTTCGAGTATGTCTGCCAGGAATGGGACGGCATGATCCCCGCGCTGCTCGCCAACAAGTTCGACCTGATCATCGCCTCGATGTCGATCACCGAAAAACGCATGGAGCAGATCGATTTCTCGTCGCCGTATCGCGTGTCCATCGGACGCCTCGTCGGTCCCGTCGGCAAGGACTGGAACCTGTTCGACGACAATGGCGAACCGATAGCGGAAAACTTCAGCGGCCTGCGGGTCGGCGTTGAGCGCGCCTCGACCTATTTCGAGTGGTTCTCGGCGAAGATGCCCGACGCCGAGCTGGCGCTATACGACAGCAACGAGGCGATGTACCTTGACCTCAAGAACGGTCGTGTCGACATGATCATGACCAATCCCATGAAGGCTCACCTGAGCTTTCTCAGCGGCGACGGCGCGGGCAAGTACGAATTCGTGAGCCCTGCGGTCGACGAGCCGGAGTTCTTCGGACCCGGCGTTGGCGTCGGCCTTCGCAAGGGTAACGAGGAACTGCGTGACAACATCAGCGCGGCGATCAGACAACTGATTCGCGACGGCAAGCTCGAGGAGTACGCGCTGAAAATCTTCCCGTTTCCGATCCACAGCGAAGCCTGGGCCGAGATCGAATAGCGAGGGACCCACGGGACGGGGCCGAACCCGGCCTCGTCCCGCCGCCTTCGCAAACCCGCGCGAACTGTTAAGGAGACCGGCACTTGGATGCCTTGTCGGGTTGGTGGGACGATTACTTCTGGGCATCTGTCACGGTCGCACAGGTATTCGTCTGCTCGCTCGTGTTCATGGTGGTGTTCGGACTGCTGGGCGCTGCCGCCAAGCAGTCCGAAAACGCCCTTGCGAACAACCTTGCGAATGCCTATACCGTGTTCTTTCGCGGAACGCCGGAGATCCTTGTCGTTCTGCTGATCTACTTCGGGTCGGCGGTGACGCTCACCGGCATTGCCAGGCTTTTCGATCCGTCGATCCGGTTCGTGGATATTCCGCCGTTTTGGGCGGGAACGATCGCCATCGCGCTGGTGGTGGGCTCGTATGCCACGGAAACTTTCCGCGGCGCGTTCAACGGCGTGAATCCGGGCAGTATCGAGGCGGCGCGCGCGCTGGGCATGAACAAGGTCCAGACGTTTTTCTACATTCGAATCCCGGAGATGTGGCGACTCGCCCTGCCGCCGTTCGGAAACCACATGCTGTCGCTGATCAAGGATACGGCGCTCATCTCCATCATCGGGCTGAATGAGATGCTGTTCGTCGCCAAGCAGGCCACGAGCACCACCGGCAAACCATTCACCATGTACATCGTCGTCGGTCTGATCTACCTGGCCTTTTCATCCGTGATCACGTTCTCGGTGATGATCCTCGAGAACATCGCCAATCGACACACGCGGAGGGCACCTTGAGCGCGCAGATCATCATCGACGCCCTGCCGCGCATGCTGGGCGGGATGGTGCTCACCTTCCAGCTCCTGCTGCTTTCGCTGGCGGCGGGAACGGTGATCGCGCTGTTGCTCCTCCTGATGCGCATCAGCGGGCGCTGGTGGCTCTCGTGGCCGGCGCAGGTTTATTTCTACGTCTTCCGGGGCACGCCGATCCTCGTGCAGATATTCATCATCTACTACGGTCTACCCCAGTTCGACTGGATTCGGGACAGCGTGTTCTGGCCGATACTGAGAGACCCGTTCGGATGCGCGATCGTCGCGCTTTCGCTCAACGTCGGCGCCTACGTCTCGGAGATATTCCGCGGCGGCGTGCTCTCCGTCGAGCGCGGCCTGCTCGAGGCCGGGGCGGCGCTCGGCATGTCGGCGCCGCAACGCTTCGTCCACATCACCGCGCCGCTCGCGATACGCATCGCTCTGCCGGCCTACGGCAACGAGGTCATCAGCCTGCTCAAGTCCACGGCATTGGCGAGCACCATTACGCTGGCCGACATGACCGGAATCGCCCGCACCATCGTTGCGGAGACATTCGCGCCGTACCAGGTATTCCTGTCGCTCGCGATCGTCTACGTGACCCTGACGTGGTTCATCCAGCGATCGATCAGGTACATCGAGAATGTCCTCGGCCGCTACACCGTTCGCTAGGGAATTCCCATGAACACTACCGATCAACCGATCATTCAACTCATCGGCGTTGGCAAGACGTTCGGCGACTTTATGGCGCTGGCGGACATCGACCTGGAAGTGCGGCGGGGAGAGCGGATCGTCGTCTGCGGCCCATCGGGTTCGGGAAAATCCACGTTGATCCGATGCATCAACCGCATGGAGGCGCACACCTCGGGAAGGATCATCATCGACGGGCACGAACTGACCGACGACACGAAGGACATCGACGCCGTGCGAAGCGAGATCGGCATGGTCTTTCAGAGCTTCAACCTGTTTCCCCACATGACGATCCTGAAGAACCTGACCATCGCCCAACGCCTGGTTCGCAAGACCTCGAAGGCCGAGGCGGAAGCCGTCGCGCGCCAGTACCTGGAGCGGGTCAAGATCCCGGAGCAGGCCGACAAGTATCCCATTCAACTGTCGGGCGGGCAGCAACAGCGGGTAGCGATAGCCCGCGCCCTTTGCATGAAGCCGAAGATCATGTTGTTCGACGAGCCCACCTCGGCCCTCGACCCCGAGATGATCTCCGAGGTTCTCGACGTGATGGTGGACCTGGCGCGCGACGGCATGACCATGATCTGCGTGACGCACGAGATGGGCTTTGCCCGTCAGGTCGCCAACCGCGTGATCTTCATGGACGCCGGCCAGATCGTCGAGCAGAACGAGCCCGAGGAATTCTTCAACAACCCGCAATCGGAGCGGACGCAGTTGTTCCTCAGCCAGATCCTGGGGCACTGATCCCGGGCGGTACGGCGCACCATATCGCCGTACCG
>JAUIEZ010000056.1 GCA_030429665.1 Gammaproteobacteria bacterium | reverse complement strand
GGCGAGTGGCAGATTACCTATGAGACATTTCGCGACATGGGTATCGCCTATGCAGTAGGCATCATTCTGATCTACCTGCTGGTCGTCGGGTGGTTTCGCTCCTACCTGACGCCGCTGGTGATCATGGCGCCGATTCCGTTGACGATTATCGGCGTCATGCCGGGACACGCCTTGCTCGGCGCCCAGTTCACCGCGACCTCGATGATCGGGATGATTGCGTTGGCGGGAATAATCGTGCGCAACTCGATACTGCTGGTGGATTTCATCGAGGAACGAATGGCGCAAGGATCCGACCTGGTCGAGGCCACGATACTGTCGGGCGCGGTGCGGGCCCGGCCCATCATTCTCACCGGACTGGCCGCGATGTTGGGCGCGCTTTTCATACTCGACGACCCGATATTCAACGGCCTCGCCGTCAGCCTGATATTCGGCATCATCGTGTCGACGCTGCTGACCCTGTTCGTGATTCCGTTGCTTTACTACCGTCTGCGACAAGGAAGGATGGCAACGTAGAGAATCTCCGCAACGCGCTGCTACGCGTGAGGCGGAAACCGACCGACGAAAGTCGAATCGATTCACCAAGAACCAACAAAAAAACGCCCCGATCAAGGGGCGTTTTTCTTGCCGGTACGGACAACGAACTATTCGTACCTCGGTCCGGCGCCTGCCTGGGCTTTCGCCTGTTCCAGCCCGAGCTCGGCGTATTGGATCACGCGCTTTGCCAGGCGCATGGCTTCATCGGTTTCACCGGCCTCGGCCTGCTTCCTGGCGGTGTCGAGAATTTTCGACAGGTCCACCGCGGCGCCGCCGGTCGCCTTGTCGATAATGCGCCACTCGGCGTTGGCCGACTGGGCCATGGCAAGTTTCTCTTCCGCCATTTTCATTGTCGCGTCGAGGCTATCGTCCGCCGTCGCGCTTTCCATCGGCATCTGCGCGCATCCGGCAAGCACAAGCGCGCCGATACCCACAAAGGTTCGAAATCGCATAGGTTCCTCCTGTCTTCTGATACTGGGCCGTTCGTTTTTGACTACGCGGAATCGTCCAGCGCAACGTCCTGATTACGCGGATCCCCACTCGCTGAAGCGATGCCGATCACCCGCTTTTCAGAAAATGATGACACACTCAACGTCGCGTATCGTATCAGTAAATTGTATGTGTCGATAAGCCCCGGGTCGCCGGGGAGAGGAAACACGCGTTCAGGCGGGCGACCCGAGACGCGCCACGAGATCTCGCGTCAGATCCTGAAGCCACGCGGCCAGCGGGGTGTCGGGGAACACCATGATGACCGCGGCATAGGCCGCCACCAGCAACACCGCGAAAACAAGCAGATTGCGAACGAATCGGCCGAATCCGGATGGCCGGGCGCTTGCACGGTGGCGCGGCTGTCGCGGCGCGCCGGCGGGCGCGGCGGCTTCCTCGCGCATGATCTTCTGGATCGTGGCGCGCAACTGCCGGTCGTTGTGAAGATTGTCGAGACGTCGCTGCAGCATCGCCACATGCTCGGCGCCGACGGCGCCTCCGGCCGGAGATCCTCCGCCTGCCGACATGCCGCCGACGGCCTTTCGCGCGGCGACCTCCGCGACCTGGATCACCTGCTCCTCCAGACCGGGCAACTGCCCGGTGAAGTACTCCTCCGACGCCCGGCGGGCCGCGTTGATTGCCTGGTCGCGAATCAGCGCCAGGGTCTGATCGTCGATCTGCAGGCGCGCGGGCGCGGCCGGCGCCGACTTGGCCGGCTCCGCTTGCGCTTCAGGGACGGGTCGGGCGACAGAATCGAGCACGTTGTCGAGTTCGCGATCCTCGAGTCCCTTGGACAGGAATCCGCGCGCTCCGCTGGAAACCCCGCGTTTGCGAAATTCCGGCGTATCGTTGCTGGTGGTCATGATCACCGGTATGGTCGACGTCGCCGGGTTGCCGGCAATGGCCTGGCAGGCTTCGAGGCCATCCATCTCCGGCATCATGTAGTCCATGAAAATGACGTCCGGCCGCGTATCCTGGAGTTTGCGCAACGCATCCGCGCCGGACGCTACCGACACTACCTCGATGCCTCGAGCGCCAAGTCGTCGCGCGAGGGCCAGCCGAGCGACGCGCGAGTCGTCGACGATTAGTGCGGTCTTGACTGAAATGTTTCCACCCTCGTGGTGTTGTTGGTTTTCGCCTTGGGCGGGCTGGTCGCAGCGGCCGCGCGGCGCGTCCCTCCGCGAAGTTTCGCGATAGTAAATAGAACGGATGAGTCGATGTCAAGCCGCGCGCCGGGAGACGCAACGGCGCCGAGTCGGAGGCGGGACGGGCGGGCTGACGACACCGCGCCGGCATCGTCGCGAGGCATCGTCAAATCGTATTAGCGCGAATCGTCACCGCGTCCGACGCCCTGTTTCAGGCCGTCGCCAACGTCATCGATATCGTCGGTCTCGTCGTCCAGCGCCTCGTCGTTCTCATCCCTGCGCCGGCGAACCATGCGGCGCGAGAAGAAAAGCCCCACCTCGAACAACATCCACACCGGCACCGCGAGCATCGTTTGCGAGAAAATGTCCGGCGGCGTCAACAGCATGCCGGCGACGAACGCGACCACGATGATGTACGGTCGTTTCTGCGCCAGGTCCTCGGGCGTGGTCACCCCCATGCGCACCATCAATACGGTCGCGACGGGCACCTCGAAGGCGATGCCGAAAGCAAAAAACAGCTTCAGCACGAAGCTCAGGTAGGCGTTGATGTCGGTCATCACCGCCACGCCTTCGGGCGCGGTGGACGTAAAGAACAGGAAGATGATCGGAAAGACGACGAAGTAGGAAAACGCGATGCCGAGGTAGAAAAGCAGCGTGCTGGAGACGACCAGCGGCAGCGCCAGGCGTTTCTCGTTATCGTAAAGACCCGGTGCGACGAAGGCCCACAACTGATAGAGCAGGACCGGCATTGCCAATGCCACCGATACGGCGAAGGCGAGCTTGAACGGCACGAAAAACGGGCCGTGGGGCTCGGTGGAAATCATCGTGTTGCCCTCGGGCAGCGCGCTCATGAGCGGCTCGGCGAGGTACAGGTACAGCTGGTTGGCGAACGGCGCGCAGGCGACGAAGATGACGAGCACTGCGGCCACCCCCTTGAGCAGGCGGTCGCGCAGCTCCAGGAGATGGGATATGAACGGCGCCTCCTGGTCCTGGGGCGAGCTATTTCTTGACATTTTGTTCGGCTTCGGCGGACGCGGGGATCTCGGCGGATGCGGGCGCGTCGTCAGATGTTCCCGACCGGTCGCCGATGCTGTTGGCGCTGTCCCTGATGGCGTCGGTGAGGTCGAATTCGTCCTTGATCTTCTTGTCGAAATCGGACGCCTGGGAAAACTCGCTGGACACGTCCCGCCCGGTCTGCTCGATGTCCTTCTTGAGAGATTCCATTTCCTTGATCTCGGAATTGCGAATCTCGCGGTCGATATCGGCCTTGACCTCGGAGATCATGCGCCGCGCGCGACCGATCCAGTGCCCCGCCGTTCGCGCCACGCCGGGCAGGCGTTCGGGTCCGAGCACGACCAGCGCGATAAGCGCGATCAGGCTCATTTCCCAGAAACCGATGTCGAACACGATCTACTCCAACGGTTGTACGATACCGGCGACGGCGATCAGGCCTGCTGTTTTTCCTTGCGTTCCGGGCTATCCCCGCCTGAGTCGGATTGCTTGTCCGCCGGCGGATCGGCCTCGAGCGCCGACTTCGAGGCATTCGCGGAGGCTTCGCCCTCTTCGTCCTTCTTGGCGCTGTCGTCTTCCTTTACCGCCTTCTTGAAACTCTTGATCGCCGATCCGAGATCGCCGCCCATGCCACGCAGCTTCTTGGTGCCGAAGATGAGGACCACGATCACCAGGATGATCAGGAGCTGCCAAATACTGATGCCACCAAAACCCATGTCAATTTCTCTCGAGTGATAAATGATTGTGTCGTCTGCGGATCGCGCGCCGCGGCGAGCGCGTCACCAGCCGCGGGAAACTTGCCAAGCAGCTTATTTTATGCTTATTGAAGCCGCTTCGCGAGGAGAAAACCACCAGCCGTCGAAGATCGTGTACCTGGAGAAAATCATCGGCGAATTCACTCGCCTCGCGAGGCCTTTTCCTCGATCCCCGAGCGCGCGAAACGCCGCTCGAGTTCTTCAATTATCTGCGCGGCATCGACGCCCCGCGACGCCAGCGCCACCAAGGTATGAAACCACAGGTCAGCCGCCTCGTGAACCATGTCGGACCTGTTTCCGTCGCGAATGGCCAACACCAACTCCACGGTCTCCTCGCCGATTTTCTTCAGCATCCGTGTTTCCTCGCCGGCCAGCAGGGACGCGACGTACGAGGTCGACGGATCGGCCCCGCGCCGCGACTCGATCACTTCGGCGAGCCGGGTAAGGACTTCACCCAACCTTTCGTGGCCGCGATCAGGCATTGACCTCGATTCCGCGCTCCGCCAGGAAGGCTTTCGCCTCGCCGACGGTAAATTCGCCGAAATGGAAAATACTTGCCGCGAGCACGGCGTCGGCGCCGCCGTCCAGGATGCCTTCGGCGAGGTGCGACAGGTTGCCGACACCGCCCGAGGCGATCACCGGTATCGGCACGGCATCGCAGACGCACCGGGTCAACGCCAGGTCAAAACCGTCTCGGGTACCGTCCCGGTCCATGCTGGTGAGCAGGATCTCGCCGGCGCCACTGTCGGCCATGCGCCGGGCCCAGTCGATGGCGTCGATGCCGGTGGGCTTTCGACCGCCGTGGGTAAACACCTCCCACGCCGGCGCCGGCTCACGCGCCACTTGCTTGGCGTCGATCGCGACCACGATGCACTGGGCGCCGAAATGGCGACTCGCCTCGGCGACGAATTCGGGCCGCGAAACCGCCGCGGTGTTGATGGACACCTTGTCGGCACCCGCCGCCAGCATTCGATGGATGTCCTGAAGCTCACGGATGCCGCCGCCGACAGTCAGGGGAATGAACACCTCTCCGGCGGCCGCCTCGACCACCTCGGCCATGGTCGCCCGGTCGTCGGAACTCGCCGTAATGTCGAGAAAGGTAATCTCGTCGGCGCCCTGTTCGTCGTAGCGCCGCGCGACTTCCACCGGGTCGCCCGCATCGCGGATATTGACGAAATTCACTCCCTTGACGACGCGACCCGCATCGACGTCCAGGCAGGGAATGATACGCTTGGCCAGGCCCATGGCAGCGCCGCTACTTGCCGAAAACCCGCGCGGCGTGACTGTCCGCGATTGCCTGGGCGGCCTTGAGTTCGAGCGTGCCTTCGTACAGCGCGCGCCCCAGGATAACGCCGTAGATCCCGCTGTCGGACACTTCGCACAGGCTGCGAATATCGTCGATGTTGGATACGCCGCCAGATGCGATGACGGGGATGTTGATCGCCTCGGCCAGTCGCGCGGTGGCCTCGGCATTGACGCCGTTCAACATGCCGTCGCGCTGGATATCAGTGTAGATGATGGCCTCGACACCGTCGTTCTCGAAGTGACGCGCCATGTCCACCACGTCGTGCCGGGAGAGCTTGGACCACCCCTCGGTGGCGACCCGGCCCTCCTTGGCGTCGAGCCCCACGATGACGCGACCGGGAAACTCCGCGCACAGGTCCGAAATGAAGTGCGGTTCGTTCACCGCCTTGGTGCCGATGATGACGAAGCGCGCGCCGGTCTCGAGGTATGCCTCCACCGTCTCCTCGTCGCGAATGCCGCCGCCCACCTGGATCGGCAGGTCGGGATGGCTCTCCATGATGCGGTGAATGACCTCGATATTGACCGGCGAGCCGGTTACGGCGCCGTCGAGGTCGACCACGTGCAGCCGGCGCGCGCCTTCGTCGACCCAGCGCGACGCCACTTTCACCGGATCGTCGGAAAATACCGTAAAGTCCTCCATGCGGCCCTGCCGCAACCTCACGCACTTGCCTTCCTTGATGTCGATTGCCGGTATCAGCAACATTTACCCTTCCTCGCTATCGGTTATCAATCGCCATTCCAGCGGACGAAATTGCCCAGTAGGGCGAGCCCCTGTGCATGACTTTTCTCGGGGTGGAACTGAACCGCGAACAGGTTGTCGCGGGCGATCGCTGACGCGAACTCGACAATGTAATCAGTCGTGCCGACCACGTCGGCCGGGTCCGTCGGCGCGGCGTAGTAGCTGTGTACGAAATAAAACCGGCTGCCGTCCTCGATGCCCTGCCAGAGCGGATGGCGAGACGTCTGTCGAACACGATTCCAGCCCATGTGAGGAATCTTGAACGATTCGCGCGCGCCGTCGGGACGGACGAAGCGCTTCACGCGACCGGCGATGACTCCGAGTCCCGCGATGCCGCCGTCCTCGTCGCTGCGCTCGAGCATTGCCTGCATGCCAAGACAGATGCCCAGTACCGGCACCCGCGCCAACGCCTCGCGCACCGCGTCGCCGAGACCGCGGTCGCGCATGGCGGCGAACCAGCTTCCCATGGCGCCCTGGCCGGGGAGAATCACGCGGTCGGCGCGACGCACCGCGTCGGCATCGCGGGTGACCAACACCTTCGCAGCCGTCGCGACATGTTCGACCGCCTTGCTCACGGAGCGCAGGTTGCCGGTTCCGAAATCAACCACGGCGATGGTCTGCATCAAAGCGCGCCCTTGGTCGACGGGACGACGTCCGCCATCGCCGGGTCCCGCGCGACGGCGGCGCGAAGCGCGCGGCCGAACGCCTTGAACACGGTCTCGGCGACGTGGTGAGCGTTGGCTCCGCGCAGGTTGTCGACGTGGAGCGTGAGCGCGGCGTGGTTTACCAGTCCCTGGAAGAACTCGCGAAACAGGTCGACGTCGAAGGCACCGATTCTCGCGCGCGGGAACTCGACCTGCCACGTCAGTCCCGGGCGCCCGGAGAAGTCCATGACGACCCGGCTCAATGCCTCGTCGAGCGGCACGTAGGCGTGACCGTACCGGACGATGCCGCGCTTGTCGCCGACGGCCTCTCGAAGCGCTTGCCCCACCGTGATGCCGATGTCCTCGACGGTGTGGTGATCATCGATGTGCACGTCGCCCTCGGCCTCGATGCGAAGGTCCACCATGCCGTGCCGACACACTTGGTCGAGCATGTGTTCGAGGAAGGGCACACCGGTGTTCAGCTCGGCGCGCCCGGAGCCGTCAAGGTTGAGCATCACCGAAATACGGGTTTCAGCGGTGTTACGCTCCACCGTGGCTATGCGGTCGGCCATCAATCAAACACCTGGGTTGGTCGTGGGGGAAAGGCGTGGGCTGGAAGAAGGCTGGTCGCGCGTCGGTTTGGCTGGATTCGGTTGGCTGACAAAATATTAACAGACAATCACCCGCGATTGCAGTGCGATGCGGCACGATTCGCGCGCGGACTGGAATCGCTTCACTATTTTTCGTCGCCGCGCATTTCAGCCGACCGTGCGTGAGCGGTGAGCGCCTCGGACCGCGCCAGCACCGAGGCGGTAGCCGAGAGCCGGCGGGCGCCCTCGGCCGAGCACTGGATCAGGCTGGTGCGTTTCTGGAAATCGTAGACGCCGAGCGGAGAACTGAACCGAGCCGTCCCCGCCGTCGGCAGCACGTGGTTGGGCCCGGCGCAGTAGTCGCCCAGCGACTCGGCGCTGTAGTAGCCCGCGAACACGGCGCCGGCATTTCGAACCGAGGGCAACAGGCGGTCGGGATCGGCGACCATCAATTCGAGGTGCTCGGGGGCTATGCGATTGGCCAGGCGTACCGCCGCCTCGAGGTCCGCGACATAGACGGCGGCGCCCTGGGACGCGAGCGCGGCGGCGATCACGTCACGCCGCTCCATGTCCGGCAACAACGACTCGACGGCAGCCACCACCGCGTCACGAACCGCCCTCGACGGACAGATGACGATGGACTGCGCCATTTCGTCGTGCTCGGCCTGGGCGAACAGGTCCATCGCGACCCACCGCGGATCCGCACCGTCGTCGCAGATCACCACGACCTCGGAGGGCCCGGCGATCATGTCGATTCCCACGCGTCCGAATACCCGGCGCTTGGCGGCGGCGACGTAGGCGTTGCCGGGCCCGACGATCTTGTCCACCGCCGGCACGGTCCCGGTTCCGTAGGCCAACGCGGCCACCGCCTGCGCCCCGCCCACGGAGAACACGCGATCGACGCCGGCGATGCCGGCCGCCGCCATGACCACCGGATTCACCGCGCCTTCGGGCGTCGGCACCACCATGATGATCTCCTCGACCCCGGCCACGCGGGCGGGCACGACGTTCATAAGCACCGACGAGGGATATGCCGCCTTGCCGCCCGGCACGTATACGCCGACCCGCTGCAGCGGCGAGACGATCTGTCCGTAACGGCTGCCGTCGGCTTCCCGGAAATCCCAGGACGACTCGAGCTGGCGGCGGTGGAAGGCGTCGATTCGCTCGCGTGCGGTTTCAAGCGCCCGGCGTTGCGCCGAATCCAGGGCATCGGCGTGGGCGCGAAGCGTGTCCGGGTCGATGCAAAGCTCTCCGGCATCGTCTACGTCGCGACGATCGAACCGTCGCGTGTACTCCACCAACGCGGCGTCGCCACGGGTTCGCACGTCGTCGATTATGCCGGCCACGACCTCGTCGACGCCGCGGTACGTTTCCCCGTCGCGGTCGAGCAGCGCCGCGAGCCGTGCCTCGAAGTCGGCGTCGCTTTCGTCCAGGAGCGCGATCAAGTTCCCGATCCCGCGCCTTCGGCCCGGGCCGTCTCGTCCGGGATGGCGGTCCCGGCCACGGCGCGCTTCAATGCGTCCACCAACTCCCCGAGCGCCCGGGACCTGACCTTCATCGACGCGCGATTGACGACGAATCGCGCGGTAATGTCGGCAATTTTCTCGACTTCGGTCAATCCGTTGGCGCGCAACGTGTTGCCGGTGTCCACGAGGTCGACGATTCGATCGGATAGTTTCACCAGGGGCGCCAGTTCCATCGAGCCGTATAACTTGATGATCTCCGTCTGCACGCCCTTGGCGGCGAAATGGCCGCGGGTGATGTTCGGGTACTTGGTGGCGATGCGTAGCCGCGTCCACGACGACGGGTCGTCGCCCACCGCCAGCTCGGCCGGCTCGGCGACCACCATCCGGCAGCGGGAAATGGCCAGGTCGAGAAGCTCGTAAAGACCTTCGCCACCGTTTTCCATCAGCAGGTCCTTGCCGACCACACCGGCGTCGGCAGCCCCGTACTGGACGTAGGTCGCCACGTCCGCGGGACGTATCACCAGGAACCTCACGTCGTCGCGGCAGGTATCGATCACGAGCTTGCGGCTGGCGAGCGGGTCTTCGACCGGCTCGATGCCGGCGGCGGCGAATAGCGGCAGCGTCTCGTCGAGAATGCGCCCCTTGGACAGGGCAACGGTCAACATGGGGATGTTTCGGGCGATTCGTATTTCAGGCAACCGCGGTACGGCGACGAAGCAGGTGTCCCGGCACGCGACGGATCTGGGCGCCGATCTGGGCGAGTTTTTCCTCTATACAGTCGTAACCGCGGTCGATGTGGTAGATACGGTCGATGACGGTTTCGTCCCGGGCGACCAGGCCGGCCAGCACCAGGCAGGCCGAGGCACGCAGGTCGGTGGCCATGACCGGTGCGCCAGTCAGGTGGTCGACCCCGCGCACCACCGCGGTGTTGCTCTCCATCTCTATGTCTGCACCCATGCGCTGCAACTCGTGCACGTGCATGAAGCGGTTCTCGAACACCGTCTCGGTGACCGTGGCGACGCCATCGGCAACGCTGTTGAGCATGACGAACTGGGCCTGCATGTCGGTGGGAAACGCGGGAAACGGCGCCGTGCGTATGCTCACGGCCCGCGGCCGGCGATTCTGCATGTCCAGCGTAATCGTGTCGTCGTCGGTCTCGATCCGGGCGCCGGCCTCGACCAGCTTGTCGAGAACGGCGTCAAGCAGGTTGCCGCGCATGTCACACAAGCGGATCGAGCCACCCGTGGCGGCGGCCGCCACCAGGTAAGTACCGGCCTCGATACGGTCGGGGATGACACCGTGTTCCGCGCCGTGAAGCGCCTCGACGCCTTCGATGGTGATCACGTCGGTGCCGGCTCCCTTGATCCGCGCGCCCATCGACGTCAGGCAGGTGGCGAGATCCACCACCTCGGGCTCGCGGGCTGCGTTCTCGATCACGGTCGTGCCTTCGGCGAGCGTCGCCGCCATCATCAGGTTTTCCGTGCCGGTTACGGAAATCGTGTCCATGAAGATGCGGGCGCCCTTCAGTCGCTTGCAAGTCGCCCGGATGTAGCCGGCCTCGATGTCGATCTTCGCACCCATGGCCTCGAAACCCTTGATATGCAGGTTGACCGGGCGCGAGCCGATGGCACAGCCGCCCGGAAGCGACACCTCGGCCTCGCCGAAACGCGCCAGCAACGGTCCGAGCACCAGGATCGAGGCACGCATCGTCTTGACCAGGTCATAGGGCGCGCGCAACTGGTTCACGGACCCGGCGTCGGCATTGATCGACATCTTTTCGTCGATCTCCAGCCGCACGCCCAAGTAGCCGAGCAGTTCCAGCGTCGTGGTGATGTCGTGCAGGTGCGGAATGTTCCGCACGTTAAGGGGTTCGCGGGTCAGGAGCGAGGCGATAAGTACCGGCAAGGCGGCGTTCTTCGCCCCGGATATCCTGACGTCGCCCCGCAGCGGCCGCCCACCGGTGATGATCAGCTTGTCCACCGCGGTTTATCGACTATCGTCAGGTCGACTCAGTCGAGTCGTTCAGGACTCGGCTGCAAGCTTCTTTTGCAGCTCGCCGGTTTCGAACATCTCCATCACGATGTCGCTGCCGCCGATGAACTCGCCGCGAATATATAGCTGCGGGATGGTCGGCCAGTTGGAGAACTGCTTGATTCCCTCTCGTACCTCCTGGTTCTGCAGCACGTCCACGGACGCGAATCGCGCCCCGCACTGCTGGAGAATCTGGCTCGCCCGACTGGAGAAACCGCACTGCGGAAAATCCGGCGAACCCTTCATGAAAAGAACCACGTCGTTGGTCTCGACCAGTTCCTTGATTTGCTCTTGAATGCTCATGGATGATCAGGCCTCTCGGGACGCCCGCTCCTGGGGCGTTAGGGTTTTCATGGAAAGCGCGTGAATGTCACTCTTCATGCGCTCGCCCAGCGCGCCGTAGACCATCTGGTGGCGCTGGATGCGGTTCTTGCCGCTGAAATCAGGGCAAACGATAACTGCCTCGAAATGGTGGCCGTCGCCGTCGATTTCAACTTCGCTGCCGGGCAGGTTCTGTTCGATCCAACCCTTGATGTCCTGGGGAGTTACCACGGATTCCTCGCTGTTCGTCGCGCGCCGCCCGAGGCGTGTGGGCGGCCGTCAATCGGAATGTGTCGGCGCGCCGCGGCGAGCGTGGCGCCGTGCGCCGACCGGATGCGCCTATGATACCTGACCTCGCCGGGCCTTCGATAGTTCAACCCCCGACGGCACCCCGGATCGGGGCAAGACGTCCCGCGGTCAACCCACCACGCTGTCGAGGCCGGTCACCGCGAGCAGGCGGGTAAGCTGCGCCGGGGCGCCGCGCAAGGCCAGCGTTCCCTCGCCGCGGGAGTGGTGCTTACGCAGCCAGACCAGGAAGGCCGCCCCGGCGCTGTCGACACGCGTCACGCCGGCGGCGTCCACGGTGGTAAATCCGTCGGCGCCGAGCGAGCCGGCCTGTTCGGCAAGCGCGGGAACGCTGTCGAAATCGACCACTCCCCGCAGCACGACGGTGTCTCCGTCGGCCCTGATTTCGGCTTGCGGCATCAACCGCTCCCCTTGGCCGACGCGCCGCCTTCCGAGCCGAGCTGTTCGGACTCGAGATTGGTGTTTTTCTCTTTCAGGTCGGCTATCAAGCCATCGAGCCCCTTCTGGCCGATGATCTGGCCGTAGGAAGACCGGTAGTTGGTTACCAGGCTGATGCCGTCGATATCGACGTCGTAGATTTTCCACTCACCGGCGTCGTCCTGCAGGAACGAGTAGTTCACCGGCACCGGCGGGCCGTCCGGCAAGGTGACCTCGGTCTCCACCCGGGCGCGGCGTTCGCCCTCCTTCATCTTGGGTGGCCTGACCTCCATTTTCTCCTTGCCCGTGTACTCGAACAGGGCGGTCGCGTAGGTACGGATGAGCAGCTTCTTGAACTCGTCGGCGAACGCGTCGCGCTGTGATTCGGACGCCGACCGCCAGTGCCTGGCGAGCACCAGTCGCGCGATCACCGGTACGGCGAAATGCGGCACCACGACGTTTTCGACCATGCTATAGAGTTTGCGCTTGTCCGCCTGAAGCTCGCCACGCCGACTCTCGAGCTCTTCAATGAGCTCGTTGATCGTGGTCCTGACCAGTTCGTCCGGCGCGACGGACGCGGCGGCAACGTTCGCCGTCAGCAACAGTGCGGCGATGCAGGAAATCATTCGTGCCATCATGTGTGCCTACTCCGATGTCTTGCTGAACAGAAGCTGCCCGATAAGATTCTCCAGCACGACGGCCGACTGGGTCAGTTCGATTCGGTCGCCGTCGGCGAGATACTCGATCTCGCCGCCCGGTTGAAGTCCCACGTATTGCGCGCCCAGAAGCCCCGACGTGAGAATCGATGCGCTGGTATCGGTGGGCAGATTGTCGTACGAGGCGTCGATATCCATGCTCACCACGGCCGAGTAGAGTTCGCGATCGACGGTGATTTCGCTCACGCGCCCCACGCGTACGCCGGCGACCGTCACCGGCGCCTTCACCGCCAACCCGCCGATATTGTCGAAACGCGCGGTTACCCGGTAGGTTTCGCCGGACGCCGTGACGCCCATGTTTCCGACCGACAGGGCCAGGTAGCCCAGGGCGAGGATGCCCGCCAGGAGGAACACGCCGACGGCCAGTTCCAGTATCTTGCTGTTCATCGTACCGTCATCCTTCTCAGGTCATGCGCCGAACATCAGCGCGGTAAGTACATAATCGATGCCCAGAATGGACAGTGATCCGGTAACCACGGTTCGAGTGGTGGCGCGGCTGATTCCGGCGGCATTCGGCACGCAGGTATAACCCTGGAACAGGGCGATCCAGGTCACGCACAGGCCGAATACCACGCTCTTGATCACGCCGTTGACGATATCCTCCTTGAAGTCCATGCCCTCGCGCATTGAAGACCAGAACACGCCGGCGTCGACGCCGAGCAACTCCACGCCGATGAGGTAGCCGCCGAAAATCCCGACCACGGAAAACATCGCGGCCAGCAGCGGCACGGCAATGGCGCCGGCGGCGAAACGCGGCGCGATGACGCGCTGCATCGGGTTGACGGCCATCATTTCCAGGGCGGCGAGCTGCTCTGTGGTTTTCATCAGACCGATCTCGGCGGTCAGCGCCGATCCCGCGCGGCCGGTGAACAGCAACGCGGTGAGCACCGGGCCCAGTTCCCGGGTCAAGAACAAGGCGACCACGAGGCCCAGAGACGACTCGGCGCCGAAATCAACCAGCGTATTGTAACCCTGCAACCCGAGCACCATGCCCACGAACAGGCCGGCGAGAACGATGATGATCACCGTCAGCACGCCGACGGAGAAAAGCTGCTGTACCAGCAGCGCCGGACGCCGCACGACGATCCAAAGCTGCTCGACCACGCGCAGGAAGAAAATGCCCGCCGCGCCGAGCGCGAGGGTTGCCTCGATACCAAGGCGTCCAAGGCGCTGCAGCGCGTTCATCGGTCGCTCCCGAGCAACTGGTCGGCGAACGGCGCTGCCGGGTAGTGGTACGCGACCGGTCCGTCCGGCAGGCCGTCCATGAATTGCCGCACGCGCGGATCCTCGCTGGATTGGAGTTCCTCGACCGTGCCCTCGCCGATCATCGTGCCCTTGCCGAGAATGTACACGTAGTCCGCGATACTGCAGCCTTCGGCGACGTCATGAGTCACGACCACGGAAGTCATGCCCAGCGCGTCGTTCAGCTCCCGAATCAGCTTGACCACCACGCCCATGGAAATGGGGTCGAGCCCGGTGAACGGTTCGTCGTACATCACCAGGACGGGATCCAGGGCGATGGATCGGGCCAGGGCCACGCGCCGCGCCATGCCCCCCGACAGTTCCGCGGGCATCAACGAGGCGGCCCCGCGCAGCCCCACCATCTGCAATTTCATGAGCACCACCATGGCGAGAATTTCCTCCGGCAGGGCGGTGTGCTCGCGCAGCGGAAAGGCGACGTTCTCGAACACGCTCAGGTCGGTCAGCAATGCGCTCGACTGGAACAGCATGCCCATCTTGCGGCGCATCCGGTACAGGGACTGGCGATTCGAGGGCCGCAGTTCCTCGCCGTCGAAGTGAATGCTTCCGGCGGCGGGACGCAGGCGGCCGCCGATCAGCGACAGCAGCGTCGACTTGCCGCAACCGCTCGGGCCCATGATGGCGGTAACCTGGCCGCGGCGGACCTTGATATCGAGACCCTCGAACAGTGGTCGTGCGGTGAACGAGAAGTCGATTCCACGCAGTTGAAGTAACGGTGTTTCGTCGGCGTCGTTCATGAAGATTCCGGTGACAACGGGCGAGCGCGGGAGGTCGGACGGCGGGGCCGCACTATAACCGATAAGGCATGACGATTGCATCCGGCATCCGCGCCGTCAAACGCCCATGAGCTCGGCCATGATCCGGCATTGCCGGGCCAGTTCCGGAGCGCGCCGAACATCGTCGAGAAACACGCCGCGCCGCAGGTGCGCGTACGGCGGCGCCGACAGCGTCTCGAGCACGCGCCGAAGCTCGACCAGGGCTACGTCGCCGACCCGGGCGACCAGGACCGTCCCGCACGCGGCGCGAAGGGGTTCGACGGGTGGGCGCCACACGGTCGCCACCTCCAGCCGGTTGGCGAGTTCGCGGACCGATTCCGTGTCGGCGTCGCCGCCATCGATACAAAGTCCCCGCGCGTCGGACAAACGACGCAATGCATGCGTCGTTCGGTCGCCCCGGAGCGATCGGCCGGCCCGGTAGATCACGCCTTCGAGTCGGCTGCCGAGAGAGTCCAGGGCCGGTTCGAGCCGGGTGTGCTCCAACAATTCGTCATCGATCTCGACGAATACGCGAAAGGCGTCGTCGCCATCGGCGACCAGTTCGTCGAGTCGACCGGCCACCCACGTCGCCGCGTCCGCGACCGGCAGCAACAGCGCCCGAAACTGGTTGCAATAGTGCAGAAAGCGCCAGTCGGGCGGCAGTTCCGCGTCGTAGAATCCGCCTTGCCAATCGGCATGATCGTAACCGACGGTTCCCACCGCGATGGTGCCCTGGTGCGGTCGCGGCGGCGCGTCTCCCGACGCGCCGGCACCACTGTTTCTTGGTTTGTTCATTGTCCCGACAATTGAATCGATCGTTCGTGAACCCGCGCTGAATTTTGGCGTAATCGACCCGGCCGCCCGCCCCGGGGCGCGTTATAATGCGCCTGCCGGCGACGCTGGCACCCGCTCGTTCCGCACACCGGCACCATTGAAGCACAAACCACACATCCTCGGGCGCCACACCGTGGCGCGTAGCCGCCTGTTTCGCGTCGATGCCGTCGACCTCGAGTTCGGCAACGGGGCGCGGCGCAACTTCGAGCAACTCGTCGCCAGCGGCGAGGGCGGCGTGGTGGTTATCCCGGTCACCGGCAAAGGCGAAGTGGTGCTCATCGAGGAATACGCGCTTGGAACGAACGAATACGAACTCGGTTTCGTCAAGGGATTGATCGACCACGGGGAATCGGCCCGCGACGCGGCGCTGCGCGAACTGCGGGAAGAAACCGGGCTCGCGGCACGGCGACTGGAGTTGCTCGATGAGGTGACGCTGATGCCGGCTTATTCCAATTTTCGCAGCAGCCTGTTCGTCGCGCTGGACCTCTACGACGACCCGCTCGAAGGCGACGAACCCGAACCGCTCGAACAGGTTCGTTGGCCCCTGGAGCGCATCGAGCATTTACACGCCGATTCGCGCATTACCGACGCGCGCACGCGACTGGCCCTGTTCCTCCTGACGCGCCATCTCCGGCGCGCCTCTCGACTACCGGATGGCGAAGCATGAATGAATCTCCCGAAAGTTACCTCGAACCGGTGCGCGAAATCGCCGCCGACGCCGGCGAAGCAATCATGGCGGTCTACGCCGATTCGTTCGAGGTGACCGAAAAGAGCGACGGATCGCCGCTCACCCTGGCCGACAGCCGCGCGCACACATTGATCACGACGCGACTGCGCGAACTGACGCCGCACATCCCGGTGTTGTCGGAAGAGTCCTCCGAAACGGTGTTCACCGCGCGACGCGATTGGCAGCGCCTGTGGCTGGTGGATCCGCTGGACGGCACCAAGGAATTCGTGCGGCGCAACGGGGAATTCACCGTCAACATCGCATTGATCGAAAACGGTACGCCGGTTTTGGGGGTAGTACACACCCCGGCGCGCGGCGTCACTCATTTCGCCGCTCGCGGCACGGGCGCGCGACGCGAACGAGATAGCACGGTGGAAACCATCCGTGTCCGCCCGTTTGATCGTTCGCGAGTGTGCATGGTCGCCAGCCGCTCGCACGCCGGCGAGGCCGTGGAGGCGTACCGCCGCGAACTGGCCCTCGACGTCGACCGCGTCGAGACCGCCAGCATGGGCAGCGCCCTGAAGATCTGCCTCGTCGCGGAAGGCAGCGCCGACATTTACCCGCGACTGGGGCCGACGTCCGAGTGGGACACCGGCGCGTCCCATTGCGTCCTGAACGAGGCCGGCGGCCGGCTGACGGACACGTCAGGCAACGACCTCGTCTATAACAAGGTCTCGGTGCTCAACCCGTGGTTTCTGGCCATCGGCGATTCGAGCCACGATTGGCTGCGGTATCTGCCGAGCGGCGACGACGCGGAAGCGTAGGCGGGCCGCGGCGCACAACGGCCTTATGACCGCGTCCGCCACGGTGCCGTGGCGACGAACGAAACGGTAATGATCAGGGCGATGCCGAACCAGTCCCAGGCGTCGGGAAAATCGCCGAACACCAGGTATCCCAGCAACACCGCGGCGAGCATCTCGGTGTAACCCATCGGCGCCAGGTAGGATGCGCTGCCCATCTCGTACGCCTTGATCAACAACAGGTGACCCGTGGCCGCGGCGGCGCCGATGCCCAGCATCATCAACCAATGCATTGCGCCGGGCGCCACCCATACGAACGGCGCGGCGACGGACATGATCACGATCCCCAGCACGGACTGGTAGGCGAGCGTGACCATCGGCGGCGCGCTGCCGGCCAGTGCCCGTGTGCTGATGATAAAACCCGCGAACGACAGCGCCGCCCCGAGTACCAGGATGCTGGCCGGATGAAAGTCGCCGAACCCCGGTCGATGAATGACCAGCACGCCGAGAAAACCTAGCACCACGGCCACCACGTGGACGACACCGATACGCTCGCCGAGAATCAACGCGGCAAGCACCAGCACGAACAGCGGTGAAAGAAAGATCACCGCGACCGCGTCGGCGAGCGGCACGTAGTGAATACCGGTAAAAAAGCACAGCGTCGCCGCCAACAGGAAACCGCCGCGCAGCACCTGCAGCACCGGGCGCTCGACGAGGAAGGCCCGCGGGCCGTGACGCGCCAGAACCAGCGGCACGACCAGCACGAAGTGGAAGAAGAACCGCGCCCAGACCAATTGCATGATTGGCAGGTAGTCGGAAAGGTACTTGGCCAGGGTGTCCATGAACGGGATCACCTGCCAGGCGGCGAACGCGGCGAGCACCGCGCGAACGGGGGCGTCGGCGGTGGCGCCGGTAGTAGCCAATTCGAACTATTCCTGTGGTCCTGGCGGGGTGTCGCGAGCGTAAGACCGGCTCCCCGCCATAAGATATAATTCCGTCATTTTAGGGAATCGTTTCCTGGCGCGCCATGTCCGTTCGTTTCAGCAAGATGCATTCACTCGGCAACGACTTCGTTGTCATCGACGGCGTGCGGCAATCTTTCGAGATGACGCCGGCGTTGGCCGCGCACGTCGCGGACCGCCATCTCGGCGTCGGCTGCGACCAGTTGCTCGTGGCGCGGCCGGCGAACGGCGCCGGCGGCGAGTTCGCCTTTCGCATCTTCAATTCGGACGGTAGCGAATCATCCCAGTGCGGCAACGGGGCACGCTGCTTCGCCCGCTTCCTGCAGCGCGAGGGTTTGAGCGATTCGCGCGAGATTCGCGTGGCCACGCACAATACGCTCATGACCCTGACGCTGCTCGAAGACGGCCGCGTCCGCGTGGACATGGGCGCACCGGTTTTCGATCCGGACCGCGTACCGTTCATCGCCCGCGGCGACGGGTTCGTGCATACGCTTCCAATCGGCAGCGAACCGCGCGAATTCGCCGTACTTTCCATGGGCAATCCGCACGCCGTCACGTTGGTCGAGAACATCGACACGGCCGACGTCGACGGCATCGGGAAGGTCGTCGAGCGCCACGCGCAATTCCCCGAACGCACCAACGTGGGGTTCATGCGGGTCATCGACCGAGGCCGTATTGCACTGAGGGTCTTCGAGCGCGGCGTCGGCGAAACAAGGGCCTGCGGCAGCGGCGCCTGCGCCGCCGCCGTGGCCGGCCAGCAACTGAACTGGCTCGACGGACACGTCGTCGTCGAGCTGCCGGGGGGGCGCGTCGAGGTAGACTGGGCCGGTGGGCACTCGCCGGTCTACCTGACGGGCGACGCGGTGCACGTATTCGACGGGGAAATCGAGATAACTTGAAACATGAACTCACGCGAACGGGGTGAAACCGACGAAGTGCCGGCAGGCAGCGCCCAGGAGACGGCGTTTGCCGAGTACCTGCGGGAGCACCCGGACTTCTTCCAGCGACACCCGTCGCTGCTGACCCAGCTCATCATCCCGCATCCCGACACCGGCCGCGCCATCTCGTTGCTGGAACGCCAGGTGATCGCGCTTCGCGAGGATCAGCACGCCGGGCAGCGAAAGCTCCGCGAGTTGATCGGAAACGCTCGCGAGAACGACCGCCTCGGCCGGCGAATGGAGGAGCTGATGCTCTATCTGCTCACCCCCCAGTCCCTGGCCGATCGGCTTGACGAGTTGCCGCGGCGGCTGCGAAAGATTTTCGATCTCGAGTTCGTGGCCCTGCGCCACGCGGACGAGCCCGGCGCGGACGTCATCGGCGCCGATCTGAAGGATGTCCGCTGTTCGGTTCGACTCCCCGAGGACCAGCGCCGCTGGTTGTTCGGAGACGACGCGCCGGCGCTTGCCTCGTGCGCGATCATACCGCTCGGCCTCGGCCGGATGCCGTCGCGCTACGCCCTGCTCGCGCTCGGCTCGACCGAGCGCGCCCGCTATCACCCGGACGCGGGCACGCACTACGTCAAGCAACTGCAGCGTCTGCTGAGCGCCTCGCTGGGGCAGCTCCACGCGCTGGAAAAGACTTGAGCCCCGGCGCGCAACAGGACCTGGCCGCCTTCCTGCGTCACCTCGCCACCGAGCGGCGCTTTTCCGTGCACACCATCGGCGCCTACCGGCGCGACCTCGCGCGCCTCGCGGATTTCGCCGACGCCCGCGGCGCCTCGCAGTGGTCCGAAATCGATCACCGCGCCGCGCGCGCCTTCCCCGCCCGACTACATCAGGGCGGCTATTCCGGACGCAGCATTCAACGGGTGCTGTCCGCCGCGCGCTCGTTGTACCGGTTCCTGCTGCGCGAGAAACGCGTCAGGCTCAATCCGTTCGACGGCGTGCGCGCGCCGCGTTCCCCGCGACGCCTGCCGGCGACGCTCAACGCTGACGAAGCGACCCGCCTCGTCGCCATCGATACCAACGACGACATCGATTTCCGCGACCGCGCTCTGCTCGAACTGGTCTATTCCTCCGGTCTTCGGGTCTCCGAGACGGCGGCGTTGAATCTCGCCGACATCGATCTCGCCGAGCAGGTTCTCACGACGACCGGCAAGGGCGGAAAGACGCGCCGCGTGCCGGTGGGACGCATGGCGGCCGCGGCGCTGCGCGAATGGCTGGCGCGCCGGCACAAAATCGTCGGCGACGGCGAGACGGCCGTGTTCACCACCATGCGCGGCCGCCGTCTTTCGGTGCGCGCCATCCAGAAGCGCGTCGACGTTCATGGCCGGCGGCAGGGGCTCGAACGGCATGTCCATCCGCACATGCTCAGACATTCCTTCGCCAGCCACCTGCTCGAGTCGAGCGGCGACTTGCGCGCGGTCCAGGAGCTGCTCGGCCATGCGGACATCGCCACCACGCAGATCTACACGCACCTGGACTACCAGCACCTGGCCGGCGTTTACGACAAGGCCCATCCACGGGCCCGCAAGAAGGGTCGATGAGCGAAGCGCCGCGGATCGTCGACAGCACGATCCGGCAGCTGGCGGATATCCTGGTATGTCCCGCGTGCCACGGTGCGCTCGAATGGATCGAAGAGACGCTGCAATGCGCGCCGTGCCGGCGCCAATACCCGGTCCGCGAGGGCGTCGTACTGATGGCGGACGCCGGCGACGACGAGGGCGCCACTCGGGACGGCGAGTCGATCCTGGAACGCCATTTGCGTCAGGAACGTGCCGCGGTTGAATCGGGACGGCGCATCCGGCGGTTGCGCCGCGAGTTGCATATCGTTACCGACGCATTGTGCGAACAACCGGTCTCCGAGTCGCTGCTGGCGCTGGGATGCCGGGGCGGTCGCTTCAGCTCTCCCATGCAATCGGCCGCGCGATTGCTGATCGAGGCGGACCGGCACCCGGAGGTGGTGAGATATGCCGTCCAGCGCGCCATGAACCCTTCGCGGGTCGCCGCTCTCGCCTGCCTGCCCGAGCAGTTGCCGTTCCGCGACGATTCTATCGACGGCGCAGTGTGCGTTCGTCTCTCCCATCGCATCGAGAGCGACAGCCGGCGCGAGGCGACGCTGCACGAACTGCTGCGGGTCGCTTCGAGATTCGTGCTGTTTTCCTTCAGCGACACGGTCTCGCTGCCCAACCTCTCGCGCCGAATTCGAGCGCGCCCCATCAACGAGGGGACGATGCGCTTCGCCGCGGTGACAGACATCGGTGCCGCCCACGGCGCGGTGATCACGCACCGGGAGACGGTTTCGCCGTTGGGCTCGCGCCAGCACTACGTGGTGATGGAGAAAAAGCCGTGAGTCGCATCCGCCGCCTGGCGGCGGCGCCCGACACGCGGCGGGCCATGGCCTGCCTGCACGGCCACGTTCGCTGGATCGACCCCGACTGGATCGCCCGGCTCGAGGCGGGCGGCCTGCCCGCCGATGCCGACTGGTTGACGCTGGCGCCGGGAACGCGCGTGTCCGAATCGAAGGTGACCAATTGCTTCCGCGTCGACGCCGGCGACGGCGAGTCGTTCTACTTCAAGCGCTACGACTACACGCGGTACAAGAAGCTGCGCTTCTTTCTGCGGCCCGGACGCGCGGCCACCGAGGTGTTCGGCTACCGCCAACTGGCTCGCATCGGCATCGATTCGCTACAGGTCGTCGCCTTCAGCGAGCATCGTTTTCTCGGGCGGCTGGTGGGCGCCTGCATCGTCACCCGCGGCATCGAGGGCAGCCGCGACCTGTTGCGGTTCGCGGAACACGAATGGTCGAGGATGCCGCGCCAGCGCCGGGACACGGTGTTTCGGACCATCCGCGGCATCGTGTTCGACCAGCTCCACCGCGCCCATGCGGCGCGCTTCTTTCACCAGGACCTGCACTGGCGCAACCTGCTGCTGCTCGGCGACGAGGAGACCGGCTACCGGGTGTTCTGGATCGACTGCCCGAGGGCGCGCTACCAGCGTTGGCGGCGCCACCACGCGATGCTCGTGGACCTGTCGACCCTGTCACGTGTCGCGTCGCGCTACCTCACGGTTCGCGAGCGCTTCGATTCGCTGAGGGCGTTTTTCGAGGACTGCAGGCCCTATGACACCACCCGCTCGTGGTTCGTTCGCATCGTTCGACACCACCCGTCGGGCAGGCGGCAGTGAGCCCCGCCCGAAGGGGTGCTCGTCAAGCGGCCAGGCACTCGGCGATCGCCTTGCCCATGTCCGTGGTCGACGCCTTTCCGCCAAGGTCCGGCGTGCGCGGACCGGACTCGAGCACCGTCTCGATGGACGACATCACCGCGGCGGCGGCGTCCGCCTCGCCGAGGTGCTCGAGCATCATCACGGCCGACCAAACCTGCCCCACGGGATTGGCGACTCCCTTGCCATAGATGTCGGGCGCCGAGCCGTGCACCGGCTCGAACATGGACGGGTATTCCCGTTCGGGATTGAGATTGGCCGACGGCGCAATGCCGATGGTGCCGGTGGTGCCCGGCCCGAGGTCGGACAGAATGTCGCCGAACAGGTTCGACGCCACCACCACGTCGAACCACTCCGGGTGCTGCACGAAGTGGGCGGTGAGAATGTCGACGTGGTACTGGTCGGTGCGCACCTCTGGATAGCGCGACTTCATCGCCGCGAAGCGCTCGTCCCAGAACGGCATGGAATACATGATGCCGTTGGACTTGGTGCACGACGTCACGTGCTTTTTCGGGCGACGCATGGCGAGATCGAACGCGTAGGACAGGACGCGATCGATCCCGCGTCGGGTAAATATGGTTTCCTGCACGACCAGTTCGTCGTCGGTGCCCTTGTACAGGCGCCCGCCGATCTCGGAATACTCGCCCTCGTTGTTCTCGCGCACCACGTAGTAATCGATGTCACCGGCGCGCTTGTCCGCCAGCGGCGAGCACACACCGGGCATCAATCGCACCGGCCGCAGGTTGATATACTGTCGAAATTCCCGCCGGATCGGAATCAGCAGCCCCCACAGGGACACGTGGTCCGGCACACCCGGAAATCCCACGGCTCCCAGAAAGATGGCGTCGTGGTTGCGGATGGACTCTAGACCGTCCTCGGGCATCATGCGTCCGGTGCGGGCGTACACCTCGCAACTCCAGTCGAACTCATCGAAGTCGAACTCGATGTCGAAGCGGCCCGCGGCCGCCTCCAGCACGCGAATGCCCTCGGGCACCACTTCCTTGCCGATTCCGTCACCCGGGATGACTGCGATCTTGTATTTCTTGCTCATTTCGCCCCTGAAGTTATCGGTTCGCGATGATTTGTAGTGCGCGCATTCGAGGCACGCGACCGGCGGCCCCGACTCGGCGTGACGTCAGCCCTTGCCCTTCTCCACCGCGTCCAGGATTTCCTGTCGCGCGCGCTCGACGCCCGCCCAACCGGTGATCTTGACCCACTTGCCCGGTTCCAGATCCTTGTAGTGATCGAAAAAGTGGGCGATACGGTCGAGGAGTTCCGGGGGCAGATCGCGGTAGGTGGCGATGTTTCGGTAGCGGGTGGTCAACTTGTCCACGGGCACACCGAGAATCTTGGCATCCAGCCCGGACTCGTCCTCCATTTCCAGCATGCCCACCGGCCGGCAACGCACCACCGAGCCGGGAATCAACGGCAGCGGGCTCACCACCAGCACGTCGGCGGGATCACCGTCGCCGCACAGCGTGTGGGGTATGTACCCGTAGTTGCACGGGTAGCGCATGGCAGTGGCCATGAATCGGTCGACGAACATGGCGCCGGTTTCCTTGTCCACCTCGTACTTGACCGGCTCGCCATTGAGCGGTATCTCGATGATAACGTTGACGTCATCCGGGATCGAGCGACCCGACGGCACCCTGTCGAGAATCATGTGTTGTTACTCCTTGGGATGGGACGGTGGCAGGCGGGACGTGTTCGTTGCGGTCGATTCGTATCTCGCCGGGAAAACAGCCGACTCCGCGTGGCCCGGCCGGAGGCATTGTCCGGACGAATTGTATTGGCACGGCCGGAAAACACAAGTGCAAGCCCCGGATAACACGGATTTATCGCCTCATTGGGAGGTTTTGTTATAATCGCCGCGCCCCAGGAGGGCCGGTCGGTTCGCGCCAGGAATCGCCGGCGTGGCCGGAGCGCGGCAACCCGGTCCATTCAGCCCGGTTTTCCGCCGCGGCACCCGGCACTCGTACCCGGTCCGGGAATCGGACAGGGGAAAGAAACCCGCGGCGACGCGCGCTTGACCCGCGGTGTGAAAAAATTCCACTAGAAACAAGGTGAGTTCCCAGATGAGCTTCGTTGTCTACCTGCCCGTCGTGCTGGGCATTCTCGGGCTGCTTGCGGCCTTCGGTATCTACAAGTCGGTGCTGCGATTCCCCTCCGGCGAGGGAAAGGTTGCCGAGATCGGCAGGCAGATCCATCTCGGCGCCATGGTGTTCATGCGCCGCGAGTACACTTACCTGCTGGGCTTCTCGATCGTCGTCGGGTTGCTGATCCTGTTCTCGGACCTTGGCTGGAAGACCGCAGTGGCATTCGCCGTGGGCGCCATTTGCTCGGCGAGCGCCGGCTATATCGGCATGTTTACCGCGACCGAGGCGAACATGCGAACCACCACCGCCGCGCAATCCAGCGGCGCCTCCGAGGCGCTGACGGTGGCATTCTTTGGGGGCTCGATCATGGGCCTGTCCGTCGCCGCCATGGGTCTGCTGGGACTGGGCGCCCTGTACCTGGTCTTCGGCGGCAACCCCGAAACCGCCCACGTCATCCACGGCTTCGGCATGGGCGCTTCTTCGGTCGCCCTGTTCTCCCGCGTCGGCGGCGGCATTTTCACCAAGAGCGCGGATGTCGGCGCCGACCTGGTCGGCAAGGTCGAGGCCGGCATTCCCGAGGACGACCCGCGCAATCCCGGCGTTATCGCCGACAACGTCGGCGACAACGTCGGCGACGTCGCCGGCATGGGATCGGACATATTCGAATCCTATTGCGGCGCGATGATCGCCACCATCGCCATCGCCGCGACACTCACCCCGGACGTCATTGCCGCATTGGGCTCCCAGCAGTCGCTGATGTTCCTGCCCCTGGCCCTGGCCAGCGCCGGCATCGTGTGCTCAATGCTCGGCATCCAGCTGGTGCGGATGAACGCCTCGCGCGCGCCGGAAGTGGCGCTACGTTTCGGCACCATCGGCGCCACGGTTCTTTTCATTGCCGCCGCATACTTCGTCGTGATGTTTGCCGGCCTGAACACCAAGATCTGGTTCGCGGTGCTGATCGGCGCCCTCGGCGGCATCGTCATCGGCCTCGTCACTGAGTACTACACCGCCGGATCGCCGGTGGAAAAGATCGCGAAGAGCGGCGAAACCGGACCGGCCACCGTGATGATCTCCGGGCTGGCCGTGGGCATGCAATCGGTGGTCGTGCCGCTTCTGATGATTTGCGTCATCATCCTGGTCTCCACCTCCCTGGTCGGACTTTACGGGGTGGGCATCGCAGCGGTCGGCATGCTGGCGACCGTCGGCATCACCATGGCCATCGACGCCTACGGCCCGGTGGCGGACAATGCCGGCGGCATCGCGGAAATGTCGGGTCTCGGCAAGGAGGTGCGCGATATCACCGATTCGCTCGATGAACTAGGCAATACCACGGCGGCAATCGGCAAAGGCTTCGCCATCGGCGCCGCCGCGCTGGCGGCGCTGGCCATCATCTCTGCCTACATCGAGACGGTGAGCCATCACGTACCCGACTTCAGCCTTCAGCTCAATGACCCACAGGTACTGGCCGGCATTTTCCTGGGCGGCATCTTCCCGTTCCTGGTCAGCAGCATTACCATGACGGCGGTGGGCGACGCCGCCTTCGAAATGATCCACGAGATTCGCCGCCAGTTCCGCGAGATTCCGGGCTTGCTGGAAGGCACCGCCAAGCCGGACACCGACAAGTGCGTGGACATTGCCACGAAGGCCGCGCTCAAGCGCATGATTCTGCCGGGCGTTCTGGCCGTGGCCGCCCCGGTGGTCGTCGGATTCGGCCTCGGACCGGAATCGCTCGGCGGCATGCTCGGCGGGGCCCTGCTCGGTTGCGTGCTGCTCGCGCTCACCATGGCCAATGCCGGCGGCGCCTGGGACAACGCGAAAAAGTTCGTCGAGCGCGGCAACCTCGGCGGCAAGGGTTCCGATGCTCACAAGGCGGCGGTCGTCGGCGACACCGTCGGTGACCCGTTCAAGGACACATCCGGCCCGTCGATGAACATCCTCATCAACGTCATGGCCATCGTGTCCCTGGTGGTGGCGCCGCTGCTCGGGTAACCCGGCAGGCCGGGCCTTCGACCCGGGCGGCGCATGCGTCACCCGGGTAATGGCAACAAAAAAGCCGGTCGGAAGACCGGCTTTTTTGTTGCCCGGAAAGAATCCGGGCAGACAGAAGACGCGACTGCGCGGGCCCTATTGAAGGCCCATGTTGTAACGAACGTTCAACCAGATAGCGTCTACATCGCTCTCGTCAATGTCGCTGACCTGGTTGTATTCCGCACCGATGGCAATCGCCGGCGTCAAGGAGTAGTCGACGCCAAGACCCAGCAACATCTCGGTACCGTCGTTGTTCTCCACCGAGCTTCCGTTGACAAGCACGTCGTACTCGTAGTGAAACAGGCCGACCTTGCCGAACAGGTTGAAACGGTCGGACAACGGATACACACCAACGCCAGCGACATAGGCGCCGTCGGCCTCGATCGACGCGTTGGAGGTCGGGCTGTTGCCGTCGAACTCGCCGATGTCCATGTACCCGACCTCGACGCCGAAATTATCGTTGTACATGTAACCGCCGAGAATACGGAAACCGGTGGAGCTGTCCAGGTCCGACGCGTCGGTATCCGCTTGGCCCACGCTGGCGCCGATGTAACCGCCGAAGCCTTGGGCGTGGGCCGCACCCGCGGCACCCAAACCCATGATTGCGGCGGCGGCCATGACCGTCAGCTGCTTGTATCGTTGCATCAGAAAACCTCGCTTGTTGATTTTGAGATTGTCGGCCGCCGTTCCGTGGAACCCGTACCCAGCGGCGGATTATAGAGCATGTCGACGCGACAGGCAGCCCACGACGCCTTCGTTACGGTCCGGTAACCGGCGGTACGATCGACTTCTCGACGAATCGGCGGAAAACGGCGGCAAGACAATCGGTTACCGCCCGACGACCGGCCAACCCGATTTCCGATCCGGCCCTGGCGCGATCCCACTGCTGCAGGACGACGCGCACCAGCAGATGCCTTTCGCGTTCGTTCAGGCCTTCAAGGTGTACCGATCGCGACAACATGACCTGCGCCGTACGCCACAGGGCGCTGAAACAGGCGTCGAAGCCGCCCTCGTGGTCGGCAAATCGTGCCACCGCGGCCAGGTCCGCGGCGCCGGGCCCCGGCAACCGGGTGCAATCCTCGTAGAGAACCAGGACATGGGCGGGGTCCTCGTCGGCATACTGGCCGGCAAGGCGAATCGCGAATCCCTCGAGAAACCGATTCCGCGTCCGCCGGATCGACGTCGAGGCGGCCGGGGTGACCGCACGCGCCACCAGCAGCGAACGTACACCGCTGGTCGCATTTCTCCGCGTGCTCAACCACAGCGGGACGTACCCGGCCGAGCGCCAGAAACGGGCCACTTCAACGCCCACCGCAAAACTGCTGCCAATGTAGTCGCAACCGGCGGCAGCCGCGGCGTCGGCGACATAGTTCAGCATCGTCGTTCCCACACCGCATCGGCGACGCGCGGGATGAACGGCGATTCGCACCACGCGCATGCCGGTGAACGGCAACCAGCCCGTCTCGCCAAGCTGGACACAAAGGGTCTCCACCAGCAGGTGCCCGCGCGGCCTCGAGCGACCGGCAGCCACCCTTGCCGCGGTCGACTCGTCGAACCCGCCCTCTCGGGCGATCACCGCGGCGCCGATGACCCGTTCATCCTCGAACGCGGCGACGAGTTCGAGGTTGGGCGCGTCCAACAGGTAGCGCAGGTCGTTTGGCCGAGTGCGATAGTGCGAGGCGACCAGCAAGCCGAAATACTGCCGCAACAGCGGCTCGTTGTCGGAAAGCCTGTCTCGGTCGAGAGTCGTGACTCGAAGGTCACCAAGACGCCGGTCCAGGCAAGGATCGAGTTCGGCGGGTTCGGCATCGAGCAGCAATGCGTCGAACAGGAACGATTCCACCGGGTCGTTCGCCGCGTAGCGAACCGGTTCGGCCAACCGCACGGTCCGCCAACCCCGGGTGTGGCGATCGAGCAATCCACCGAAGCGGGTAGCGAAACCTCGGCCGCTGCCCTCGTAGCCGTGCACCGTGGTCGCGAAGGCGATCCGGGAAAATCGACGCAGTGCCGATTCCAGCCAGTGCAGCGGCAGGGCGGCGGCCTCGTCGACCAGGACGAGATCTGCCGGGGCGTCCGTGTCCAGGAGCCGGCCAGGTTCGACGAATTCGATTACACGGTCGCCCAGGCGACAGATGCCGGGCGCTGCACGACTGCCGGGACCGAGCGCGACCTCGGCATGGCGCAGCACGATTCGAACCGCGCCGCGATCCGCCGCGGTCAAGACCACCCGCCGGGCGCCCTGGTGAAGCAAGGCGGCGGCTGCCATTCCGAGCGCCGCGGACTTGCCGCGCCCGCGATCGGCACTGAGCACCACCGGCCGGCGTCGCTGCCCGGAGACGACGTGACATAACGCCGCGACGGCCTCGCGCTGTTCGTCGCTGGTCCAGCCCAAGTCCACGGTACGGGTAGCCAGGGGCGTCGACGGCACCGGGTCGCGGGCGGCATCGACGATCCAGGCGCCGCCGCGAGCGTCCAGCAGGCGAGCGAACCGGCGCAGGTAGCGGCAGTCGATCTCGTCTCCGCCCGGCCCGAAAATCGCCAGTCGGCCGCGGCCGGGATCGTTGAAACCGGCCCACGCGTCGAGCGGCGGAGCACACAGGAGGATCACGCCGCCGCCTCTGACCGTGCCGGCCACGGCGCCGAGAGTGTCGGCGTCGAACCCGGAAAACACGTCCAGTACGACCGCATCGAACTCGCGGCCCACCAGCTGACCGGGCGGCGGGGCGTGCCGGACCGGAGGCGGCGCATCCGGATGAAAAGACAGCGTGAGGGTCTCGACGCCTCGCAGGGCGTCGAGATATCGGCACGCCCAGGCAATGGCAGCGTCGTGTTCACCGGTCGCCACGATCAACGCCCGGTGGCCGGCATCGGCGCGGCGATTCAACCAGACATCAAGCGCAACGACGCGTGAATCCATGATCGGTGTGGCTGCGACGGCGACGCGATTGGCTGCCGTGTCCGCTCGATAGAGGCTCGATCAAGCCGGCTGGATGCCGCGCCTGACTTCGTACTGCCTGAGCCAGGCGATGACCGGAAGCGAAAACAGTATCATCCACGTCTTGCCGACGACCTGCCCGGCAAGGAAATCGAGATTGCCGAAGGCAAGCTGGAGGAAAACGACGGAGTCGATGACCAGACCCACCACGCCGCTGGCAAACACCGCCAGCACCAGGCGCCGTCGTTGCAGCGGCGTGTAGACCGCGAAATCGGCCAACTCCGACAACAGGAATGCCGAAGACGATGCAACGACCAGGGACGCGGGGGCGAGGAAGGCCGAAAGAGCGGCCCCCAGGAAGATCGCGGCGAGCACCCAGGCGATGCCGAGACGACGCTGAACGAGATCGCGGAGCACCAGGGCAAGCCCGATCATCAGCACGCCGCTGGGTGCCAACACCCCCGGCAGGACGGGGATCAGGCACGGTCCTTCGGGTACACAGGCGGTACCGACATTGCCCACCATCCAGTTGGCCACGGGGATGCATGCCAGAAAGGCGAAAAAATATACGATTCCCCTACGTGTTTCAGTCAGCATGGTTACTCGTGCCAGTTCGCGGGGCGCGGATGTTATCACCATTGCGCGCCGATCGGCGCGACGGTTCCGCGATCCTGCGCTGCCTGCCTAGGCGCGCCGGGGCGCGGCGCCGACAGGATACTTGCGTGCGTTGGCTTCGATCTTGCGCTCGGCGGCGTCGGCCAGGTCGATGTCGAGTACATCGGCGAGCCGTACCAGGTAAACCAGCACGTCGGCCAACTCGGTTTCCACCGCGGCCCGCGTGGCCGGATCGGGTGAAAGGCTTTCCCTGGCATCCATCCACTGGAAGTGCTCCACCAACTCGGCCGCCTCGACGATCAACGCCATGGCGAGGTTTTTCGGCGACTGGTAGTTCTGCCAGCCCCGATCGTCGACGAACGCGGCGGAAAGGCGCCTGATCCGTTCCAGGGCGTCGGCGCCGTTCACGACTTCTTCTTGCCGGATTGCTTCTTGTCCTGGGTGAACAGATTGGCGCCTTCAAGCATGCGCTTTTGCATGTCGCTCCAGATTTCCATGTTGCGTGTCGCCATCTCCGACAGGGTATCCATCGGCGATT
>JAUIEZ010000224.1 GCA_030429665.1 Gammaproteobacteria bacterium | reverse complement strand
CACCGAGATGCCATCCTCGCCGAGTTCGCGCGCCATGGACCGCGTCATCGCGATCACGGCACCCTTGCTGGCCACGTAATGCATCAGGCGCGGCGCGCCCCACAGGGCCGTGTCCGACGCGATATTGACCACGCTGCCGCCGCCCGCCTTGCGCATGGCCGGCGCCGCGGCTCGGGTCATGAGCCAGGTGCCGCGCACGTTGACGTTCATCACCCGGTCCCAGGTATCGACGTCAATGTCGTCCAGCAGCTTGCCGCCGATGCCGGTGGCAATCGCGCCGTTGTTGATCAGGCCGTCGATCCCGCCAAGCCGATCGGCCGCCTGAATGGCGAAGGACTCGATCGATGCCGGGTCGGCGAGATCCAGCGTTACGAAATCAACGTCGAAGCCGTCCGCGGCCAGCTCGGCGGCACACTGGCGGCCGCGTTCGGCGAGCACGTCGCCGAACACCAGCCGCGCCCCGGCCCGACCGAGCGCCTCGGCGAAGGCGCGCCCGAGTCCGCGGGCGCCGCCGGTCAGCACGATTCGTTTACCGTCAAGTCCGTACATGGTTGCCGCCACTCAACCGGCGGCCCGTGCGCGTTCGGCGACCTGCTTTTCCGCTTCCTTGCGCAAGGTCCGGCGAAGTCGCGACAGCCCGGTGTCGTGTTGATAGAGAAACTCGTGTTCGCGCGCGTTCGGCGCCATGTTTTCCAGCACGATACGGTCCTGCTCCAGCACCTCCCAGTGCAAACCTTCCAGGCGCGTGCGGTACATGAAGCGCCACACGTCGCGCTGCCATCCCTGCACCTTGCGGGTGCGCCAGAAAAACACCAACGTGTGCGCCTCGTCGATGGGCGTGGCGAAGCCGACGATGCCGAAGTTCGGCCCGGGACCGGCGCCATCGCCGTAGGGAATCTCCAGGCGCAGCCAGTGGGTCCCCGTGTCTGCGAACTCCACCCAGTCGAAGTTGACGTCGCGCTGGGTGGTTTTCTCGAATACGAAACCCGTCGGCGTCTTGCGCGCCTTCATCTCCGCCTCCTTTTCGCCTCGCGCCATGGAGTGCGACGCCGAGTGCAGGTAGCTGCCGTGCATGGGATCCATGACGTTATCCAGCGCGTAACGGTAGTTGCACTTCCAGAACGCCGTGCACAGGAAACTCGAGTACTCGTCCGACGTCAGCGCCTCGGGAAGCTCGAGTTCGACGGGATCCGGCTGCGCGTCATCGCCAAAGTACGCAAAGATCGCACCCTGCACCTCGCGTACAGGGTATACGCGATTGGTGTGTTGGCCCTCCAGCGGGCAGTTGCTGACTGCCGGCACCTTGTCGACCGCGCCATCGCCGTTAACCTGCACGCCGTGGTACCAGCATGCGACCCTGTCGCCCAGGTTCCAGCCGAGCGACAGCCGCGCGCCGCGATGAGGACACCGGTCCGCGAGCGCGTGGACCTGGCCGTCGCGGTCACGCCACAGCACCAGGTTCTCGCCCAGGCGCGTGATGCCGACCGGGTTGTCCTTGACCTGCCAACTCGGCGCGATGGGGTACCACAAGCGACGCAGGCCACTGTCGAGCAATTCTTCGACCTGGTCGTCGCGATTCAAGTCCGTCGTATTCGTCATGATTGATTGCTCCGGTTCTATGAACGATGCCCGCAAGTTTCAGATACCGCCCGTGGCGGCGCCGCGTGCGGGTATGTAGTGCAGCACGCGCCGTTCCGTCCACACCACGGCCACGTAGGCGAGGATGCCGATAAGCGTCAGCAGGATGATCGAAACGAACACCATGGCGGTATTGGCCGATCCGCTGCCGAACACCAGCAGGTAGCCAAGACCGGTATTGCCGCCGACCATTTCGCCGACCACCACGCCGATCACGGCAAGCGTCGAGCCGATGCGAAGGCCGGCGAACAGCGGCGGCATGGCGGCGTGGAACTCCACTTTCCAGAACAGCTGCAGACGACTCGCGTTGAACGAGCGCGCCAGGTTGACGAGATCGTGATCGAGCGTGCGAATGGCGCCCAGCACGTTGACCATGATGGGAAAGAAGACGATCAGCACCGCGACCAGGATCTTCGGGTACACGGTAAAGCCGAACCACATCACGAACAGCGGCGCGAAGGCGACCTTGGGCGCGATCTGCAGCGCCAGGATGTACGGCGACAGCACGAACTCGGCGGTCGGCGACATACCGAGGATATAGCCGATCAGCATGCCCAGCAGCGTGCCCAGCGCGAAGCCGACGATCACCTCCGCAGCGGTATAGCCGACGTGGTAGAACAGCCGGTCCACCGTGATCATCCTGAAAAACTCCGCGAACACCTCGGATACCGGCGGAATGATGTAAGCGGGGATGTCGAACAATGCCGGCCCCCACTCCCATGCCGCGAGGAACACGACCAGCACGCCGATGCTGAGCGCCGTCTCGCGCCGCATCAGCGCGCGGCAGGTGCGTGTCCACCAGGAAGGTGCCGTTGTCGCGGCGTGCGGTCCGGCCGCTGACTTGTCGATGGTGTCCATCGGTGTCACTCCCGCGCGCGAAGCGCTACTGGATGAATTCGTTGGTGTAGAGGTCGGACAATTCCGAAGCACGGCGCACGATGCCCTGATCCAGGTAGAAATCCTGCACCTCGGCGAGGCGCTTTTCGTCCATGGCGCCAATCTGCGCCTGGCCGGCGTAGACGTACTTCGAATACAGCTCGAATACACGCTGGATCGACGCCTCCTTGCCGGCGTGACTGGTCACTTCCTTGACGTAGTCCGCGGCGGCGCCGGCCGGGTCGTCCATGATGTCGCGCATGCCCTTGAGGGTGGCGCGCACCAGCTTCTGGACCAGGTCCGGCCGCTCCTCGATCAACTCGTCGGACGCCAGCACCGCCTGGGCCATGCTGGGGAAGAACTCGCCGGACGGAAGGATGTTCACGTCCTTGCCGTTGTCCTGGACGATGCCGATCCAGTCCGGCACCGCCGCCATGGCGGCAACCTCGCCGGAGAGAAACAACTGCCAGACGTTGGCGGGCCCCGCCGCCAGCGCCTCGACGTCGTTTCGCGTCAGGCCGGCGCTGGCCAGCATGCCGAGCAGCGAGTAGAAGGTCGTGTCCTGGTAGGACATCACCGAGATCTTGCTGCCCTTGAGATCGGCGGGACTCGAGATGCCGCTGTCCGCCGGCGTCACCAGTTGGGTAAGCGATCCGCCGCCAAGCACCGCGACCGCCTTGACCGGGATACCGTTCGCGCGCACGATGATTGGGGTGTCTCCGATGGCGCCGCCGATCTGTGCATTGCCCACGCCGACTTGCTTGGCGACGTCAACACCGCCCTGTGCCGACTGAAACGTCACGTTCAGCCCTTCGTCGGCGTAGTAACCACGCTGCTTGGCAAGCATCCACGGTCCGAACGCGGGCAGCGACGGAATCGCGGGAAGCAGGTACGTTACGTCCTCGGCTGCTCCGGCCGTACGGGGCGAACCGAGTCCGAACGCGAAGGCGGCCGCGGCCGCGGTCAGGGCAATCGATTTGATTGAGATATTCATGAACTTCCTCCTTTAACTTATGTTGTCTTTCAGGCGGCCGCTTCACCGATGTGCAGCAGCGACATGAGCTTGGGAACGTACTGTGCGACGCCGGGATGACTGCGTCGTTTCATGGGATCGGAGCGATCGGGCAGGTCCACCGTGAATTCCTCGATGATGGTGCCGGGGCGCTGGCTCATGACCAACACGCGATCGGACAACGCGACGGCCTCGATCAGGTCGTGAGTGATGAACAGAACGGTCTTGCCGGTCGCGCTGACGGTCTCTCCGAGATCCTGCTGCAGCACCATCTTGGTCTGCGCATCCAGCGCGGAGAATGGTTCGTCCATCAGCAGCACGCTGGGATCGACGGCGAGTGTGCGGGCCATGGCGGCGCGCTGGCGCATGCCGCCGGAAAGCTGGTGCGGATAATGATCGGCGAATCCGGACAGGTGACACTTGTCGAGCAATTCCAGGGCTCGCTCTCGCCTGTCCGCCGGCGCGACCTGCTTGATCTCCAGGCCGAACTCCACGTTTTCGCGTATGGAGCGCCACGGCAGCAACAGGTCTTTCTGCAGCATGAACGCGACATGCTCGTTGGGGCGCTCGACACGCTCGCCGTCGACGTACACGTCGCCGCTCGACGGCAGGTCGAGTCCGGAGCCCATGTTCAGCAAGGTGGACTTGCCGCAGCCGCTCGGTCCGATCAGGGACACCACCTCGCCATCGGCGACCGACAGCGTGACGTCCTTCACGGCGGTCACGTACGACTCGGCCTCGCCGGCCGAGCGGTTGCGATTGGGGAAACGCTTCGTAACGTCACGGAATTCCAGCCGAGGTTCGCTCATGGCTTTTCTCCTCCTGCGGGGATCGGGGTCAACGACCCAGGCGCGCCATCTCGGCGCAGAATGATTCCTCGGTCCAGGCGCGTCCGTCGGGACCGTGCATGCCGGCGGCATTGAGTCCCTGAACGATCGCCGGCAGTTCTTTCGCACCTTCGCGAAAGAGGTTCGACAAGGCCTCGGGCAGCGAACTCTCGTAGTCGGTCGGTGGCGTGGCGCGCGTCTGCCACACGATGTTCTTGATGTTGTCGGTGGT
>JAUIEZ010000055.1 GCA_030429665.1 Gammaproteobacteria bacterium | reverse complement strand
CTGATGGCCTCGAAGATTTCGTCGGAGAGCAGGGTGGCGCCGAGCGGGATGTAGCCCGAGGTGATGCCCTTGGCGGAGGTGATGATGTCCGGGACGATGTCGAACACCGACTCCGAGGCGAACATGTGGCCGAGACGGCCGAAGGCGGTGACCACCTCGTCGGAGATGTAGAGCACGTCGTGGCGGCGGCACACCTCCAGGCAGCGGCGATGGTATCCCGGCGGCGGCACGATGACGCCGCCCGAGGCCAGGATCGGCTCGGCGATGAACGCCGCCACGTTGTCCGCGCCGAGTTCCAGGATCCTGTCTTCGAGCTCCTTCACGCACCGGTCGCGAAACGCCTCGACGCTCATGCCCTCGGGCCGCCGGTAGGGGTTCGGCGACGACAGGTGGTGCACCAGGCGGCGCTCGAAGTCGAGGTAGTTCTTGTCTCGCGCCTTGCCCGAACACGATGCCGACAGGTAGGTGCTGCCGTGGTACGCGTCGGCGCGGGAGATGATGAGTTTCTTTTCGGGCCGGCCCTTGAGGTTGTTGTAGAAGGCAACGAAGCGCAGCGCGGAGTCCACGGCGGTGGAGCCGCCGGTGGTGAAGAACACGTTGGACAGGTCGCCCGGCGCATGGCTGGCGAGGCGCCGGGCCAGGTTGGCGGCCGGCACGTTCGACAGGCTCCAGGGACTGTAGTAGGCGAGCTGGCTGGCCTGGTCCGCCATGGCCTGCGCCAGTTCCCGCCGGCCGTGGCCGACGTTGACGCACCACATGCCGCCGGGACCGTCGATCAGGCGGTTGCCCTCGCTGTCGTAAACGTAGATGCCCTCGCCCCGGGTGATGACCGTGCGCGATTCCAGGTGTCGCCGGTCGAAGCACTCCCAGGGATGGATGACGTACTCGTCGCGCTCGAGAATCGTCTCGGTGTCGGGGAAGTTCATGGCCGTCGTCTTGACGGCGGGAGTGGTGTCTTGGCTCATGGAATTGCCTTGATTGACTCGCGCCGTCGATCAGCGGTGTCCGGCGGGCGTGGCGCGGCGCCGCGCCGGATTGAAAAATGGCCGCGGCACTTCGCGGCATGGCGCCTTGATGCGGCGCCACCTGAGTTCGCGACTCACGTAGATGTCCGCCCACACACCGTCGAGGTCGACGTCGACGCCGGCGTTGAGCGAGGCGATGGCAATGCTCTTCTTGCAGGTCGGCGACCACATCGCCGAGGTCACCACGCCTGCCTCGCGGCCGCGGCGGTCGTACAGGAAGGCATCCGTCGCGGGCTTGTTGCCGTCCACGTCCAGCCCGACCAGCCGGTAGCGGCTGGCGCGATTGTCACGTTCCGCGAGCAGGGCCCGGCGGCCGTTGAAGTGACCCTTGTCGAAATCCACCAGCCATGCCAGGCCGAGTTCGAGCGGCGAACGAAGCCGCCCGGTGCGGGTCGGCCGGCCGCCGGCCAGGAAGTCCACGTTGGCCTGCAGGAAGCCGGCCTCGATACGGGTCATGTCCAGCGCCAACGAACCCATGGGCGTGATGCCGTGGAGCGGGCCGGCGTCCATCAGCGCGTCCCAGGTCGCCAGCGCGTCGCCGGGCGGCAACCACAGCTCGTAGCCGAGATCGCCGGTGAATCCGGTTCGCGAGATGACCAGCGTCACGCCGTCGATTTCGAAGCGATCCAGCGCGAAGGGGCGAAGCGCGCCGATGTCCCGGCAGCCGGCCTGGCGCAGCACCTCGCACGAGGTCGGACCCTGCAGCGACAGCCCCGCCACCGATTCGGTGACGTCGGCAATGTCGACGTCGAAGCCGATGGCGCTGTCCAGCAGCCAGGGCAGGTGGCGTTCCTGGGAGCATAGCCGGAAGCGGTCCGCGTCGAAGCGAAACAGCGTGCCGTCGTCCATCAGCATGCCGTCGTCGTCGCACCAGGCGACATAGGCGACGCGGCCGGCGCGCAATTTGCGCACGTCGCGCGTCAGCAGCCGGTTGAGGAATGCCTCGGCGCCGGGTCCCTCGATGTCGTACTTGGTCATCGGCGAGAGGTCGAACAGCGAGGCCGCGTTGCGCGCGGCGAAGTACTCGATCTGCACGTCCTCGTAGACCTGTACCGTCGTGTAGCCGGCCCAGTTTCCCCAGTGGTTGGTGCGGCAAAGCGCGGACGTGCGCGCGTGGAACGGCGTTTCCAGGACCTGCCGAAGCGATAGTGCATCGTTCACGGGCGACCTCCCGAGGCGATCACCTGCGCGGCGGCGTTGCGCCCCGGCAGGCCGCTGATGCCGCCGCCGGGGTGCATGGCGGCGCCGCACAGCCAGGTGCCTGCCACCGGCATCGCGTAGCGCGCCAGCGACGGCACCGGGCGCAGCATGAAGAACTGGTCGAGGGCGATCTCCGCATGATGCCAGTGACCGCCGTGAATGCCGGTGGCGTTCTCCACGTCGGCGGGAGTGACGGTGCGCGTATCGACGACGCGTTCGAACAGGCCGGGCAGCATGCGCCCGATGACGCCGCGCGCGGCATCGAGCGCGCGCTCGCCGGCGTCGTCGGCCGTGCGCGGCACGTACTGGACCAGCGCGGTGGCGAGGTGATGGCGGCCGGTTTTCTGCGCCGGGTCGATCACGGTGGGAAACACGAGCTCCACCAGCGGCTCGCTCGACACGTTGCCGTACTTGCTGTCGTTGAAGGCCCGTTCCAGCGTGTCCATGTCGCCGGCGTACAGCAGGCGGCGGACCAGGAGGTCCCGCTCGAGGCCGCCGACGTCGTCCAGCAGCAGATCGACGCGCGCGGTGCAGCCGTTGCCGCGCACGTTGCACAGCCGCCGCACGAGCCCGGTGTCGAGGTGCGCGGCGCCGATCAGGTCGAGGCCGGTGGTGCGCGCGTCCGCGCTGGACACGACGTCCGACGATGAGACGATCTCGCCGTCGTCGAGTTCGACGCCGGCGGCGCGGTCGTTCTCGATCACGATGCGCTTCACCGCGGTGCCGAGGCGGAACTCGACGCCTCTCGCCGCGCACGCCGACCGCAATGCCTCGCCGAGGGCCGTCATGCCGCCCCGCGGCAGGGCCGCGGCGCCGCCCGAAGCCATGCGCATGAGGAACGTGAGCACGCTGTTCGGCGAACGCGGCGCGAGACCGTGGCCGAGCACGGCCTCGGTCGCCAGCGCGCCCTTGAGCAAGCGGTCGTCGAACGTTTCCTCGAGCACGTCGAAGATGTTGATGGCGCCGATGCGCAGGAACTCGCGCATGTCCTCGGCGCCGAGCCGGCGAAGGCGCCAGGCGATCGCCAGCCAGGCGCGCGCGTCGGCGCCGTCGCCGCGAAGGCACGGCGGGACGCGCCCGGCAATATCCTCGATAACCGAGGCGAAGCGAGCCATGCGTTGCCGGAACGCGGGCCAGCGCCCGGCGTCACGCGCCGGCAGCGGCGAGGGCGTGTCGTCGCGGGCGAGAGACCACTCCAGTCGCGCACCGTTTTCGCCGAACGCTGTGCCGGCGATGTCGTTGGACGCCCAGGCAAGCCCGTGCCGGGCGAGTTCCATGTCGTCGGCCACGCGGCGCGAGAAGCCGTAGTCGAGGTGCGCGGCGAAGGGGACCGTGAGGTCGCCGAAGCCGACCGGGCGCGCCGCGCCCCCCACCGCGTCGGCGGCGTCGACCACCAGCACGCGCCGCCGCGCGCGGGCGAGATAGTAGGCGCACACCATGCCGTTGTGGCCGGCGCCGACGACGATGGCGTCGTAGCGGTGCTTCGTGCTCATGGCCGCGCGTCCCGGATGATCTCGCGCGCCGCGTTGGCGCCGGGCGCGCCCATGACGCCGCCGCCGGGATGGGTGCTGGAGCCGCACAGATAGAGGTTCTTCACCGGCGTGCGGTACTGGGCGTAGCCCGGCACCGGCCGGTTGAACAGGAGCTGGTCCATGGTCAGCTCGCCCTGGAAGATGTTGCCGGAGGTCAATCCCACCTCGGCTTCCAGTTCGCGCGGCGTACGCACTTCGACATCGAGAATCAGTTGCTTGAAGTCGGGGCTGAATTCGGCGATGCGGTCGATGACGGTATCGCGGAAGGCGTCGCGGTCGGCGTCGGTCCAGTCGCGACCGTGGACCTTGGGCGGCACGTATTGCACGAACACCGACATGAAATGCTTGCCGGGCGGCGCCATGGTGGGATCGGTGATGCTCGGGATCATCATGTCCACGTACGGCCGGCGCGACCACGTGCCCGACTTCCAGTCGTCGTAGGCGCGCTCGAGATACTCGATGCTGTCGCTGACATGCATGTCGCCGCTGCGCGCCGGGCAGTCGGCGGGAATCGACGGGAACGAAGGCAGGCCGTCGAGGGCGATGTTCAGCTTGCCGGATGAACCGCGAATCTTGAAATTTTCCACCCGCTCGCGAAACGTCTCGGGCAGGTCGCCGGCATCGACGCACTCGAGGAACGTGCGCTTGACGTCCATGTTGGAGACCACGCGCCGGGCGAATATCTCCTCGCCGCCTTCGAGCACCACACCGCGCGCGCGGCCACCCTCGACTAGGATGCGCTGCACCGGCGCGGCGGTGCGGATGGTGCCGCCGGCGGCCTCGAAGGCGCCGGCAAGCGCCTTCGAGACCGAGCCCATGCCGCCGCGCGCGTAGCCCCACGCGCCGATGTTGCCGTCCACCTCGCCCATGTAGTGGTGCAGCAGCACGTAAGCGCTGCCGGGGGAACACGGACCGAGCGCGGTGCCGATGATGGAACTGCCGGCGAGATGTCCCTTGATGACGTCGTTCTCGAAGTACTGGTCGAGAAAATCACCGCAGCTCATGGCCCAGAAACGGATCGTGTCGGCCATCCAGTCCTCGCCCATGGAGGCGAAGCGGCGGCCCAGCCACATCAGGCCCTTGATGTCGCGCGGCCGCAGCGACACCGGGTCGGGCGGCGTCATCAGCAGCGTGTCCTTGATGAAGCGGCACTGTCGCAAGACTTCCGCCGAGTAGTCGTCATACGCTTCGGCGTCGCGCGGCGAGTAGCGCGCCATCTCGCGCCGGTTCTGTTCGTGGTCGAGGTAGGAACAGAAGTAACCGCCCTCGGCGGTCATGGTGACGCTGCCCTTGAACGGAATCACCTGCAGGCCGTGCGCGGGCAGGTCGAGCTCGCGCATGATCTGCGGACGCATCAGGCTGCACACGTAGGAGCAGTTGGAATAGGTGAAGCCAGGATAGAGTTCGCGGCTCACCGCCGCGCCGCCGATGTACGGGTTGCGTTCCACCACCAGCGTCTTCAAGCCCGCGCGGGCGAGGTAGGCGGCCGTGGTGAGCCCGTTGTGCCCGGCGCCGACGACGATGACGTCGTAGCGTTCGGGCCGCGGCGACAGTGCCGGCTTGCGCTCGTTCTCGTCGTTCATCGGGGCGCGCGGCGGCGGCGAGGGTTGTTTGATTGAACGATCATTCAGTGGATGATATCATGACCTCGTGAACTGCAACAATCTCCCGCCAACGACGGTCGTGTCTCGCGTCGCCACCTTCGCGGCGACGGCGATCGGCCGGCGCCCCGAACGCAGTGGCTGAGGAGACGGGGCCGTCCCCCGTGCCGTCGGCGCAGGCAATGAAAACGCGGCGTACCCAGCCCCGGGAATTGCGCCGTCGCCAGTTGATCGAATCGACCATCGACAGCATCGCCCGGCGCGGTCTCGCCGAAACCCGCATGGCCGACGTCGCCGCCGGCGCCGGCATGTCGGTGGGCATCGTGAACTTCCATTTCGACAGCAAGCAGACCCTGCTCGCCGAAACCCTCGGCTACCTGTCCGACGAGTACTACGATGCGTGGACCCGGGCGCGCGAAAACGCGCCGGCCGATCCCCTCGCCCAGGTCGAAGCGCTGATCGGCATGCATTTCGAACCGCGCATCTGCAATCAACGACGCGTCGCGGCGTGGTCCGCCTTCTTCGGCGAGGCGGGCACGCGGCCCACCTACCAGGCGCTTTGCCAGAAGTTCGACGACGAGTATCTCGCACAGCTCGTCGACCTGTTCGGCGAATTGATCGGCCCGGGCGAACATGCCCGTCGCGCGGCCATGCTGCTGCTCGCCCTGTGGGACGGGCTGTGGCAGAACCTGTTGCTCAATCCGGGCGGCTTCAGCGCCGCCGAGAGCGAAGCCGTGTGCCTGGAATGGTTGCACGGCCTGCCGCTCGCGAAGTCGGGACGATGAAGGGCGGGGCCGTGAAGCTTCGCCTCGTCGCGCTAGCATGGTGCGCGGCGACCACGGCGGCGTGCGCGGAAACTCGCGCGGCCGACGTCGACGGTTCGGTGGTGTCCGAGCTGCTTGCCGGCCGCACCGCCCACATGCTGTCGGACGCCGGCGAGTGGCGAACCTATCACGACCCGGGCGGCGCGCTGGCGGTCTCCGTTCGACGCGAAGCAGTTCGGCACGGGCGATGGTGGATCGACGACGCCTCGCGCTACTGCTTCGTCGTCGGTGACGCCGACGCGCGTTGTTTCATCGCATCGATGAACGCCTCGCGGCTCGAGTTGCGCGACGTCGACGGCGGCGCGCCGGTCATCGTCGACTCGCTCGCGCCGGGCGATACGGAACGACTGCTGGCGGACGGCGGCGATGTCGCCGCGCCGTGCGACTGCCGGCTCACCAGCCGCCGGCGCGGTGAACAGCGTGCCCGATAGCGGTTTTCCTCGGCGGCGGTCAGTAGACAAGCCCGCGGGAGCGACCTATTCTAGTTCCGAACGTGTCGGTGGACACTGTCGGATAAGAATGCGGCGTGGGAGCCGCGCCATCCATCCATAGTGAACCGGAGGAATCGACGTGAACAAGAACGACATTGCTGCCGCGCTTCGCGGAAGTCCCGTCTCTCGCCGCGACGCGGTGAAGGCGCTCGGCGCCATGGGCCTGACCGTCGCCACGCTGCCCGGGATGACCCGCCGCGCCGCCGCCCAGTCCGAGCGGGGTACTTATTTCACCTGGGGCGGTTACGACGACGAGGGACTGTTCCCGACGTTCATCGAGAAACACGGCACGCCGCCCAACTTCGTCACCTACGGCGACGCCGAGGAAGGCTTCACCAAGATGAAGGCCGGCTTCGTCGTCGACGTGGCGCATCCATGCTCGAACGACATCCCGCGCTGGAAGGAGTCCGGCCTGTTCCGCCCGATCGACACCTCGATGCTGTCCAACTTCCCCGACGTGTTCGAGAAGCTCGCGACGCTGCCCGGCGCGCGCGATGACGGCGGCCAATGGTACGTGCCGTTCGAGTGGGGCGCGACCTCCATCACCTACCGCACCGACATCGTCGATCCCGGCTCGGCGGGAGAGTCCTGGACCATGCTGTTCGACGAGGAGTACAAGGGCAAGGTCGCCGTCATCGACAGCGCCGCCGATACCTGGTGGTGCATGGCCATACTCGCGGGCGTCGACATCAGCAAGCCGCTGACGCCGGAGAACATCGAGAAGACCACCGAGATGATGCGCAAGCTGCATCCGCAGATTCGCATGTACACCAACGACATGACCTCGCTGGCGCAGTCGCTGGCCTCCGGCGAGGTGGTCATGGCGGTCACCTGGAACGAGACCCCGGTGCAGCTGCAGGCCGAGGGCGTGCCGGTGAAGTTCGCCGCGCCGAAGGAGGGTACGCTGACGTGGAACTGCGGCCTGATGATGCACAAGGACGCGCCCAACGTCGCCGAGGCCCATGACATTATCGACGCCATGATCTCCACCACGACCGGCAAGTACTGCATCGAGGAATACGGCTACGGCCACTCCAACGCCAAGTCCTTCGACATGGTGGACGCCGAGACCCTGGCCAGCCTCGGGCTCGACGTGGATCCCACCGAGTACATCAACGCGGGCAACTTCATCTATCCGCAGACCGACGAGGTGGAGACCCAGATGAACCGCGACTTCGAAAGCGTGAAGACCGGCTTCTAGTCGCGTCGATGACCACCGCTCCGATGGCGGTCCCGTCGTCCGCCGATGCCGCCGCGGCGAATGCCGCGGCGGCTCGCCATGACTAGCGCCACGTCGGCGACCCTCGCGGTCGACGCGCCGCGCGCCTCCGCGTGGCGGCGCCTGCTGATGCGCAGCGAGGCGCTGCGCGGCTACCTGCTGCTTTCCCCCACGCTGCTGGTGATGCTCGGCATCATGGTCATCCCGATGATCGGCATGGTCGTACTGAGCTTCTGGACCCAGCTCGCCGGCAACACATTCGACAACGCGTTCACGCTGAAAAACTACGCCGACGCGTTCACCCGCGACATGTACCGCATCCTGTTCGTGCGGTCGCTGGGCATCTCGCTGCTCACCACGTTCTTCACCGTGCTGCTGGCCTATCCGGTGGCCTATTACGTCGCCTTTCACGTCAAGCGTCACAAGATGGTGTGGATCATCCTCATGACGCTGCCGTTCTGGACCAGCTACCTGCTGCGGGTGTTCGCGTGGAAGATCATTCTCGGCTATAACGGCGCCATCAACTCGGGACTGCTCTCGCTCGGCATGATCAGCGAGCCGCTCACCGTGTTGCTATACAACCCCTCGGCGGTGGTCATCACGCTCACCCATGCGTGGGCCGCCTTCGCCATCCTGCCCATCTACGTGTCGCTGGAGAAGATTGACCGTTCGCTGCTGGAGGCCGCCACCGATCTCGGCGACGGACCGGTGGCGCGTTTCTTCCGCGTGGTCTTGCCGCTCTCGCTGCCCGGCATCATCGCCGCGTCGGTACTCATTTTCATTCCCACGGTGGGCGACTACGTCACGCCCTCGCTCGTGGGCGGCACCGAAGGTTACATGATTTCCAACGCCATCCAGTTCCAGTTCGCGCGCGGCAACAACTGGCCGTTGGGCGCGGCGCTGGCGTTGTCGTCGATGGTGATCGTCACCGTGATCGTCATGACCTACGTCGTCGTCGTGCGCAGGCTCACGGCGCGCATCGGATGAGGGCGGCGCGATGAGCGGCATCGGCAGGGAAAAGAACCGGCCCCTCGCGGTCTATGCCGTACTCTATCTCGCCTTTCTCTACGTGCCGGTGCTGTTCCTGCCGGTGTTCTCCTTCAACGACTCGATCTACATCTCGTTTCCGCTCAAGGGATTCACCACCCAGTGGTATGCCTCGATGATCGGCAACGAACCGCTGCTCGCCGCGCTCGGCAACAGCATTCGCGTGGCGCTCGCCACCGCCTTCATCAGCACCCTGCTCGGGATCTTCGCCGCCAAGGCGGTGACGCGCTACAAGATGCCGGGCTCGCGCCCGGTCATCGGCGCCATCATGCTGCCGCTGGTGGTGCCGGAGATCATCCTCGGCACGGCGCTGCTCATCGTCATCATGCAGGCTGGCGGTACGCTGTCTCTGTTGACGGTAACGCTCGGCCACGTGCTGCTGTGCGTTCCGTTCGCCATGGCGGTGCTCATGTCGCGCTTCGAGGGCTTCGACCGTTCCATGGAGGAAGCCTCGGCCGATCTCGGCGAGAATGCCTGGTGGACGTTCTGGCGCGTCACCGTTCCCATGGCCATGCCCGGCATCACCGCCAGCTTCCTGTTGTGCTTCACCATCTCGTTCGACGAGTTCATCATGGCTTTCTTCCTCGGCAGCACCGATCCCACGCTGCCGGTGTACATGTGGAACCAGCTTCGATTTCCCCAGCGGCTGCCCGGCGTCCTCGCGCTTGGCTCCTGCATCCTGCTGATCTCGTTTTTCGTCATCGCGCTGGCCGAGTACCTGCGGCGGCGCAGTTCGTTCAACGATGAAACCGCGAAGGTGACCATTGACTGACGCGTTTATTTCCCTGAGAGGCATCACCAAGGCCTTCGGCGCCTTCAAGGCGGTGGACGACGTGAACCTCGACATCGCCCGCGGCGAGTTCTTTTCCCTGCTCGGGCCCTCCGGCTGCGGCAAGACCACGCTGCTGCGCATGATCGCCGGCTTCGAGACGCCCACCGAGGGCGACGTGGTCATCGACGGCGTGTCCATGTCCGCCGTGCCGCCGCACCGGCGCCCCACCAACATGGTGTTCCAGAGCTATGCCATCTTTCCCCATCTCGACGTGGCGCAGAACGTGGCCTACGGCCTGCGGCGCGACAAGCTGGACAAGGCCGAGGTGGCCGGGCGGGTAGGGGAGGCGCTGGCCATGGTCAAGTTGTCCGGCTACGAGTCGCGCCGCTCCAACGAGCTTTCCGGCGGCCAGCGCCAGCGCGTCGCCCTGGCGCGGGCGCTCATCAAGCGGCCCAAGGTGCTGTTGCTCGACGAACCGCTCGGCGCGCTGGACCGCAAGCTGCGCGAGGAGATGCAACTCGAATTGCGCACGCTGCAACGCAGCGTCGGCATCACCTTCGTGTTCGTGACCCACGACCAGGAAGAGGCCCTGACGATGTCCGACCGCGTGGCCGTCATGAGCCAGGGCAAGCCCATCCAGGTGGCTTCGCCCCGCGATCTTTACGAGCGTCCCAACTCGGTGGAGGTGGCGGATTTCATCGGCAAGATGAACTTCCTGCCGTGCCGGCGGTTGAACGGATCGGGCGAGGCCGGCGAAGTCGAGGCCGACGGCCTCGGCCGGGTGCCGGTGGTGAACGGCGCCGAGTGCCCGGACGTCGCGACGCTGGTGGTCGCGGTCCGGCCCGAGAAGCTGTCCCTGCACGCCGACGAGCCCGCCGGCGCGCTGAAGATCCGTTGCCGCATGCAGAACACCGCGTACCTCGGCGACCGCAGCCACTACGTCGTGTCGGTGGACGGCCTCGAGAGGGCGCTCGCGGTGTCGGCGCAAAACGCCGACCCCGAGGCCGCGAGGCAGCTCGCGGGCGGCGCATCGTTGTGGCTGTCGTGGGCGCCCGACGCGCTGATCGCGTTGCCGGCGGAAAGATAGACGAAAGTGAGCGCGCGCCCGGTGAGGATGGATCGGTTTAGGATTGGGCGGCGATCGACGATGCGGAAGATGGCTCCTGGCGCGGTATCAATTGCAATGTAGATGCGTAGTTTCCCTATCGTCCGTTGGCATTACCGTGCTAATGCTCGAGCGTTTCCAAACGTTCCGCCAACCATACCTTGATGACCGATTGGCGGGTGACACCCAGTCGCGCCGCTTCCTTGTCCAGTGACTCGACCATCCAGATGGGAAAATCGACGTTGACCCTTTTGAACGCCTGGTTGGAACGCCGGGCCCCCGAAAGGTCGAGCGAGCCGGTGACATCCTTTCCGCTATCGAAATCGTCGTCAAAATTCCTGGCTTTCATACAACTTTACCTCTTCTGGTCGAGAACATCTTACGGAAATTATTCGAACGCGGTTTCCACGGTAGGTCACGACAGCCGACCAGTGCCGTTCGTGAATCCTCCCGATCAACAGGTAGCGTGTCTCATCTACGGTCCTGGCGGGAATTTCGAGTAAATCGGGATCCAGCCACAGTATCTGGGCACGAACGAAGTCAATGCCGTGCTTCTTCAGATTCGATTGACTCTTCCGTTCGTCAAACTCGAATAAGAGCATGGTATAAATTTTATACTATTATTATACCCACTATCAAGAGCGGCATCCCAGCGTGTCCCTAGGCCATCTTCTGTGCCATCAAAGGGAACGCAGCCGGTGTGAACGCTGGTTCGATCGACGAAGAAAACGGATTTATCCCGCGACAGCGCGAAAGAATCCCGCGGGATTCACCGGCGGCGTAACGTCGAAGATGTCGTGTGTCTTCATCATGCCGCCGGCGAAGGACTCTTTAGACGGCCGCCAGGCGGGGCCGGCATCGGTGGTTCAGCGGCAGCAGGATGCCGTGGACGCGGTCGTCGCATCTTTCGCGACCGGTTCGGCGGCGGCGGAATCCTCCGTGGGTCGGTCGCAGCAGGCGCTGCCCTTGCCGAGGTCGTCGGATCCGTACACCGCGCTCTCGCCACGCGTCAGGAAGGTCTCCCACGCGATGCCATCGGGGTCGAAAATCCAGTTCTTGCTGGAGTGGGCGTAGCAGCAGGTGGTCTCGCCCTGCTCGACAATGCGCGCGTCGGCGGATTTCATGCGCGAGTGTACGGTACCCAGTTCTTCGTCGCTCTCCACCTGGATGCCGAGGTGGTCGACGCCCTTGGCCACGCCGCGCGTGGTGATGGCGAAGTTCACGCGTGGATCATCGAGCATCCACTTCGCGTAGTCGTCCTTGAGCACGGTGGGCGGCGCGTCGAACAGCACGCTGTAAAAACCGATCGACGCCTCGAGGTCGGTTACCGCCATGTTGACATGCAGTCGTTTCATTTCATGCTCCGTTCGGTTCGTGTGGGTTCACAACAACTGGACAGGACGGTGTCGAGCATCGGCTCCAATACCTCGCGGTTTCCCTGGCAACAATCCGTCATCAGGAACCCCAGCAGCGCACGCGTGCCGCCGAAGTCCACGCGATAGATCACCGATCGGCCGACGCGCCGTGAACGCACGAGGCCGCTGTTGGCCAGTATCGACAGGTGCGACGACATCGTGTTGTGGGGGATATCGAGCGCACTGGCAATCGCGCCCGCCGCCATGCCGTCGGGGCCGGCGCGAACCAGCAGCCGGAACGTCTCCAGCCGGGTGTCCTGGGCGAGGGCGCCGAGCGCGCGGGTTGCGGTTTCTATGTCCATATGTCGAGAATAATCGACATTTTATCTGGTGTCAACAAACGAATGCGTAACGGGAACGTCGATGAACGGGCTCCTCCCCATCGTCCCGGTAACGGCCTTTCCACTCCCGTTCCCGCGAACCATTACTCCGGCCACGTGAGTTCCATGTCGCCACGACAGGGCGTCGCCTTCCAGTGCCCCCATAGCTGGCGCACCCGCTCGTGTACGCGGGCCGCGAGATCGCCCCTGGCGTGCGCCGGCGCGATCGTTCGCAGCAGTTCGTGATACGCGTTTACGTCGCCCTGCGTTCTCATCAAGGTCTGTATGGGCCCGGCGAGGGTTTCCGCGAACATCGCCTCCTCGCCTGCGACGCCGTTTCCGCACAGCGACGCGCCGGACGAGACACATCCCCAGTAGCCCTTGCGGATCGGCAACTCCATCTCGATCGCGAAGTGCGCCAGATCGTGGCGCAGGAACTCGCGGGAAACGAGCTCTCTGCTGTCGGTGGTTCCGTCGGAACGCACGATGCCGACCCGGTGCCTGTCGTCGGAAATCCTGGTGAACGTTATACGCATTTCGCAAAGGGAAAAATTTTCATCAGTCCGGCGTACCGTACTCGCGACACCTACCGCTCGAGTCAAGCCGCGCCGTGCAGCGACTTCCGTTCGGACGAATGATCGCCGACCCCCCGGCGTTCGACCACGACGCCTACCGCTGGGTCACGATCAACCGCGCGGCCAGGCCGACGAATATTGTGCCGGCCACCCGGTTCATCAGGGTCTGCGCGCGACCGGAACGTTGCAACCATTCGCCGAGAAATCCCGAGGCCCACGAGATTGCGCCGAAGACGAGCAACGCGGCGAACATGAAGATCGCGCCCAGGGCGATCATCTGCAATACGACCGGTCCGTTGGCCGGGTCGGCGAACTGGGGCAGAAAGGCGAGAAAGAATATCGCGACCTTCGGGTTCGTGATATTCATGATCACGCCGCGCAAGTACAGGCGACGGCGAGAGAGTGTTCCGTTGGCATTTCGCTCCACGTCCGAAGGCCCCGCCTGGAACGCCTTCCAGGCCAGATACAGCAAATACGCCGCGCCAACGAGTTTCAGCGCGTTGAACGCCATGGCCGAGGTCTGGATGATCACCGCCACGCCGAACGCCACCGCCAACGTATGCACGATCAGCCCGGTACACAGGCCAAGCGTAACGATAAAACCGGCGAGCCGGCCGCTGAGGGCGGATTGGGTGAGGACGAATATGTTGTCCGGTCCCGGCGCCAGGGCCAATGCGACCGAGGCCGCGAAGAATACGCCGATTGTTTCGATTGGAATCATGAAGTCTCTTGGTTCCCGGGCGGCCTGACCAAAAGGCCCGACCGCGCTTGACGACGATTGACGCAAGCGGCAGAGAAGGGCGGCGAACTGCCCCGGATTTCGCGCTTGCTGCCCGGTTGGGATCAAGCCGTCATGACGCTCCGACAATCGAATTGCCGGTCGTAGTTTGCCTCAGCTTCGGCAGGAAGGTATATCCCGACGAGATCGATTGAGCATGGTCGTACCCCGCCATCCAGTTCATGGCGGCCGTCGATACGGATTCCGGTGATTATCGGTGGATGCGCCGGTGGGCCACAGCCGCCTTGAACAAACGGTCAATCGGGTCCGCGAGTGCGTCCGCGTGCCCGTTGGCGCTCGGCGCTATTCAGTCTCGACCGACGAAAAATGGGCCTTCCGCCAGTCGACGACATCGCGGAAGCCTTCCATTTTCGCCACCACTTCTCGCGTATAGGCACGCAACTCGTCGTCGGACAGAGCGAGGTCCACCGCGAATTTGCACGGCTGGGGCACATGCCAGGGCGTGTCGGTAAAGATTTCCATCCGGTTGTTTTCCGGATCGCGGAAATAGATCGACCATGTCGTCCCGTGGGAGACGGTTTCCATCTCGACTTGCGCTTCGAACAGGGAACCATGGAAGCGTCGTAAATCGTTCAAGGACGATGCGCGCAGGGAAATATGGTCCACGGGGCTTTCCGAAACCGTGAAGCCCGGTCGGGGATTCAGAACAATCTGGTGATGTTCGTTCGGATTCCGGCTCAGGAACACCATGCCCTCGTCGCCAACGCCCCGGTCCGTTACGACAAATCCGAGCAGTTCCGTGTAGAAGCGCTCCATTGCCGCCAGGTCCCGAACGTACAACTCGATATGACTCAAAGCGATCGAGGGAAACTTCATCAGCCCGTCCTATGAAATCACCGGAAGATTCCACTTATTCTTGTTGTCTGCGAACCCGGGTCCACGCAGGGCGCGGGCACGCTGAATGGTCGAGCAGTACCAACTATTGCACGAATCAATCAATAGAAGAATATTTTCAATCGATCGCGCGCCATTCGCTGGTACTCACGGTTGAGCACGGTATTCGTCCGTTCGGACGACCTTGGTCCAATAACCGCATGTCTGTCGCAACTGTGCAACGATCTGTTTCTTTTCGCGCCGTCTCGCCGAGCGCAATTCGTTCATTTTCGCCAGCTCATCCCGCGCCTGCCGGGGACGTTCCGCGTGGCCGTTCATCTCGTTACCGAAGACAACGACAAGTTGTCTCATTTCCCACTCCACGTGAGCCTGGTACGCGACATGGCTGACGAGTTTGCCGACGAATACGCCGATCGCGACGGCCGACACCTATCAGGGCGAGGAGTGATCTCGCTGGTGTTTATCAGGTAGTTTCATGGAGACTACTGCGGTTCTGCGGACGTTGCAAAACTAAACGTATTGGTGTTCCCCCCTTTTTCTTGATATTCGTCATGCCTTTTTGCCCGCTACCGGTTCCGACACGTGCTCCATATCGACGAGATTCCATTTCATGCCCTTGTTCCGATAGAGCCGTTTCTTCTTGTCGGGGTAGTCGCCAACGTCATGTTCCAGCCGCTGGCCCACGACGATGCATCGAAGCAACGAAGCGCCGACGTTTTTCAGCTTGTGCGGCTCGCCGCCTGCACGATAGCCCAGGAAATCGCCGGGCTTGACGCGAAACCGCGACTCGCCGACCGTCGCCTCGGCTTCCCCGTCCAGGATGTACACGCACTCGTCCTCGTGGTGGTGCACGTGCAACTCGGTCGATTCGTATCCCGGCTCGATTTCGATGATATGAAACCCGATTCCCGTAAGACCCGTCAGGTCTCCGAGAGACTTGTTGACGCGTTTAGCATTCCCGTTGAGGAAGTGTGTCTTCGAAATGCCTTCGTATTCCTCGATTTCTTCCCGGGTAACAAGATACTTCTCCACGTTCAATCTCCCTTGAGGTAAAACGCCGGCGCCCCTCGAAAGCGCCGCGCCTGGATCTTCCGCTCATCGACACGCCGACTCGTCGTACAACAGCGTTTTTTCCGATCACAGGATCGAATACGCGTTTCGGAAAACAGGCCTGATCCGGTTTCTGCTTCATGCGCCCGTTACGCGGCACCTGTACGGTCTGCACGACAGCTTTCCATTGATCCTGCCAGCCAACAGTCTGCCAGGCGACACGTCGTGCCTCAAACGCCGCCGGGATGAGAAAGCCGTCAATGCTGTGTCGGTGGGTTCGATTTTAACTGAAAACACTCTCACGACGACCGGACCGGAAAGTACGGCAGATCAACGCGACCATCGTCGATAGCCATCTTGAGCCGACAAGACTTGCTTCTCGATAAACCATGGTTTGACAGGCTTTCCAAACACCTCCCAAATCTTCGGCCACGTCGAGCAAACCAATGTTATGCGTGATGACGTTATCGCGACCATGCCGCATGCGGGTTACCTCCGTGGTGCTCGATTGAGTGTTGGCGCCTGCATCGGAACCGGTAATCCTCATTCTTCAGGTTCGGTTCCCACCCGCTTGAAATCGTGGAGTGTCAGTTCGGGTCGCAACTTCTACACTTCAGCTCACTTTCCAGGATCCTGCTCCGACGGCCTGGTGTAACATTCGCTCTGATTTGCGTTAGGACTCGTTCATTCTATTGTCATGTCTGTAAAAAACATATCGCGCAGTTTTGCTGCCGGCACGTTGTCGCCGGTTGAATTCACTCGCTCTGTCCTCGAACGGGCCGAAATGGTGAATCAATCGCTCAATGCGTTTGTTTTCCTTGATCCCGAACGTGCAATCGAGGAGGCAAAGGCAAGCGAATCCAGGTGGCGCCGGCAATGCCCGATCGGGCCATTGGACGGTATACCAACCACCATCAAGGATCTGATCCCCGTTAGAGGCTGGCCCACGCGTCGAGGTTCGTTGACAAGCCCCGTCACCCCTGAAAACGAGGACGCACCACCGGTAGCCCGCCTGCGCGAAGCGGGATGTGTCTTTATCGGCAAGACCACCACGTCGGAATTCGGCTGGAAAGGCGTCACCGACAGTCCCCAGAGTGGAGTTGCCCGTCACCCCTTTCTTTCAAATTTGACGCCCGGAGGCAGTAGCGGCGGCGCGGGAGTGGCGGCGGCACTCGACCTGGGACTGGTTCACCTGGGAACCGATGGCGGTGGCTCTATCCGCATTCCGGCAGCGTTCTGCGGCGTGTTTGGATTCAAACCGACCTTTGGACGGGTGCCAGTGTACCCTCGTCCTCCAGCGGGGACCCTGTGGCACCAGGGTCCGTTGTCGCGCACCGTCGCGGATAGCATCCTGGTCCTGCGTACGATTGCCGTTCCAGATCCACGCGACCCCCTTGCAGCGCCGGCGCTCGCAATTCCCGAGATATCGGAATCTGCACCCGATCTGTCTGGGTTGCGAATCGGCTACAGCGAAACCCTGGGATATGCCCGGCCCGATCCTGCTGTAACAATGGTTGTGACCAGCGCGCTCGAACGATTCGAAGCCCTTGGCGCTCGTGTGGAACCGCTAAACGTCGTATTGGACGATCCAATCGACGTTATGCGACCGCTCTGGAGTGTGGCCATAGCAACCAGTTTGTCAACGATGGATGACAGCCAGCGCGATGTTGTCGATTCTCCGTTACGGACGATAGCCGAGGAGGGTCGGAACCTTGACGCGGTTACATTGCGCAAGCTTGAAGCTCGACGCGAAGATATTTCCAGAAAGTTGTTGGAACTTCATCACGATCACGACCTGCTGATCACGCCACAAGTAGCTATTCCGCCTTTCGATGCCGGAAGGGAATATCCTGTCGACAGCCGGTACAAACGCTGGTGGGAATGGAGTCCTTATACCTACCCGTACAACTTGAGTGGCCAACCCTGCGCCACCATACCATGCGGCTTTACATCAACCGGTCTCCCGGTAGCCTGTCAACTGGTGGGAAAGCGCTTCGACGACGTTCAACTATTGCGGGTTGCCTTGGCATACGAACGGGCGTCAGAAAACGGTACAATCGCTTTGGATTTCTCCGTCGATGTAAAAACGTAGGAATGGTCCTGGCGCTCAATGTGTCCAGTGTTCTATTCCCTCGCCGATTCCCTCGGGATCATTGAGCGTTTGTTGTAACGGAGAAGACGCGGTTCCGGTCGGGTGGAGGCCAAGCGCCGTGAAGCCGACGTTGAACTGCAACTCTGACCGATTTTGTGCACCCGTGATGATTCACGATTAGGAACCCATGGTCGATATCGAACGCCTCGACACCTTCCTCATGTCCGACGACTCGCCGGAGAACTGCATGCAGATTTCCGATTTGGACGGGTTCCTGACGGGAATACTTTGCTCCCCGGACCTGATCATGCCGAGCGAGTGGTTCCCGATCGTCTGGAATGACCCATTGCCGACGTTCACCGACGAGGGGATGTGAGCAGTACAGGAAATCCTGAACCTCTACAACGAGATTGCAACCGGGCTGAACGCCAATCCGCCAGATCTCGACCCGTTGTTCTGGGAGCGCGATGACGGGAACGTGGTCGCCATGGACTGGTGCGAGGGGTTCATGGATGCTTACGCGCTACGAAAAGATCAGTGGGGCGAACTCATGGCAACCGAGGCGGGACAGGACCTGATATTTCCGATCCTGGCCCACCTGTTCGACAACGACGGTCATTCGTTGTCCGGGGCGTCCAAGGCGGAGTTGCCCGCGATGCTCGATGAAGCGGCATCTTTGATTCCCGTATCCGTTCCCAAGATCTACACCTTCTGGCAAGCCAAACGGTCGAAGCTGCAATAGCGGCGGAGCCATCGCGGAGTCGCTGCGCACGCGGGTTCGATTCCCGCCGGTTCCACCCATTGTGGGAACAATACATATTGAACTAACCGGAATTTTCCGAGTTCCATTTCCGCTCCAAACCAAATTCGGTCTGGATCGCACGAAGTTCAGCTCATTTCTGTGTACGGGTCGAACGACATTCCAACCCGGGCACGATCTGTTCCGCTCGGTCCGGGGGTATTGTTCGGGGTACTTTAGCGCCCCCCAGAAACATCCCCGCATCCCCAAGCGGTTTGCGTCACCCCCGGGCATCACCGCTCCTGCTCACGTCCGGGATTGCCATCCGTAGACACACCGCGAAACCCGCCGCTTCGAAATTTTTCCCAATTGTCACCGCCTCTTGCGTAACCAGGCGCCACTTGGCCGGCTTGCGAGCGACGGCGCACGAGTATCAAACGCCGGTGGCCATGTTCTCAACCCCGAACGTCCCGCTCCGACGCGCCTTGAATGGACACCCGAGACCGGTTCAGAGCCAAAAATTGGGGTTCAGGTATGGTCTAATGATGTATAGTATATTATTTTAGGTATATTACACGCCATTATCGGCAGACTGATGATCACAGCACCGCAAATGAGAGCCGCCCGCGCGCTCCTGGGTATAGACCAGAAAGCACTGGCGGCTGCCTCCGGTATATCTCTCCCCACCGTCCAGCGGATGGAAGCCAGTGACGGTCAGGTGCGAGGCAACATTGATTCGTTGATGAAAATCATCGAGGCGCTGGATCGGCTGGGCATTGAACTGATCGCGGAAGGTGCGAGCAGCCTGAGCGGCGGGCGAGGGGTCCGCCTGAAACTCGCGGACAACCGGGACGACGCGCCCTCATGACGGCATGGACCCCGCTTTCCGTTGCGATGCTCGCCGTACTGCTCGCCCTGACTTCCAGCGGCGCGGCATTGTTTGCAACGATCGCACCCCGGGTCCTTCGCAGCGTGGCGCTGCCCCTGTTCGGGGTTGCCGGTGCGTGCGCCCTGGTGGCGGGCGTCTGGGCGCTCGCATCGGCATCGGCACCCGTCGCCGCCGAGCTTCCCTTCGGGCTGCCGTGGCTGCCGTGGCATGTGCGCCTCGATGCGCTTGCCGGCTTTTTCCTGGGCATCATCGGCGTCGTGAGTCTTGCAGTGGGTATTTACGGCTCGGCGTACGTGCGCAGCTTCGAGAGTGGATCGGGTTCGCTCGCGATGCTGGGAGGATTCACCGGGGTTTTCCTGGCCGCGATGCTGCTCGTGGTTCTGGCCGACGACGCCTTTCTCTTCATGGTGGCATGGGAATTGATGTCGCTTTCGTCCTATTTTCTCGTAGCGTTTCATCACGAACACGCTGCCAATAGGCGCGCGGCATTTCTGTACCTGCTGATGGCGCACGTCGGTGGCCTCGCGATCCTTCTCGGCTTTGGCGTGCTCGCATCCTTCGGCGACGGCTTCACCTTCGAACAGATGCGCACGGCCGCGACGTCACCGCTGTGGACGAGTCTGGCGTTCGTCCTCGCATTCTTCGGTTTCGGAATGAAGGCCGGACTGGTCCCCGTTCATGTGTGGTTGCCCGAGGCGCATCCCGTGGCACCCTCCCATGTGTCCGCCCTGATGTCCGGGGTGATGCTGAAGGTTGCCGTTTACGGTTTCATCCGTTTTGTCTTCGATCTCATCGGCAACCTTGAATGGCAATGGGGCGTGGTACTCCTTGGCATCGGTAGCCTGTCCGCGCTCTTTGGCGCTCTCGCCGCGATGATGGAAAGCGATCTCAAGCGCCTGCTGGCTTATTCGTCCGTAGAGAACGTCGGCATCATTTTTCTCGCGCTCGGTCTGTCCATGATCTTCTTCGGCACGGGGCACCTCGTCCTCGGGTGCCTGGGTCTGGTCGCTGCGCTGTACCACGCGTTGAACCATGCGCTATTCAAGAGCCTGCTGTTTCTGAGTGCAGGGGCAATTCATCACAGCTCGCATCAGCAGGATCTCGACCAGATGGGCGGGCTGTTGCGTCGCATGCCCTGGACGGGTGGGTTTTTCCTGATCGGATGTCTGTCGATTTCCGCGCTCCCCCCGTTCAATGGTTTCGTCTCCGAATGGCTGATCTTCCAGACGGCGCTGCAAGCCTGGGAACTCGAAGGCGGCATCCTGCGCAGCCTCCTGCCTATCGCGACCTCAATGCTGGCGCTGACGGGCGCGCTGGTCGCTGCCACTTTCGTCAAGGTGTATGGCGTGGCCTTTCTCGGAAGGGCGCGTAGCCGTCAGAGCCGGCGTGCCCGCCCGGTGCCTCGTGCGATGCGAGCCGGCCAGGCCCTGCTCGCTGGAACCTGTCTGCTGGTCGGAATCTTCCCGTTCGTTGCGCTCGAGGGCATCACGCGAATCACGGCGCAGATCGTTGACGTCCGCTTGCCCGAAACCACGCAGCAGGGATGGCTCTGGCTGATCCCGTTGTTGCCCGAGACCGCGAGCTACAGCGCGCTTTGGGTGGCCTGTCTGTTGTTGCTGGTGGGCGTGGCGACGGCAGCGATCGTTCAGCCCTCAACGGTGCGCCGGGTTAAACGCCGCGATCCGTGGGATTGTGGTTTCGCGCCGCCAACGCCGCGGATGCAGTATTCCGCGACGGCTTTTGCACAGCCATTGCGACGCGTCTTCGGCGTCATTTTCCGGATTGACGAACATGTGGACGACGGCGCCACCGAGCAGGCGCACTATCGCCTGTCGATCGTCGATCGCGCGTGGGCGGCGGTGTACCTGCCTATCGCCGGCCTGGTCGATAGCGCCTCGCGTCGAATTCTCGTGCTTCAATCCGGCAACGTCCGAGCCTATCTGGGCTGGACACTCGCGACACTGATTCTCCTGCTCTGGATCGTGTCATGAGTTCCTTCGCCTGGCTCACGATCTGCCTGCAGGCCTTGATCTACGTCAGTCTGGCGCCGCTCCTCACCGGGTGGATACGCAAGGCGAAAGCGCGACTGCAGAACCGGCGCGGTCCATCGGTGTTTCAACCTTACCGCGACCTCCGAAAGCTACTCGCGAAAGACGTGCACGTGGCTCACACCGCGTCCCCGCTGTTCCGAGTGGCACCCTACATCGTTTTCGTCTCCACCTGGCTCGCGGCGATCACGGTACCGATCCTCGTGGTCGAGCTGCCAACGGCGGCTGTTGCCGACCTGATCGTCCTGGTGGGGCTGCTCGCCCTTGGCCGGTTTTTTCTCGCCCTTGCCGGCATGGATGTGGGCACGGCCTTCGGCGGCATGGGCGCCTCGAGGGAAATGCTCATCTCCGCGCTCGCAGAGCCGGCCATGCTCATGGCGGTATTCACCCTGGCAATGCAGGCACACAGCACCAATCTGTCGACCATCGTCACACACCAGATCGAGCTCGGGTTGAGCCTGAAGCCCTCGCTCATGTTCGCGCTGGCCGCGCTCAGCCTCGTCGCCATCGCCGAGACCGGGCGGATTCCGGTCGACAACCCCGCGACGCATCTTGAGTTGACCATGGTCCACGAAGCCATGCTCCTCGAGTATACCGGCCGCCACCTCGCGCTCATGGAATGGGCCGCCCAGGTCAAGCTCATGCTGTACGGCGCATTGATCGTCGCGATCTTCTTCCCCTGGGGAATGACAGAGATTGTCGACGTTGACGGCGTGATGATCGCGCTTCTGGCGACCCTGGGTAAACTGGCACTGCTGGGCGCCGTGCTCGCCGGCGCCGAGACGGTATTGGCCAAGGCCCGGTTGTTTCGCGTACCCGCCTTGCTGAACTTCGCGCTGCTGTTGGGACTCCTCGGGCTGTTGAGTCACGTCATCCTGGAGATCGGCACATGAACGTGGCGTCCGAGCTCTCATTGCTGCAACAGACGGTTCTCATCGCGGCTGCGCTCGTTCTCTTCCTCTCGTTCGTGCTGTTGGCGCAGCCTCGGCTATTGGCCGCCATTCGTGCGTTCGCCTGGCAGGGCGGCCTGTTGGCGCTGATCACGGGCCTGGTGGCGACCGTCAACGCGGAAGCGCATCTGTTCGTATCGGCCCTGCTGACGCTGGCGCTCAAGGCGATACTGATCCCATGGATGCTGCACAGGCTGACTCGTCGGCTGGAACTCGAACGACACCTGGAAGCGGTGAAGCACGCCGCATTCGTTCAGATCGTGGCGGTCGCCCTGGTGTTGTTCAGCTACTGGCTGGTGCTCCCGATCATCCAGCAGGATCTGGGCTTCACCCGAAACATCGTCGCCGTGAGCCTGGCGGTCGTGCTGCTCGGATTGTGGGTGATGATCACGCGACAGCAGGCGGTGTTTCAGGTGCTGGGCTTCATGTCCATTGAGAACGGATTGTTCCTCGCCGCTGTTTCGGCCACGGAGGGCATGCCGCTCGTCGTCGAGCTGGGTATCGCTTTCGACGTGCTGGTTGCGATGGTCCTGTTCGGGGTGTTCTTTCTGCGCATCCACAACAGTATCGATTCGCTGGATGTGGATCGCCTCAATCGTTTGCATGAAAGGCTGGAGGACTCCAGGTGAACATGCTGGCCTGGCTGCTGCTGACCCCCGTTGCCAGTGCCTGCGTGCTCGCGATGGTGCGCTCCCTCCACGCGGCGGGTTGGATGAATGTGACCGCTTCGCTGGTGACGCTGGTCGCATCCGTTCTGCTCGCCATTCAGGTGGCGGGCTCGGGCGAGATCGTGAGCGCCTACTTTCTGATTGACGCTTTCAACGTGTATCTCATCGTCTTGACCAGTTTCGTGGGGCTTACCACGGCCATCTTCTCCCGGCCCTACATGGCGTATGTCCACGAGACCGGCATGACAGACACGCGCGGTCTACGCCTCTACCACGCCATGTACCAGGCCTTCATGTTCACCATGCTGCTGGCGCTCACCACGGACAATATCGGCGTGCTGTGGGTCGCCGTTGAAGGCGCAACGCTCGCCACCGTTCTGCTGGTATCGCTCTACCGAACCCCGGAGGCGATCGAGGCGGCGTGGAAGTATTTCATTCTGTGTGGTGTCGGCATTGCCCTGGCTCTTTTCGGTACGGTCCTCCTGTACTTCGCTGCCCAGCATAGCGACGGGTGGTCCGATGCGAGCCTCGCCTGGAGCGAACTGTACCAGCACTCGGCGGGACTCGAACCGGTGGTCACGAGTCTCGCCTTCGTATTTCTGCTGGTGGGCTACGGAACGAAGGTCGGGCTTGTACCCATGCATCAATGGCTCCCCGACGCGCACTCGGAAGGCCCCACCCCGATGTCCGCGGTGCTCTCCGGCTTGCTCCTGAACGTGGCACTGTACGCGATCGTCCGCATCAAGATGCTGGTCGACGGTTCCATGGCGGGTACGGGCACGCCACAGCTCGCAGGTTGGCTGTTGATGGGTTTCGGCCTGACGTCGTTCCTGGTGGCGAGTCTGTTCCTTCACCGCCAGCGGGACATAAAGAGAATGTTCAGCTACTCGTCCATCGAGCACATGGGTCTGATGACCTTTGCGTTCGGTCTCGGTGGGCCCCTGGCAACCTTCGGCGCGCTGCTCCACATGCTCGTGCATTCGCTCACCAAGTCCGCGATCTTCGTGACCGTGGGCCATGCGGCGCACATCGCCGGGACGCAGAACATCGACAACATCCGCGGTCTGATCCGGACGCAGCCGGCAGTGGGTTGGGGCCTGCTGCTCGGCGTGGCAGCGATTGCAGGCTTCCCGCCATTTGGCGTCTTTACCAGCGAATTCCTGCTGCTGACCGCCACCATGGACTCGCAGCCCTGGTTCACCGTAGCGCTGCTCAGTGGGCTCGCCATCGCCTTTGCCGGGCTGTTCCGCCACCTGCATCCGATGGTTTATGGCGTCGCACCGGAGGGTCAGGTACCCGTACCGGCAAATATGATTCCCGTCGCCATCCACCTGCTCATTGTCCTGGTGCTCGGTTTCGCCATTCCGGATGTACTGGCCGGTTGGATCGACCGCGCGACACTGCTGATCACGGGAGCGCACTGGTTGTGACCAAACCGGCGTGGACAAGAGAATTTCTCGACGCGCTCGCACGAGACGGCGTCTCCGTTGTCGAAGAACGACCGGATTCGGCAGTACCCGTGCACCGGGTCAGGATCCATTCGGCTGACTGGAAGCCGGCCGCGACGGCCTGCGCAACGATGGAAGCGCGCTTTGCCGGGATCTGGGCAGACCAGCACGACGAAGGTTACGTCGTGCATAGCCTGTACGAGCGCGACGGCCGCTACCTGGAGCTTTCGACTTTTCTCGATCCCGGCGCGGCGCTCCTTGCCTCGTTGTCCTGCCTGTTTCCTGCGGCAGACCGACTCGAGCGACACATGCGGGATCTGCTCGGGGTCCAGGTCGATGGCGGCGACGGGCGGCGGTGGGCCCGGCACAAGGCATGGCAGGCGGAGGAGTTCCCGCTACGATCCGATTTTCCCCATGCCGGCAGGCCGCCACGACGCGTTCCTTCCGATGTCGACTACCCGTTCGAGAACGTTCGCGGCGCCGGCGTGTACGAGATCCCCGTGGGTCCCGTGCACGCAGGCATCATCGAGCCCGCTCACTTTCGCTTTCAGGCGGTCGGGGAGGATGTGCTCCGCCTGGAGGTCCGTCTCGGTTACGTCCACAAGGGCATCGAGAAGCTGGCGGTGGGTCGGGATCCTCGAGCGCTCGCTCGGCTTGCAGCCCGAGTGTCCGGGGATTCGGCGGTCTCGCATGCCTGGGCAGCCTGCCAGGCCATGGAGCGCGCCACCGGTTGCCTTGTCCCGCCACGTGCCCTGGTGCTTCGCGCGGTGCTCAGCGAACGGGAACGCGTCGCCAATCACATCGGTGATGTCGGGGCGATCTGCAACGACGTCGGCTTCAGTTTTGCCCACGTCCAGTGCGCGCGTCTGCGCGAGCGCTGGCAGCGACGAAATGCGGGGGTATTCGGTCATCGCTTGCTGATGGATTCGATCATCCCCGGGGGCGTCGGCGTGGATATCGACGCCGACGCGGAACGTAGCCTGAGATCCGATCACGAGGAATTTCGTCGCGAAACGACGACCCTGTTCGACGTCATCGAAGACCACCCGTCGCTTGATGACCGCTTGATCAGTACCGGGATCCTGCAGCCCGGGGATGCGCGAGCGCTCGGCTGCACGGGGTTCACAGGGAAGGCCAGCGGTCAGGGATTCGATGTTCGCGTACATGCTCCCTACGCGCCTTATGACACCCTGGCAATGAAGACTGCGGTATGCGTGGAGGGCGACGTCGCGGCACGCGTCCGGGTGCGGATGATGGAGATCGAGCAAAGCCTGGAGGCGCTGGATCGAATGCTCGATCAAATGCCATCGGGTCCGACATCGACAACCATGCCTGCTGCCGGGGCGAACGCCGAAGGCCTGGGTATCATCGATGGCTGGCGGGGTGAAATCGTCTGCTTCGTGCGCTTCGACAGCCAGGGTCGGGTCGCGCGCTATTTCCCCCGCGACCCGAGCTGGTTCTCCTGGCCGGCGCTGGAGCGACTGATCCACGGGAACATCGTCCCCGACTTCCCGGTCTGCAACAAGTCGATCAACGCCTCCTATTCCGGCCACGATCTGTAGGTGTATTCATGTTCCGAATCCTGAAACAGAGTCTGCGCACCGGCGTGATCACCGAGGACCTCCTGCCCGTCCAGGACGCGGACCTGGAGCAACTGGGGATCTCCCTGCGCCGGCTTATCGATGGTCGTTTCGGTCGCAGTCTTGCGATCCGGAGTGTCGATGCCGGGTCATGCAACGGTTGCGAGTTGGAAATCCATGCGCTGAGCAACCCCTATTACGACATCGAACGTTTTGGCGTCCACTTTGTCGCCTCGCCGAGGCATGCGGACGCACTGCTGATTACCGGTCCCGTATCGCGGCACATGGAGAACGCCTTAAGACGCACGGTGGCGGCAACACCTTCTCCGCGTTTCGTGATCGCAGCGGGTAGTTGTGCCTGCGACGGCGGGGAATTCGGTGTCTCGTATGCGAGCGCTGGCGCCGTGGAGAACGTGATTCCGGTGGATGTGCGGATTCCAGGCTGCCCGCCCACGCCCGAGATGCTGCTGCAGGGACTCATCGCGGCCCTGTCCGCCAAGACCGTGGCCGGAAGCCTGACGGTGGCCGAATAGACAATGCTGACAGACCTGACGAACGAGGGATCTGAACAAGATTCAACTGGCTGATCTCCAGTGTGATCCGGCCCGCCTCGGCATCAAGGCACCGCAGGAGATTATCGGTCAGCACTATTGGGCGAAAGAAAATTTACGTTATCCGAGGTCGCGCTCGACGCGGTCGTCAGGTGATATCCCTGCCATCGAAAACAACAAGCATTTCCCGAATCTTTCGTTCGGTGATTTTGAATAACTGTGCAATCAGCATCGTACGATCGGTTTTCCGATACTCGTAGAACACCGCCACGGTGTCCTTGTCTTCGGTGACGCTCAACAGTTTGTACCCGCATTTCCCGGGCGGGTCACTCCGCAAGCTGTCGAGGTACTCCGAGGCCGAGTGGAAAGTGTGAAACGTTCCCGTGAAGGCCAGGTCGGCCGCGAGAAGGGGCTCCAGGCCATCGATATCGCCGGCACAAAAGCACCTGAGATACGCCATGGCAACGTCTCTGTTGGTCACGGTCTCGTTCGCCTGCCGCTGGACACCTGGGAACTCAATCTGTACCCGCGAATCCTGTCGCGGCGTGCCGGAGCGCAGCGAAGGTGCGTCCGCCAACAGCCGTTGGTAATGTGATCGCAGCTCACTCCGGCAAACCTTCGAACCTCGGCACGTCCGCGAACGCCTCGTCCCATGCAGCTTTGCTGGACGTAAAAATGTGCGCTGTTGGAAACATGGAGACCTTGTCGTCCAAACACCCCGCGGGAACGACGAGCAAACCTGCACTCTGAGTACTTGGCAATGCCGAACCACACCACTTGCAAAAGCTCTTGTTGTGACGCGTGCCTGGAAGCGTAAAGGAAGTCACGGCATCTTCACCCGACTGCCAGGTCAATGTAGCCGACTTCGAGAACAGGTTTGCCGCATGTGCCGATCCCGTATCTTTTTGGCAGTGCCGACAATGACAGAGGTAAAACCTATCGAAGTCGCCTTGTATCTCAAATCTCACGGTGCCGCACAGGCAGGAACCGAAATGATCAGTCATCAGAATTCGTTCCACGGTTCGTAGGTGAAGTACACATCGCGACCCGCGTGAACGGCCGAGCCTTAGCGAGGACGGGTGCCACGTAGTGACGAATGATCGATGCGATGCTCAGGTTGGACGTGCGTGACGTAGCACGATTCCTTGGTAGTTGGCTTTCGAAAGACCGAGGAACAAAACTGTCCCCGTTCGCCTGGTGGCGTGTCAGTTGTTCGTTGCAACATTCTGTAGGATATCACGCCGGCCTCGCCATGAACTCCGATGGTTCAATGATGCACCGTTCCTCCACATGGCCATGCAGGGTGAACAGGCGCGGCGATTCACGGAACCTGAACAAGCGGTACAAGTAGTACCGTGACGAGTTGTCCCGGGAGAACCGCAACTCGTTCGGCGTTACGAAAAATGGCGTGTTCTTTCCGTATTTCGTGGTCTTGGCCTCGATGAACCGATCGGCGCCGTTCTCTTCGAAAGATCTGATGTCGAAGCCTGCCGATGGACCAACCGTTGCCGATATCTGCTCGATGCGATCGGCGAGCGAGTCCTTGCCCGCGCGGATAAGCCGGGCACGCTCGAAATTGATAACGAACCGCTCCCCGGCGTCGCCAAGAGAGTGGTTCCGGGCTTCGCGCGCCAGATAATTCACCCCGCCTGGGTTGTATACGGCTCGAGGCTCGCCAACGGCAGGAGTTTTGCAATCGCCCGGTGCAGGTGGCGCCTCCCAGGCCGACAGGATGTCCTCCACGCTTGGAATTGTCGCATTTGCCTCTGAGTCCTCCGCAAACAGTTGCTGAAGATCGGGATGGCTCTTGAGGTAATCCGCGACCACCGCGGGAAGAAGTGAACGCTGGTAATTGAACCGTGGTTTGTAGCCAGCGATGTAGGGGATTCCCATCTCGATCAGGACGGCGCTAATGTTCTGGTGGTTCAGTTCTACTGAGCTGTCGGAGCGATTATTCAACTGCTCCATCAAGGCGCGACGATGCGCGGCCTTGTTGTATTTCCGGCCGGTCAGTTCCAGCCGGAGCATGCTTAAGTAGTCCGCAACAGCGGCCTCGACTTCGGAATCTGACCAGTGGTTAGCCATGGCGCCGGCGTCATCTAACGTCTGAGGCAGCGGCTTTTGAGGCCGCGCCTGCTTTTGCGACAGCAAAAGCAGGTGGCGGGTGCAGCGATTGGTTATCGGCCAACTGCATCGAGGCGACCCCTTTGCGACAAAGAATGGATCAGGCCACGGAATGCTGCGACCGCCCGTCTATGAAATCGCGTATCGTAGTCATTCACGTACTCTCTGCCAGGCAAGCGGAAGAAGTGCATTCGGTTCCTTGCCTCCCATAGCCAATCTAGCTCGCCTTTCAGTTCCTCCGAGATTACGCCTTCTGCGACAAGAAACTCAGTGCGCCCACGATAGTTTCGGCCGCATATGCCGCGAAGATAGTCCTTGGTAAGGCTTTCGCAAATTGAACCGAGCAAGAACCCATAGAGCTTGGTAAGCATCTCTTGAGGAATGCCCCACAGGTCAGTGCGCAAGCTAAGCCAAAGAACCGCATCCGAAAGGATGAGTGTATATGCGAGATTGGTCTTTAAATCGTAGTTCCTGACAAATCCAATCCGTGCACGTTGGTGGTCAGCCGTTCGGATGAATCCCCTCGGAAACCGTACTTTAGCTTCAGGCACTTCGATCCAAGTGGAATCTCGTCGAGCGCAGTAGTTGTGAATTTCTTGCAGCAACTCACCGGCACGTTCGACAGCGTCCTGTAATTCCTGTTGGTTGGCAATTGGCATTCTGGCCGCTAACGTCTGAGTTCAGCGGCGTTTAAGGCGAAGCGTAATTTTGCGGCAGCAAAAGTACGCGGCGGGTCAAACGTCCGCGGCAACGAAATGTTAGAGTTCATAGGCACCTAGCTCCGATTTTTGGCTCTCATCAGTAGCCGAGTACGATCAGGTGATATGGCATACGGAGCCGAGAATGGCCGTATAGTGCGTCAGCCAACGCCACCGTATTCTGATAGTCCTTGCTAATGAGGTTCTTTCCTTGTGCTTTGTATTTGTAGTGGTTCGGCACTGCCAAGACGAGATGCTCGACTTGGACCATTACAGCGGTTTGGATGAGATCTCGATAGACGGCATTACCCATCCAGGACCGGCCTGCTTCAACTTCGAGTCCGCACTTCAACATGGGATGATACGCGTCGATCTGATATCGGACGGTCGGAACTCCGTTCTCGCCATAGAACACCGGGCGCTCAATCTTTTGATCTTGCTTCTTACCCATTTCCACTTGGAATCCAAGTTTGGTGAGTTCCGGTTGAAGTTCGGCGAGCACCTTGTCGCTAGTTAGCCCTTTCGCAAGGTCAATGGTGGAAATATCGCTTTCGTGCGCCCGGAAGGCGTCAACGATTTCTGCGGCGAAGCCAGGTGGCGGCTCCGTACGCGGAAAGGTAGAGAATCTGATCTGGGACTCGCGCGACTTTGCCATGATGAAATCTAACGCCTGAGTTAGCTGACTTCCGCATCAACGTATGAGCAGATGTCAGGGTAATATCGCCACTTCGCTTGTGCCGCAGTCCATGGTTCGAACATGTCCCGGTAACTCTTGAGCGCCATCGCATTCGGATCCACGACAAATATTTCCTCAAGTTTCCGGCTTTTGAACTGACCGAACATCGTTCTAGCCAAAGTGTCAGTTGGTGGGCATGAATAGCCCACGATCACGATCTTTCTGGCTTCGTGCATGTACTCGTAGGCCAATGTCCAAAGAAACTGGAAGAGGCTTGATGCAGTTATCGGCTTGTTCGGAATAGGCGGGATGATAAGTGGTGATTCGTCGTCATCCGGGACGGCTGAGTTTTTGTCGTCGGACCAAACTATGATTTTCTCGGTGGATTCGATTTGGCCGGTTATCAGCTGGTCGAAATATCTCCTACTGCAGCGCCAGTTGATTGACCCGTGCAGCTTGAGAATCAGAGGATGCGGGAACTTCTCATCGGCATT
>JAUIEZ010000054.1 GCA_030429665.1 Gammaproteobacteria bacterium | reverse complement strand
CGGCGTCGACCAGGCCCAGGGCTACCTGCTCGGCGCCCCGGTGTCCTTCGACGACCTGGACCGGTTCGATATCGCCGGCTAGCCGAGCAGCGCGTCCTCGAAAGGGAACATCGACAGCAGTTCGATATCTTTTTTCGTCACCAGCACCTGCTGCTCCAGCTTGACGCCTTCGCCGACGCCGCACACGACCCGGCTTGCGATTCGGCACCGACGCGGTTGGCCAATCAAGGGCGATTCCTGCCACGGTCGAAACGGAAACAGATGACGTGTGCTTTCGGGATTCGTTCCCGGAACGCATCGCTTGACTGCTAGCCGGCCTGCTTCAACATTGCGGGCCAGTGGTCCGTCACGTAACGAGTCGTCATGTCGACATTGCCGAACAGCGGATCGGCAATCGCCGTCGAGAGGAACGCCAGGTTGGTGCGGACACCGCGTATCTCCACTCGTGCCAATTCCTGTCGCATTCGTGTGATCGCAGCCTGTCGATCATCGCCTCTCACGATCAGCTTGGCAATCAGTGGATCATAGTACGGCGTGATGACGTCGCCTTCCCGAATCCCCGTATCGACCCGTACATCCTCGTCGTCGTTCGGCAGACGAAGCCGATCGATCGTGCCGGGCGACGGAAGAAAGTTCTTCTCCGGGCGTTCGGCGTAGATCCGGCATTCCACGGCGTGTCCGCGGCAACCGATGTCGTCCTGGTTCACGTGACGAAAATTACCCGCGGCCTGCTCGATCTGCCATCGCACCAGGTCGATCCCCGTCACTTGCTCGGTAACGGCGTGCTCTACCTGGATTCGCGTGTTCATCTCGAGAAAATAGAACTCGTCGGTGTCGCGATCGTAGATGAACTCGAGCGTCCCGGCGCCGGCGTAGCGCTGAACACGCACCAGTGCCAGCGCGGCCGTGCGAAGGGCGCTTCGCACGCGATCGGGAATGCGCGGAGCGGGCGCTTCCTCGATGACTTTCTGGAAGCGACGCTGAATCGTACAGTCCCGTTCGAATAGGTGCAGCGCGTGTCCGTCCCCGGTGCCGAACACCTGGACCTCCACGTGCCGGGCATTGGCGACATAGCGCTCCAGGTACACGCTGGAGTCGGCAAACGAGCGCTCCGCAAGGGACTGGGTCTTTGCGATCCGGTCAGCCAGTCGCTCCGGCGCCTCCACCACCTGCATGCCGATGCCGCCGCCACCGGCCGCGGCCTTTACCAGCAGGGGAAACCCGATCGAGTCAGCGACTTCGTCGACGTTAGCCGCATCACCGACGCGAAAGCGCTCGCTTCCCGGGAGCACCGCGACGCCCGCCGCCTTCGCGATGGCGCGGGCGCGTTCCTTGTCTCCCATGGCCTCGATCGTCTCCGGCTCGGGGCCAATCCATACCAGGCCGGCGTCGATCACCGCGCGCGCGAAATCGCCGTTTTCCGACAGGAACCCGTATCCGGGATGGACCGCATCGGTGCCTGACTCCCGGGCCGCGCCGAGAATCGCCTCGACGTCAAGGTAACTGCGACCGGCGGGCGGCGGCCCGACCGGCATCGAGATATCCGCCATCTGCGCATGCCGGGCATTGGCGTCGGCCTCGGAGTACACGGCCACGCTTTCGATACCCATTTCGCGACAGGTACGCATGATTCGGCAGGCGATCTCGCCCCGGTTGGCGATCAGGATTCGCTTGATGGCTGTCATCTTGGCAATCTCGATTATCGTTGGTGAGATCGGCGCGCGGTCAGGAAGAGTCCGTGCCGTCCACCGTCGCGGCGGCGCGCTCCACGCGGGTGCCGGCGGGGCGACGGTGCTGCACCAACAGGAGCGCCAGCATGCCGAGCGATACGATGTCGATCCACCAGCGATCCGCTGCCACGAGCGCGCCGGCCAGCACCATGGACACGCCGATTGGCCAGGGAACCTTGCGTCGATAGAAGCGTCCGCTGCCCACCGCCATCAAGAACGACGCCACGAGGCCCATGACCAGCGACCAGGCAACCTGGGCGGTGTCGGACTGCAGCAGGACCGCCGGACGGAAGACAAAGAAAAGCGGTAGAAAGTACTTCATCAACGCCAGGCGTATCGACGTCACGCAGATCGTCCACCAATGCGTCCTTGCGATCACGGCTGCGGTGAATACCGCAGTGCATACCGGCGGCGTCAACGCCGACAACAGCGCCGAGTAGAACACGACGAAGTGCGAGACGATGGGATCGATTCCGAGACTGATCAGTGCCGGCGCCGCTACCGCCGCGGCGACGAGATACGCGGCAGTGGTCGGCATGCCCATGCCCAGTACCAGCGCCACCACCATCGACAGCAGGACGCTGGCGAGCAAGTGTCCGCCGCCGCCGCTGATGATCAATTCCGAAAGCTTGATACCGACACCGGTCAGGCCGATCAGGGATAGCGCGATCTGCGCGGTAACCAACAGCGCAAGGATGCCGGTAATGCTGAAGGCCGCGGCCACCGCGCCATTGAATACCGCCAGCAACCGGGCCATGACGTCGCCCGCGCGCCATGAGCCTATCAGCAGAAACAGCCCGACGTTGGTGCAGACCCCGTAGAACGCCGCCAGGGTCGGCGTGTTCCCCGAGAACATGCTGCCAAGCACCACCGCCAAGGTGACCAGGAGCGGGCCTATCTTGAGCGGTGCCAACACTTCCCTCGCGCCGGGAATCAGTTCGTCATCCACGGCGCGCATGTTTTCGCGGCGTGCTTCGATGTCGATGGACATCCACACGCAGACGAAGAACAGGATCGCCGGAATGATCGCCGCGTAGACGATATCGAGGTAGGGAATACCGAGGATCTCCGCCATCACGAAGGCGCCAGCGCCCATGATGGGCGGCGTGATCTGACCGCCCGAGGAGGCGGTGGCTTCCACGGCCCCGGCGAAGGCCGGCTTGTAGCCCAGCCTCTTCATGGTGGGAATCGTGAACGCACCGGTGGTGGCCACGTTGGCCACGGCGGCGCCGTTCAGCATGCCGAACAGCATGCTCGACACGGTGGCCACCTTCGCTGCGCCACCCGGGAAGCGCCCCGCTGCCAGCAAGGCCAGGTCCATGAAGGTTTTCGCGGCCCCGGTCGCAAGGAGAAAGGCGCCGAAGATGATGAAGATGGCGATCAGGTCGGCCGACAGGCCCGTCACCGTACCCCAGATCCCCTCGGTGCCCAGGTACAGGTGCTCAATGAGATATTGAAAGTCAAACCCGGTGTGTCCCCAATAGCCAGGAAGGCGATCGCCGAGCAGCGTGTAAAGCAGCATGCCGATGGTCAGCAAGGGCAGCGCCATGCCGGTCGTGCGCCAGGCGGCGATCAGCAATCCCAGTGTCAGCAGGATACCGAGAACCAGGTCCGGCGTGGCCGCGGCAACCGCGAACGACTCGGTGATCCGGGTTTCCTGGGTAACGATGTAACCCGTTGTCGTTGCCGCCAGTACGGCAGCCAGGTAGTCGGCATAGCGACGAAATCGGCCCAGCGCCGTCGCCGGCGCAAGACGCGACAGGCCGAGAAACACCACGACCAGACCCAGCCCGACGTGGACCGCCCGCTGGGACAGCGGTGGCAGTTGGCCGAACCCGGCGGTTACGACCTGGAAGCCCACCAGGGCGAAGCATAGAGTGCAGACGAGCACGCGGACCGGACGCGGAAGCGTATCCAGGTCCTCCCTCGTTTCGATACTGCTCATAGGAACAAGTCCCCGACCGTCGATCGGTTCGCCGCGACGGCACAATGGCTCGACCCGGGACAGGCGGCGCGAAGCAGTCTGTCCCGGTGCAGTGATAACGAACAGGCTGGCTTACTTCATCTCCGGGGGGATCAGCCGGTCGGGCACTTCAATGCCGCGCGAGCGATAGAACTTGACCGCGCCCGCGTGCAGCGGAATGGTGATGAGATTCACCGAGTCCTGCATGACATCGAGCTTGCCGAAGGACGGAAACGCCGACACCTGGGGCTCCTGGTTGTCAACGATTCCCTCGAGGATGGCGATAGCCTGCTCCTCGGTAAGGCTATCGGCCAACGCGAACTGGCCGATGACCTGGACCGGCGACGTGAAGGCCGGGAAGTCGCGCACCTCGTTGTCCGCGTAGTCCTGGAAATTGATGAACGGAAACTTCTCCTTGATGGCCGCTACGTGTTTCTCCTCGAAGTGAAGCAGACGGATGGGAGTGAAGGCCATGAGCTCCAGGGTGGTGCCGTCGAGCACGGCCGTGCCGCCGGCTTTCACGTATCCGATCGATCGGTTGTCCTTGACCGCCGCGACGGCGTCCGCGAGGCTGGCGCGGAACAACTCGGGCTGGATGTCGAGAGCCTCCAGCATCTGGATACCCAGCTGCTCGGTGGCCGAGCCGCGCTGGCCTGGCGTAAAAGGTTTTCCGGCCAAGTCTTCGAGCGATTCGACGCCCGCGTCCTCGCGCACGACCCATGCCTGCAGAGCGGGCGCGTGTACCCAAAGGCCGCGAAGCTTTTCCATCGCGTTGCCCTCGAACTTGCCGATACCCTTGTACGCCTGGTAGATCGTGGCGTAGGTACCGAGTCCCATGTCGATCTGCCCGCGACCGATGCGGTTCAGGTTGTCGACGGCACCGCCGGTGGAGATGACCGTGACCTGTACCTTGTCGCCGGAATGCTCGTTGATCGCCTTGCCCGCGGCCGCGGCATAGGTGTAGTGCACGGACTTCAGCGCCGTCGTGCCGAATGCGATCCGGTCCGCACCCTGTGCGCCGCTCGCCAGTGCGAACGCCGCGCATACGGATGCAATGCCGAGGGTAACCTGCTTCAATTTCATCGTCGTATCCTCCTAACGTGATTCGTCTGTGTGGTTTTTCGCCCCGGGGACAGGGGTCGGACCGACGGCGCGGTTCAGGGCGATACCCCGAACTTCGCCTTCGGCCCGAGTCCTGTTTTCAACCGGGTCTGTGCCAGGGCGATGTAGTCGCACAGCACCGGTCGGGTCTCTCTTGGATCGATGATCTCCTCGACTGCGAACGCCTCCGCGGTGCGAAACGGAGACGCCAGGGCCCGCAGTTCCGCCTCGAGTTCCGCCTCCCGGGCCTTGGGATCGGGAGCCGCCGCGATCTCGCGACGAAACGCCGCCGCAACACCGCCCTCGACCGGGAGCGAACCCCACTCGCCGCTCGGCCAGGCGATTTTCAGGTCGATGTCGTTCTTGTTACAGGTCGCCATGCCGGCCATGCCATAGCACTTTCGGATGACGACGGTGATGGTCGGAACGGTCAGCTGGCCCGCCACGTACACCGCGCGCATACCTTCTCGCAGCGTCGCCTCCTGTTCGGCTTTCAGTCCTACCATGAAGCCGGGCACGTCGACCAGGAACACCAGCGGGATATGAAACGCGTCGCATAGTTCCATGAAGTGGATCTGCTTGCGCGCCGAGGCGGCGTCCATGGCGCCCGAATAAACCTTCGGGTTGTTGGCGATCACGCCCACCGGACGACCATCGAGGCGCGCGAGGGTGGTGATCACCGAGCGCCCGTGAGTGGGCTGAATCTCGAACAGCGAACCGCGATCGAACACCAGCGACACGAGATCGTGCATCGCGTAGGGTCGGGTTCGCTGCGCGGGCACGATATCGAGCAGCGCGTCCTCGCAACGGTCCACCGGGTCGTCGCAATCGACCGACGGTGCCATCTCCCAGGCGTTCTGCGGCATGTATGACAGGAAGCGGCGTATCTGTGCGAACGCCTCGTCCTCGCTGTCCGCCGCGTTGTGGATCGTTCCCGCCTTGTCCACGGCAATCGCCGCGCCGCCGAGCGCCTCCTTGTCGATGTCCTTGCCGAGCGAGCGTTTGACGACGGGCGGTCCCGCGGCGAAGACCTGGCTCGTGCCGCGCACCATGACGGAAAAATGAGACAGGATGGCGCGCCCCGCCGGACCGCCTGCCGCGGTACCCATGACTGCGGACACCACCGGTACCTCGCCCAGCAACTGGACCGATCGCTCGAATCCGTCCACGCCGGGAAACGCGATGTAGCCGCGGCGCTTCACGCTCGTGACCGTTCCACCGGCACCGTCGATCAGATTGACCAGGGGTATCTTGTAATGGTGGGCGAGATCCTCGATGAAGCCGCCCTGCCCGCCCTTGCGCCGAAGCGCGCCGAAGGAAGTGCCGCCGCGCACCGTGAAGTCCTCCCCGCCGATAGCCACCGGCCGGCCGTCGATGCGGGCGGTACCGGCGACGTAGGGCGCCGGTTTCACGCTGACGAGGCGGTGGTTCTCGTCGTACTCTCCCGAACCGGTCAGCGTGCCCACTTCCCGGAAGCTCGACGCGTCGGTCAAGCGCTCGATTCGTTCGCGTACCGTGAGCCGTCCGTTGGCATGCTGCCGGGACACGGCTTCCTCGCCGCCCATGCGTTTCGCGGCGTCGCGGCGATACCGAATCTCCTCGATGGCCGGCGGCACCGGCGCATCGGACTCACCCGGCTTCACGTCTCGATCGTGCACAGTACCTGCTCCTCGTCGACCGATTCCTCCGGCACCACCACGATTTCCGCGATCCGGCCGTCAGCCGGCGCCTCGACCGGGATCTCCATCTTCATCGACTCCAGAATCATGATGACGTCGCCCGCCGCCACCGCGTCTCCGGCGGCCATCTCGACTTTCCAGACGGTGCCCGTGACTTCGGACCTGATTTCCAGCGTGGCCATGTTGCTGACGTTCTCCTCTTGGTTCTAGTAAGTGGTGGGCCAGTTGGCGAGACGGCGCCGGCCGAGACCGCCGCTCATTCGCGCCTGGTGGATCTCGAGTTGTTGGGCGAGGTAGCGGCGCGTGGCCTGCGGCGCCACTACGGTCTGCGCGGCGTAGATCTCGGCAAGTCCGTAGCAGGACGTATCGAAGGTCATCGATTCGCGTATGGCGCGTTTTTTCTCGTCGCCGAGGTCGCGCCCCCAACTCACCACCTCGGTGGCGAAATCGGCGTCCATGAAGCTCACTTCGGCGGTTGGCCACGCGGCCACCTCGTCGGAGTTGCGGCCACCGCCCATGTTGAGGTACGCCTGTCCGTAGCTCTTGCGCATGATGACCGACAACTTCGGTACCGTGCACATCTGCAGCGCGGTCATGAAGTTAATGATCTTGCCGGGCGCCTTCTGCCGCTCTCCCTCGACGCCGATGACGAAGCCCGGCGTATCGACCAGGAACACCAGCGGAACGTGAAAGGAGTCGCAGGTCACCAGGAAGCGCGTGACCTTCTCGCAACCGGCCACGTCTAGCGCGCCGGCCTTCGCCATCGGGTTGTTGGCGACGACGCCCACTACCCGGCCGCCGATGCGCGCCAGCCCGGTGACGGCGGTTCGGCCGAAACGCGGTTTGAACTCGAGGAAGCTTTGCGCATCGACCAGGCAGTCGATGATGCGGCGCACGTCGTAGCCGCGCTTGCGGCTGTCCGGAAGGATATCGAGTACGCGATCGATGTCGTCGTCCACGGGCACGCTCTCGCCGCGCGGCGGGAGCTCGTTTCCATGCGACGGCATGTAGGAAAGGAAGCGGCGAATCTCCTCGAGCGCTTCCTCGTCGGTGTCGACGACGCGATCGACCAGGCCGGTGACCTCGTAGTGCAGCTTCCAGCCGCCCAGGTCTTCGCCGTCGATCGTCTGGCCGATCGCCAGCGAGGCAAGCGCGGGACTGGCGACCGCCATCACGGCGCCCTTTCGCATGACCGTGAAATCGGACATGCACGAATACCACGCCGAGGAACCGAAGCACTGGCCCAGGATGGCAGACGCCCACGGCGTCTCGCGACCGCGCACGTACTGCTGGGGGTCGTTGCCGAGCATGGTACCCATGCCGCGCGCGCCCATATTGTCGGGCATGCGCGCACCGGAAGACTCCCCGAGAAAGATCAGCGGCATGCCGCGCTCGGTGGCCACGCGTTTGACATGGCCGATCTTCTTCATGTTCGTCAGGCTCGAGGAGGCTCCCTTCACCGTGAAATCGTTGGATACGACGGCCACCATGCGTCCGCCGATTTTTCCGAAGCCGGCGACCTTGCCGTCGGCGGGCGTGCGCGCGCGGTCGGCGGGATTGCCGGCGGACACGGCAAGCAGGCCGCTTTCGATGAACGATCCGTCGTCGACCAGCGCGTCGATCCGGCTGCGGGCGTTGAGCACGCCGACGGCCTCTCGACGGGCCAACTTTTCGGCGCCTCCCATTCGCCGCGCCGCCGCCTCGCGTTCGCGGAGATTCTCGAGACGATCGGCGAGCGTCGGTTGATCGTCGGGACGGGTCATGCGCTGGCCTCCCGTTGCGACGACGCCTCAGCGCTCGGTCCGTCGTCCGCCAGGACGACGACGCCCTCGCGCTGCAGCGCGCTGATCTCATCCGCGGACAATCCCAGGTCGTCCGCGAGCACCTCACGGGTATCGGTACCGATCGCGCGTCCGCTGCGCCACACGCCGCCCGGCGTATCGGATAGCTTGGGCACGACGCCGGTAAGCGTCACCTCGCCTAGACAGGGATCGGGAAGGCTCACAAGCATCTCTCGCGCCGCGTAGTGGGGATCGCGAAAAATGTCCTCGACACTGTATATCCGCGAGGCCGGCACGCCGACCGCGCCGAGAATCTCCTCGATCTCCGCCATCGTCCGCCCACCCGACCAGTCGGCGATCTCGGCATCGCAGGCGTCGGCATGTCGGTTCCGCGCCAGGCCGGTGGCGAACCGGGGATCGTCGGCGAGCGCCGGCTTGCCGATCGCCTCGCAAAGGCGCCGGAATACCGAGTCCGAGGCGGCGGCGATGACCACGTAGCCGCCGTCGCGGGTGGCGTATATCGAGTTGGGAGTGTTGCCCGGCAGGCGCGGTCCGGCGCGGCGCGCCACCACGCCCAGCTTCTGGTAGGCCGGCACGTGCGGTTCCATGAAGCTGAACGACCCCTCGTAGAGCGCGGAGTCCACGACCTGACCGCGCCCGGTACGCTGTCTCTCGACGACGGCCATCACGGCGCCGAACGCGGCATACAGGCCCGCGATGTAATCGGCAAGAGAGGTCGCGGCGCGCGGCGGCGGGCGGTCCGGATCGCCGTTGATCCCACGCAGTCCGCTGACAGCCTCGCCGACCACGCCGTATCCACCGCGGCTGCTGTAGGGACCGTCCTGTCCGAAACCGCTGATGCGCACCAGGATCAGCCCGGGATTCGAAGCCGACAACGCCTCGTATCCCAATCCCCAGCGCTCGAGCGTGCCGGGCCGAAAGTTCTCGACGACGATGTCGGCTTTCTCGCAAAGCCGGCGCGCCAGTTCGCGGCCACGTTCCTGCCTCAGGTCGATACAGGCGAGTTGCTTGTTGCGAAAGATCGACGCACCGTAAAGCGAGTGTCCGTCGCACTGCGTGCCCATGGAGCGCACGGCGTCGCCGCCCGGCTGCTCGAGCTTCACCACGCTCGCACCGAAATCGGCGAGCAACCGCGCGCAGAACGGCCCGGCGACCGTCGAGCCGAGTTCCACCACGCGCAGTCCCCGGAGCGGGCCGCGGTCACCATCGGGGCAGGTCGCGTGCCCCTCGAATCGTTGTGCCCCGGTCACAGCAGGAAGTCCTGGTACTTCAGAAACCAGCGCCGGGCGCTGCGTATGTTTTCGCGCTTTAGTTCCTCCGCGCGCTCGGCCTCTCCGTCTCGCATGGCGCGCAGGATCTCCTCGTGTTGCCGGCGTCCCTCCATGGCACGGCCGGGCACCAGCACGAGACGGCGCGTCATGACCTGGACCCGGTCGAATATGCTGTCGAGCAGACAGCGCAGCGTCTCGTTGCCGGCGGCGTCGATACAGGTACGACGGAATATTGCGATGGCATTGGTGTAGGCCGCGAAATCGTTGTCGACGAGACGCCGCTCGAGATCGGGTCCGAAAAGTTCCAAAAGATCGCTCCACGTTTTCGAATCCGCGCGCTGGGTAGCGAGTCGAACGACCAGACCCTCGGTCACTTCGCGGACATCGAACAGTTCGAGAATGCTGTCCGCTTCCAGGCGCATCACGACCGCCCCCTTGTTGGGGATTCGCTCGATGAGACCGCGTTCCTCGAGGATGCCGAAGGCGTCCCGGATGCGGGCTCTCGACACGTTGAACTCGCCGGCCAACTGGCTTTCGCGAAGCCGCGAGCCGGGCGGCAGTTCGTTGTTGACGATGCGGCGGCGCAACTCGTCGACGAAACTGTTGGTGTCCATGCCCGCCGACGTGTCGTCCTGCTTGACGACGTTGAGCTTGCTAACGGTTTTCCTGGCCATTGACGATACCGGTCATGAGCGAGTGATTATCACGATAAGTGATTGTCGCCGATATTGTCAACAATTTTGAATTCGATTATGTTAGCAATACTTCGCGCCGATTCGTTTTCCGGCGCGCCGCTTTTTGTCGAACCCGAGGAGAATCAAAGAATGTCCGCGCACACGCTCGCCAATTCCACCATCAGCCACATCGCGTGGCCCGCCAATGCGTCGAACCGGCTGCTTCGCCAAGCCGTGCTGGTACTCGCCGGCACCGTCATCCTGACCGCATCGGCGAAGTTGCAGGTGCCTTTCTACCCGGTACCCATCACGCTGCAGACGTTCTTCGTTCTGGTGATAGGCATGGCCTACGGTTGGCGCCTGGGCGGGATCACCCTGTTGTGCTACCTCGCCGAGGGCGCCGTCGGCCTGCCGGTGTTCGCCGGCACGCCGGAGAAGGGCATCGGATTGGCCTACATGCTCGGGGGAACGGGAGGCTACCTTGCCGGCTTCGTGCTGGCGGCCATGTTGTGCGGCTGGCTTGCAGAGCGGGGCTGGGACCGTCGTCCGTATTCGGCGGCATGCGCCATGGCGCTCGGCACGGCGGCCATTTACCTGCCGGGCCTGGCGTGGCTGGCGGTCCTGTTCGGTTGGGACAAGCCGATCTTCGCCTGGGGTCTGTACCCGTTCCTGGCGGGGGACCTGTTCAAGATCGTCATCGGCACGGCCGCGCTGCCGCTCGCCTGGCGGATGCTCGGCCGGCGCTAGCCGGACCGCGTCACCGAAATTGCCGACTTCCGGCTAACCGAGCAGCGCGTCCTCGAAAGAGAACAACGACAACAGTTCGATACCTTTTTTCGTCACCAGCACCTGCTGCTCCAGCTTGACGCCTTCGCCGACGCCCGGCTCGCCAATGTAACTCTCCACGCAAAGCGTCATGCCGGGCTCGATGACGCCGTCGTAACCGGCGTCGGCAAAGTCCGCGTGGTGGTAGAGATAGGGATACTCGCCGGTCATGCCCACGCCGTGGGCCGACAGGTAGTAGCGATTGGCATGGTACCTGCGGGGAATGTTCCACGCCTTCTCCGAGTACTCGCGAAACGTCATGCCCGGTCGCAGGATGTCGATGTTGTGATGCACCTGTTCGTGGGCGAGGCGGTACAGTCGCCGCTGGCGGGCGGTGGGCCGGCCGGGACCGGCGTGAAAGGTACGCGAGAAATCCGAGTAGTAGCCGTAGCAGCCCACCACGTCGGTATCCAGGCACACCAGCTCGTTGTCGCCGATCACCCGCGGACCGCACTCCTGGAACCAGGGATTGGTGCGCGGACCGCTGTTCAGCAGCCGTGTTTCGCAATAGTCGCCGTTCTGTTCGATGACCGCCTGGTGCATCACCGACCACAAGGCGTTCTCGCTGACGCCGGGCCGAAGCGCCGCGCGCAGGCGCGCCACCGCCCGCTCGGTGGCGCGAAGCGACGCCCGCACGCACTTGAGTTCCTCGCGCGACTTGATGGCGCGCGCGCGTTCCACCGGCGCCTGGGCATCGACCAGCAGAAATCCCTCGGCGGCGAGTGCTTGCACCGCGCCGGCGTTGATGCGCTCGACGCCAATCTTCGCCTCGCCGCCCACCAGTCCACGCAGCAGGTCCGCGCACTGTCGCGCCCAGCGGCTCTCGCGGGTACGTATGTCCTCACCCGCGGCGACGAAGCTCGCGGTGATGGCCGGGCGCACCTCGTCCACCGTCTCCAGCCCGTCGGCTAGGTGCATGCAGCCGGTAAACTCGAACAGGATCACCCGGTCGGCGGTGACGAGCAGGTAGCGCGCGGGGTTGCGCGAGGAGAACACCTGCATGTTCCTGGCACCGCACGCGTAGCGAATGTTCACCGGATCGAACAGAAGGCAGGCCGCGATGCCGCGTCGCGTCATCTCGCGCCGCAGCCGCCGGAGCCGCCCGGCGCGCACGGCGACGAGGTCGATCGAATCCGCCGACGGATCGGCGTCCAGCGTCATCAACGCCGGCAGGTCGGCGCGGTCCACGTGCCAGTCGAATTTCATGGCGTGACCCGATGAGGAATTGTTGTCATGGAAAGCGGCGCGCTTGCCCGGCGGATCGACCTGGTCCACTGCGCGATCCGCGCGGACGACGTCGTCAAAGCTACACGGAATCGACGAAGAAGGTTTGACCCGGAAAGGACCCGGCCCGTTCAGCATGCGACGATCCGCCCGGGCACCGGGATCGCCGGTTCCATCCGGTCAGATCGGAACCTGCACGCTGCCGAGGCGCTCGGTGAGTTTCATGTTCTCGGCGTAGTCGACCGGCACCGCGATCAGCGCCGGTCCCGGTTGCGAGAACGCCTCCTCCAGCGCCGGCGCGATGTCGTTCGGCCCGGTGACCTCCCTGCCCCACGCGCCGAAGGCATCGGCGAGGGCGGCGAAGTCGGGGTTGTTGAATTGCAGGTCCGAGTGACGCCCCTCGAAGCCGACCTGCTGCTTCCACTTGATCAGGCCGTATTCGCCGTCCAGCCAGATCATCGCGACCACGTTGAGTTGGTGTCGCACCGCGGTTTCCAGGTCCTGGACGTTCATGAGAAATCCGGCGTCGCCGCTGATCGACAGCACGCGCCTGTCGGGGAACGCCATTTTCGCGCCGATCGACCCGGGCAGCGCGAACCCCATGGAGCAAAAGCCGTTGGAGATCAGACAGGTGTTCGGGTCCTCGCACTGGTAGTAGCGCGCCACCCACATCTTGTGCGCGCCGACGTCGGACAACAGGATGTCCTCGGGCCGCATGAACTGGCGAACTTCCCACAACACCCGTTGCGGCTTGAAGGGCACCGACGCGTCGTCCTTCTCGGCCGCGAAGTCGTTCAACATGGTGTCGCGCAACGCCCTACGGTCGCCGATGTCGAACAACGGCAGCGCGTCCGCGTGAATCCGGTTGAGTTCCTCGTTCAACTGCCACAGCGCGTCGGCGAGGTCGCTGACGATCTCCACGTCCGGCTGGTAGTCGCGATCGACCTCGGCGGAGCGAAAATCGATATGGATGATCTTCTTGTCGTCGGCGTTTCGGCGGTTCCACGCCTTCGGCGCGTACTCCACCAGGTCGTAGCCGCAGGAGATCACGAGATCCGCGTCATCGAAGGCGAGGTTGTTGTAGTCGCCGCTGCCGAGTCCCATGGTGAACAGGCAGTGGGGATCCCCCATGGCCACCGCGCCCTTGCCCATGAAGGTGTTGACGACGCCGATGCCGGTCTTGTGTGCAAGCCGGCGCAACTGCGTGGCAGCGCGCTTGCGGATGGCGCCGTTGCCGGCGAGGATGATTGGCCGCCGGGCTTCACCGATCAGCCGGGCGGCCGCGGCGACGGCCTTGTGGTCCGCAGCCGGCCGGCGGATCTTCGTCGCGCGCATGGGCCGATCGTCGATGGACTGCTTGGCCACGTCCTCGGGCAGTTCGATCACCGTCACGCCGGGCTTTTCCTCCTCGGCCACCTTGAACGCCTTGCGCACCACCTCGGTGATGTTCTCCGCGGTGGTGACCGACTGCGCCCACTTGCTGACCGGCCGCATCATGGCGATGGCGTCCATGTTCTGGTGGCTCTCCTTGTGCAGCCGGCGCGTGGAGCCCTGCCCGATGATGGCGACCACCGGAGAACGATCCATGTTGGCGTCCGCCAGGCCGGTAACGAGGTTGGTGGCGCCGGGACCGAGCGTGGACAGGCACACGCCGGCCTTTCCGGTCAGGCGCCCGTAGGCGTCCGCCATGAACGCCGCGGCCTGTTCATGACGACACAGCACGAAACGGATGGAACTGTCGACGAGGGAGATCATGAGGTCCGCGTTTTCCTCGCCGGGCACGCCGAATATCCGTTCCACGCCCTCCGCCTCGAGGCACTTCTCGAACAGGTCGGAAGCTTTCATGCCGCGACCCCTGTCCAGGCGCCCTGGAACGCGTCCAGCACGTTGACCGTGTTGACGCCGATCTCGGACACCGCGTAGCCGCCTTCCATGACGAACAACGTGGGTACGTTCAGTCGACCGATGCGATCGCCGTAGCGGCTGAAGTCGTCGCTGGTGAGCTTGAAGAAACTGATCGGATCGTTTTCGAAGGTGTCCACGCCGAGCGACACCACCAGCGCATCGGGCGAGTAGTCCGCAATGCGCCGGCACGCGTCCTCCAGCGCCGCGCCCCATGCGTCGTAGCGCGTGCCGGGCGGCATGGGGTAGTTGACGTTGTATCCTTCGCCGCGACCGGCGCCCGTCTCGTCGGCGTAGCCGAGAAAATGAGGAAAGGCGTCCTCGGGCTGGCCGTGCAGGGACAGGAACAGCACGTCGTCGCGCTGGTAGAAGATGTCCTGCGTACCGTTGCCGTGGTGGAAGTCGACGTCGAGAACCGCCACGCGCCCGGCGCCGTCGGCGATGAAGCCCTCGCCGGCGATGGCGGCGTTGTTCAAGAAGCAGTAACCGCCGTAGAGATCCGACGCCGCGTGATGTCCCGGCGGTCGGCACAACGCGAACGCGACGCCGTCGGAGGCAACGCGCTTCTGCGCGGTCACCGCGCAGGCCGCCGCAGACTTCGCCGCCTGCCACGTGCCCTGGGTGATCGCCGTCTCGATGGCCATGCAGTAGTAGCCGAGCTTGCCGTCGATGAAGCGCGGCGCCTTCTGGCGCATGCGCCGCGCCGGCACCACCATCGCAATGGCGTCGCCATGGTAATCGGCCGCCACCCACTCATCCCACGCGGTTTGCAGGAACTCGACGAAATCCGGCGAGTGCACCGTCTGAACCAGCCCGAGATCCAGTTCCCCCGGATCGGCGAAATCGTCGTACCCCTGCGTCTTCAGGCGATCGACGATGATGTCCCAGCGCTCCGGGCACTCGAACGGACGCACCAATTCGCCGCCGAACAGCTCGCCCCGGGGAAAGTGTAGCCGATGCTGCTCGCTGCAGAAGATTTTCATGCGGGATGCTCTTCAACGTGGATCGGATCTCGCCGCCGATCATACTCCAGAACCCTCAAGGCGGTCCGTGGAAGGCAACACAATCCAGACCCGTGCGGCGTGTCAACCGTCCTCCCCCGCCACCCCGTAGCCCGGCGCGGCGGCGGGATCGAGGGCGCGGGTCACGTAGGCCTCGAGCTGCGGGCGGTATAGAAGCCACAACGCGTCGAGGCGCCCGATCGGGTCGTCGTCCCAGTCGACGCGCAGGTCGGCGACCGGCCAGGAGACCCTGTCCACCAGCAGCAGGCCGGCCGAGTGCACGGGGCCGGCCTCGCCGCCGGCGGTGAGGCCGGCCTTCATGGCGGCGAGCAGGCGATCGCCCAGTTCACCGCCCGCCACCTCGAAGGCCTTTGCCATGGTCGCGGGCACGGCGTCCTCGGCCAGCAGGTTGCCGGCGCAGGCGGCGTTGTCGACGGTCGCCTCGGCATGGATGCCCAGCACGTGCTCTCCGCTGAAGGCAGCGCTGCCGCCGGCCGCGTCGACCGCGGCGAGCTGGCGGTACTCGACGTGCGGCGCGGCGTCCTTCAGTATCGAGATGGCCTGGGCGGCGCTCGCGCCGAGTTCCATCAGGTCGAGGCACTGCGGCCCCAGCGACGGGTCGGTGATGTTTTGCGTGGCCGCCGCGCCCACCCCGGCGCGAGCGAAGGCGCAGCGCGCCGCCACCGCGGGCGAGGACGAGCAGACGGCGATACCGAACATGCCGGTGTCCGCGCAGCGCGCGACGATGGAGAAGGTCACGGCACGACCGCCGTGGCGTCGATCTCCACCAGCCACTCGGGCCGCGCCAGGGCTACCACGACGAGGCCGGTGCTCACCGGGTGCACGCCGCGCAGGTACTCGCCCATGGTGCGGTAGACCGCCTCGCGGTGGCGCACGTCGACCAGGTAGACGACTATCTTGGTCAGGTGCTCCATGGTGGCGCCGCACTCGCCGAGCAGTTGCCGGATGTTCTGCATGACGCGGTGGGTCTGGGCCACCGGGTCGCCGATGCCGACGTTCTCCGAGGTGTCGAGGTCCTGGGCCACCTGCCCGCGCAGGAAGACGATACGGCCCTCGGCCACCACGGCCTGGGCGAGGTCGGTGTCCAGGTTCTGCTCGGGGTAGGTATCCTTCGTGTTGAAGGGGCGAATGCGCTGGTGAATCATCGTGGCGTTCCCGTCAATTGGGTTCCGTGGCGGCGTAATGGCGCCGCACCGCGTCGTCGCCGCCGGCAAGCTCGCGCCCGCCAGTGACCGCCTCGGACAATCCCGCCGACTTGCGCACGAAGTCGAGCGGCCCGTCCCATCCGAAGTTCCGATACACCGCGCCGAGATGGGCGAAGGGCGGCGACTGGGCGAAGAGCTGGAACGTGAGCCGGTGGCCCGCGTAGTCGGAGTTGAGCAGGTCGCGGGCGAAGGCGAGCAGCTTGCGGCGATCCTCGGCGGACCACTCGTCGTTGATGCTGTAGAACTTGCGAAGCCACTTGCCGGCCTCGGGGTGACGAAAGTTTGCCTCGTCCGGCGTGACGCAGATCTGCCCGCCGCACAACTCCCGGGCGACGTGCATCATGTCCGGCAGGTTGGCGCAGGCATGCACGCGCCCGGTGTAGAGCAGCGACTGGTTGGGCATGACCAGCCCGCCCGGGCTCGGCTCGGCCAGCGTAATCGACGCCGTCAGGTGGGCGTTGATGCCCTCGCGGTAGACGGCCAGCCGGGCCAGTTTCTCCTGCACCGCCGGCTGCCTGTCCAGGCCGGTCTGGCGCACGTTGAACAGCGCCGCGCCGATCATCATGTCGGCGGTCTTGAGAATGCGCTGAACGAAGGCGAAGGCCGAGTAGCGGTGCAACGTGGCGCGGATGTAGCTCGCCGCACGCGTATGCCGGTAGAACAACACGTTTTCCCACGGCACCAGCACGTCGTCGAACACCACCAGCGTATCGACCTCGTCGAAACGATTGGCGAGCGGATAGTCCGCCGCCCGCGCGCGTCCGGCGAAGCCGGTGCGGCAGATGAACCGGAGGTTCGGCGAGCCCAGGTCGCAGACGAAACCCACCGCGTAGTCGGACAGTTCGTCGTCACCCCAATTCGCAATCGTGGGTTTCGTAAACGCCTGATTGGCGTAGGCCGCGGCCGTCTCGTACTTGGCGCCGCGCACCACGATGCCGGCGTCGGTCTCCTTCACCACGTGCAGCAGCATGTCCGGATCCTGGTCCTGGGGACGCCGGGAGCGATCGCCCTTGGGATCGGTGTTGGCGGAGACGTGAAACGGATCGGCGGCGATGGCCTTGTCGATATGGTTGCGTATGTTCTTGGAAAACCGCGGGTCCACCTCGTTGAGCACGTCCTGGCCATCGAACAGCGACCACATCTCGCCGATGGTCTCGTCGCCGACGCGCGTGACCACGCCCTTGACGTCCTCGAACACCGCGTCCGTGGCGCGGCGCTTGTCCCACCAGTCGCCCGCGCTGCGAGGCAGCTTCAGGCCGACCGGGATATTCTCGCCGTCTTCCTCGCAGGTCATGACCGGCGCGGTGTCCGGTTCGTGCTGCATGTCGTAGATGCGCGCGCGAATGTCGACCAGCGGCTTGAACATCGGGTGCGACGGCACGTCATCGACGCGCTCGCCGTCGATGTAGACCTCGCGGCCGTCGCGGATGGAAGCGATGTATTCCTCTCCGGTTCTTATCATGTCTTTTCTCGTGGTGTCGCGCGCTTCGTGGGTATTGTCCATCAAATACGCCCGCGCGGACAAAACCGTCGCGCAAGGGGCACGTGCGCCCGGACCGTTCGCCCACGGGTGACGGCAACCTGCCCGTATCGGTTATGCTGGGCACCGGTCGCTCGGCGCCCGGGCGAGAGAGCGTTCGTCGACCGCTATTCATCCCGCACAAGGACAAGGAAACGATGCCCGCAGCATCCTACCTGCTCACCTTCAGCGATCGCGACGGCAAGCGGCTTGCGCCGCTGAAGGCGGTGCTCGCCTGGCTCGCCGCATTGGAGGACATCGAGATCGTCCTCGTGGAGCAGGACGATCGACCGCGCGTCGATCCCGAAAACCTGCCGCCGGGGATCGTGTACCGGTTCGCGTTCAACGATGGGCCGTTCAACAAGTCCTGGGGCCTGAACGTCGCCGCGCGGATCGCGCGCCACGACCTGCTGGTCACCGGCGACGCCGACATGATCCTGCCCGGCGCCGCTCTCGGCAGGGCGCTGGCAGTGTGCGAGAGCCGCTTCGACGCGGTCAATCCGTATTCGCACCTGGTCGATCTCGACGAACGGCAAACGCGATCGTACCTCGACGGCGAACTGGCGCTCGAGGAGGCGGGGCGCGACGGTTCGCGAGACCGCAAGGCCGACGGCGAGTTCCTCTGTTTCTGCGGCGGCATCTGCGTCTACCGCCGCGAGGTCTACTTCGCGTTGGGCGGCATGGACGAGCGCTTCGCGGGCTGGGGCGGCGAGGACGACGCGATGAGCGTCAACCTGCAACGCTGCACCGACCGGATCGCGGTACAACGCGATACCCATGCTTATCATTTATGGCATCCGCGCGCGCCCGAGCGCTACACCCATGCCCAGTACCGGCGCAACCTGGCGCTCGCGCAAGCCTACGTGTCGTGCGCGCCGGAGGCGCTCGACGCGTGGCGAAGAACCCATCGCGAAACGATGGGCGACCCGAACCGTTTTCGCTCGTCGTCGAAGTAGCACCATCGGACGCCGCCGCTGTCGTCGCTTGAACATTCGGGATTACGTGATAAATTAGCAAGGTCTACAAGAAAACGGAGTGCTGACTTCATGACCGACCACAACGACAACAGGAAGGACGCGCGGCGTCAACTTCTGAAGACCCTGGTCGCCGGCGGCGGCGTCATGGCCAGCGGCAAACTGCTCCCGGACGAATGGTCCCGACCGGTCGTCGAGTCGGTGCTGCTGCCCGCGCATGCCCAGACAACGGGCGACGATTCTGACGACGAGGTCGATTACGACGGAGTGTTCGCGTTCGTGAACGTAGATCCGGTGTACACGCCGCACGAGGAGGAGGGCATTCTCGACATGTTCGCCGGCCCGGCGCACGCCGACGTTGAGTGCGTAAACAGTGTGTCCGCCATCGTGTTCAGCGTGTCGGACACCACCGCGCAGGTGTGCGTACTCCAAGGCATTCTCGGCTCCGATGAGAATACCACCAGCGTCGATACCGCCTCCGGAAAGATTAGCGACGTCAAGGTTGGTTCGCTGAACCTGTATTCGATGTCGTTCAATTCCAAGGGCTCCAGGATCAACGGCCAGAGCGACTGCGGACCGTTCTCGGCCAAGCGCACCGATCTCCCGTACAAGTGCAGCGACAGCCCCTCCAACACCACCACTTCGATTCAGATCAGCGAACCGATAAACGTGGCATCGACCGACGACACGTCCAGCCCGGTCACGTAACGGGCGCGGCGACTCAGCCGATCCCGTCCGGCCCGAACGCCGCCGGTCCGTGGTGGCGCACGCGCACGCCGGGATCGACGTAGACTTCGAAACCCAGCGCACGCAACCGGTGACACACCCAGTAGTCCTCGGACAGGTAGTTGCCGTCGACCACGCCCACCTGGAACACGTCGTACTGGGGCAGTGACGGGTTGGCGCCGCGCAGATGACGGGGCGAAGTCAGGTATTCGCCGCCGCGCGCCCGCGCATCGTCGACCAGCGCGCTGACCGCGGCACGGGAAAGCGCCAGCACGGCGGTGCCGATGTAGTCGCTGACGACCAGCGTCCCCTCCCGGCGCAGCGCGCGGCCGGTGTTGTACAACGGCCTGCCCTCGTCGTCTCTGCCCTTCAACGGCACCGGCACGCCGACCACGTCCTTGTCGTGGCCGAGAAGTCGCACGACGTCGTCGCCGGCGAGAAACACGTCACCGTCGACGAACAACAGGTGGGTATAGTCCGGGGCCGCGTGAAACTGGGATATGATGGTGTTGCGGGCGCGGGTGATGAGGCTTTCCTTGTCCACCGTCATCAGGGTGAAGCGCAATCCCGCGCGAATGAATCCCATCAACGCATGCACGTAGTCCACGTGCACCTGGCCGGCATAGGCCGGCGTGCCGATCAATACGTTGGGTTGCGGCGTATCAGACATTTGAACAGAGGGTTTTGATCCAGGGCATCAAGTATATCTCGCTGGCGGAGACCACGGGCTACGGCCTGTCGGCGACGGACTACGTTCGCGCCTTGATCGCCGAGGGAGTACCCGTCACCTGGCATCCCCTGATCTTTGATCGCGGACGCTATCTCCCGGCACCGAACGTCGACGCGGCGATGGCGGCCATGACTGCGCCGTGCAACGACGAAGCGCTGCGCGCCGCGTTCAGGGCGCCGCTCGACTACGATACGGTGCTCGCGCACGTCACGCCGGAACATTGGCCCGGGGCGATTGAGACGGGCAAGCGCATGATCGGCTACACGGTGTGGGAAACGGATGCTCTGCCGCTGCACTGGCCGTCACGGTTCGCCGGATACGAGAGGATACTCACGCCCAGCGTCTTCAGCCGCGACGTGTTCGCGGCCGAAACCAGCGTGCCGGTGGTCGTCGTCCCGCACCTGCCCCGCGCCGGCTGGCCAAGCGACGGCGACGATGCGCGTGCGGCGTTTCGCCGCCGCTTCGGCATCGCGCAGGACGACTTTCTTTTTTACAGCGTGAACACCTGGATACTGCGCAAGGCCATGTGGTTGACGCTGCACGCGTACCTGCTCGCCTTCGAACACGACGAACGCGTTGCATTCATCGTCAAGACCTCATCCCACGGCGAATCGGAGGATTCGCGGTGGGGACCCAGCCGTCGCCTGTTCGACCGCGTCATGTCCAACTACGAGGAGACCGCGCGCGTGGTGTTCGTCAACGAAGACCTCGGTCACGACGACATCGGCATGCTGCACCTTGCGTCGGACGCCTACGTCTCGCTGACGCGCAGCGAGGGATTCGGCCTGGGCGCATTCGACGCCGCCGCGGCCGGGAACCCGGTAATCATGACCGGCTGGGGCGGACAACTCGACTTTCTCCCCGCTGAACACGCCTGCCTCGTCGACTACGAGTTGCGCCAGGTCGAGGTACGGCTCGGCAACCATCGACCACGCCCCCAGGCCTGGGCGCACGCCGACCTCGACGATGCCATGGCGTGGATGCGCCGCCTGTACGAAAATCCCGACGAGGCGCGCTCGCGCGGTTCGGCGCTAAAGGCGCATGTCGAAGAACGATTCGACGAACGGACAATCACCCGACGCCTGATCGAGGCGCTCTATGGCTGACATACCCAACGAGTTCCACTTCGTGTTCGGCCTCAAGCCCCAGGTCGAGCCGTTTCATCTCGTCTACTACCTGTGCCTGGCTTCGTGCCTTGAGGTCAATCGACCCGACCGCATTCACTTTCACTACCATTTCGAGCCCTACGGGCCGTGGTGGGAGCGAATCCGGCCGCAACTGGAACTGCATCGCGTCGAGCCAGTGCGATTCATCGCTCGCAGCGAAGCGTACTGGCAGCACGCGGAAGGGACGTACATTCGCCGCGCCAATCTCGACTATGCGCACCAGGCGGACTTTCTTCGCCTCGAAATACTGAAACGACATGGCGGCGTGTACGCCGATATCGACACGCTGTTCGTGCGGCCGCTGGGCGCGGATTTGTTCTCTTACGACTGCGTGATCGGCAGCGAAGGAGAGTCGCGCCGGCGCGATACCGGTGAAGTCTACGAATCGCTGTGCAACGCCTTCATCCTGGCGCGGCCCGGCGCGCGGTTCGTGTCGTGCTGGCTCGAGTCGATGTACGAATTGTTCGACGGCACCTGGGACAGGCACTCGTGCTACGGGGCCAGCGTGGTAAGGCAACGCATGCCGGACGCCGTGCATGTCGTGCCCCGGGCATTCTTCTACCGTTATGTCTCCACGCCCGAGGACCTGGCGATACTGCTCGAGGGCGCGGAGCGCGACCTCGGCGACGCGTACAGCATTCATCTGTGGAACCACCTGTGGTGGGAACCGTCACGCACCGATTTTTCCAACGTCAGCAAGGAGACGCTGACGGAGCGCTACGTGCGCGACGTGGACACCACCTTCACCCTGCTGGCGAGACGCTTCCTCGACTGACCCGATTCTATTCGCCGCCGGCCAGATCCAGCACCATCACCCCGTCGTCGTGCGGAAACCGCGCCCGCGACAGCGGCAGGCCGAAGTCCTTCAAATGGCGCGCCAGCACCTCGCGGCGCGCTTCCAGGGCTTCGCGTCGCAGGCGCTTCCAGGCGGATATCGCACCGTGGTGCGAAAGGTTCCAGGCGTTGTCTCCCGAGTAGGTATAGATGTACAGGTAACCGTGCCCGTCCAGGGTCACCAGGCGCGTGCCGTTGCGGTGCAGTTCCTGCAGCAGCGGTGTGTCTTCGCCGCGCGCGAGGTCCGGGTAGGACGGCATCATGCTTCGCCGGCCCATCAGCGTTCCCTGGATGAGGTTCATGGGATAGTGCTCGACGTTCCAGTCGTCCCAGAAGAACTCGTCGGTGTTCTGGAACCAGTGAAGCTGGTCGGTGAAAAAACAAAAATCGCCGTCGGCCTCGCGCAGTCGAGCGTACTGCACGGCCAGCCGCTCGGGGTGATACAAGTCGTCGTCGTCCCACTGGCAGACTATCTCACCGGCCGCGCTGCACACCGACAGGTTGCGCAGCGCGCCAAGCGTCCGGCCGCCCGGCGATCGAACCGTCCGGATCCGCTCTCCCGGGAATGCGTCCACCACGGCGCGCAACGCGCGCGCGAACGTGTCGTCGCCATCGTGCACGATGACCAGTTCGCGCTCGCTGAAGGTCTGCCGGCTGAAGCAGCGCAGGCTCTGCGACAACTGCGCCAGCCTGCCGGGTCGGCTCACGGTGAGGCAACTTACGAGCATGTCTCGTCGCGCGATAGCATGCGTCGAGGCGGTCGTGTCGCGGCAAAACCGGCGGTGACGGCCGCCCCGCGGTTTACAGGTCCTTGCGTTGCGCCGGCGGGTCCCGGCACGGTCACTCGCTGAAACACGCGGTGACCGCGAGATCGTTGCCGTCGAAGATGGCGCGGTACTTCTCGTAGTAGGACCGATCGATGCGCCGCAGCGATTCGGCGACCTGGCCCGTGCGGTAGCGACGCAGGTGACCGGGTCCGCCGTTGTAGGCGGCGTAGGCGGCCCGAGGCAGGTTCCTGGCGCCGCCCTCGTGCTGGTGCTCGCCGCGCGCGATGGCGTAGTCCACCAGGTAGTGCATGAGAATCTCGCTGCCGGCAGCGGCGTTGTAGGCGATGTCGCGAGTCAGGCCCCTGGCGTCGTAGAAACCCCGCCACACGCTGGGAATGACCTGCATCATGCCGACCGCCCCGCCGGCCGAGCGAACCGGCACCACCTTGCCGCCGTCGCGAATGAACTGGCGCCAGCAGGTTTCCTGCCAAGCGGTGGCCAGCACCATGGCACGAAACATGCGGTGGAACGTGGGATCGAGCTCGGATTCGCCGGCGACCTTCTCGGCGGTAAGGACGAGCAGGTCTCGAACCAGCGGCAGGTAGTCGGAGATCTCGGCCGGTTCGGGCACCCATCGGTTGAGACGCGCGACCAGCCGTTCGTCGGGGCCGACATTCGCGAAGGCGTCGTGCATGAGCAGGCCGGGAAGAAAACCGAGAGGCTCCTGGTCCGCGTCGTCGACGGGGACGTCGTCCAGCCCGGGATGCTCCGGTATCTCGCGCGGCACGGGCGACGACCGGAAGTCGAACATCTCGCGCATCCGGGGATCGACGCCCTCGTCGTAGAGAAGCGGATCGACGTTCGATTCGGGGGCGAGAACCCGCGCCATGCGCCGCAGCCCATCGGCGGTCAACTCGAGTTCCAGTCGCGGCCCGATGGCGTCCAGCGCCGACAGGGCGTCGGCGGCGGCGATGAAACTCAGGAGATTGAGGCCCTGTTGGCCGGGCGTCGTCGGGCTCAATTGGCGCAGTACCGGCGACAGGCGCGACCAGGTGCGCAGGAACAGGTCGCGCACGGGATCGGGTCCGACGGTATCCAGCTCATCGCCAAGTATTCGCAAGATGTCGTAACGCGCCTCGATCAGCACGTACAGCAGGTCGCGACGCACGTTCACGTCGACCGCGGTGGCGGCCAGGTACTTCACGATGAACGTGATGAAACTGTCCCAGGACCGCGTTGCCTCCTGGAAGCGCGCCATCTCCTCGGCGTCGAGTGCCGGCTCGGGCGCCGACGGGGCTTGCGGCACCGCGTCGGCGGCCTGTACGCTGAAGCCGAGCACGACCTCGAGGCCGCCCTCGTTCACCACCACGGACTTGACGGAAACCGACTCGATAATGTCGGCGACCACCGCGGGATCGCCGGGCAGCAACAGAGGCAGCACCGCCTTGAGCTCGGCCAGCGGCGGCATGAGGTCGATGCGCACCGCGCCGATCCGCGGATGCACGTGATCCTTGACCAGGTTCCAGAACGTTCCGCCCAGCGTGCCGCCATCCACCAGGCTCGAGTCCACCACCTCGAAACGTACCGCCGCGCCGCCGGGTTCCACGGAGACCGATTGCAGGGTCTGCAACGTCCCCGCCCAGTCCACCACCAGCACGCAACGCTCGCCGAATGCCTTGCCGATCCTCGCCTCGCCGCGCGTTTGCAGTTGAACCCGTTCTTCCACCGTGGCGACAAGCGGTTCGCTGAGGATCATGTGATTGCAGCCGGACCCGTCGTCCCACACCCGCGCGCTTTCGCCGGCGTCGGTATAGACCTGACTGACCACGGCCTCGCGCAGGTAGCCGGCATCGAGCTGCAACGGGACGGTGACCTCGACGATCTCGGCGCGCGCGCTCGACGTCGACAACGCGGCGACAAGCCACGCGGCAACGATCATCGCGCCCGCCCGCTTCGTTCGACGCCCCTTCCACATGGCTGCCTCCGGCATGGCTGGTTAATACAGAAATCGCGTTCGACGGCGCGCCCGGAGACGCCCTGGGGCCCGGGAAACCGACCGATCGATTATCACCGACCGCCGCGCCAAGACAAATCGGTCGACCGGACGCGACATCAGGATGCCTCCTCGTCCGTCCGCGTTTCGTCGCGCAGGGCGGCGATCTTACCGACCGCATCGATGCCGCTCAGGTAGGCGCCGTGGCACGTCGCGAAGAAGCGCGGCGAGGTCGCCTCTCCCGCGAACCACAGTTGATCGTCGATCGGCGTCGCCAGCACCTCGCGTTGATCCGCCCGGCCCGGCAGGCAGGTCGAGTAGGCGCCCAGCGTCCAGGGGTCGCCGCCCCACGCGGTCACCAGGTGGCCGCGCGCGGACTTTTCCACGTCGGCGCCGAAAATCCGCTTCAACCGGCTCATGACGTGATCCACCGACGCGCCCGCACCGGCGCGTTCCAGCCACTGCGCGAAACGCCCGCCGGTGACGCCGACCGCGTAGTCGTGGCCATATGGCTTTATGTGCAGCAGCATCGGTACTTCTTCGTCCATGTCGATGATGCTCGACGGCGCACCGGCGAACGGGTCGCCGTCAAAGGCGATGGCGATGCGGTTGTGGGTGCCCAGCGGAACCGCGGCAACGGCCTCGCGCTTCCAGTCGGGCAACGGCGGATCGAACGCGATGCGGTCGTTGGCGAGTATGCCGGTAGAGACCGTGACCAGGACCGCCCGGGTCTCGACGACGCCGCTCACCGTGTGCACCCGCACGCCGGTGCGTCGCCTCTCGATGCGCTCGACCGCGCTGTTCAACGTTACCGGGATACCGGCGCCGAATCGTGCGACCAGGTTGCCGTAACCGCCGGTCACGGGCCAGTTCTCCCCGGTGTCGAGGTACGTGGCAAGGTCTAGCGCGGACACCCGGTCGCTGTCGCTGGACGTCATCAGGGCGGTCCAGTAGTCGCAGAACGACACCCATGGACTGTCCCGGTCAACGATATCCGCGACGGCGCCGTCGCGACCGTCGGTGCGGCACGCCTCGATCACCTGGTCGCACGCTTCCCAGTAGCGCATGAAGTCGTCGCTTTCACCGTCGTCGGCCCAGCGGCCGGACAGGCGGAGCGCGGGCGACCAGTTCGTGGTCCGCTCGTACGCGACGCCCAGGCGATCGGCGATCTCCACGAACGGATTGAGCGACGCGGAGTGGAGCCAGTGGCACCCCAGGTCGAAGGGCACGCCGGGAAGGATCTCCTCGCTGTAGGCGCGCCCGCCGATGCGGTGCGAAGCCTCGATCAGCACCATGTCGAGGCCGTGTTCGAGGGCGGCGCGCGCGGCGCCCAGGCCGGCGGCGCCGGCACCGACGATTACCAGGTCGTGCACGAGTCGTCTCCCGATTCGGCTTGAAAATCCGGCATTCTACGCGCGGCCCACGGGCGCGAGGATCAACCCCAACGCGATTCGGCCTCGCTGCGCGCGAACGCCACCGTGCGCCCGTCGGCGAGCAGTTCGCGAATGCGCCACGGTACGCCCTGCGCGTCAAGTTCCACCAGGCCGATGCCGCTGCCGTTGACCAATCGGCGTCCGTGACGCGATCCGGCGGGCTTGCGCGGCACCACGCGCATGCGGCGACGTCGCGTGAACCAGTTCAGTGGCGAGCGCGGAGAATAAAGCACGCGATTGGCGGCGTCGAGGACGATCAGCAGGCGTCGCGGGAACGCGTTGCGCACGCCGCTGGAGGTAATCTGCCAGATGTCCGGTCCGCGTTCGCGCCCGCGCAATTCCACGTCGTAGACGAACGAGTAGTGAACGTCGCCCGAAAGCACGACGAAATGCTTCGGCGTCCTGGAATGTCGAAACACGTTGAGCATGGCATGGGCCGCGCCCGGATGCGCCATCCAGTTCTCGGCGTCCACCATGAGCGGGTGCCCGAACCAGGTAAAGACGCGCTGGATGGCTTCGATGAGCTTGACGCCGAAAATCGGCGCCGGCGATACCATCAGCACCGCCGGCAGGTCGCGCAACGTCTGCTGCAGGTCGGTGATGGCTTCCCAGTCCATCAGGCCCGAGGGCTTGCGCGCGGCGCTCTCCGATCGCCAGCGGTGGGTGCGCGTGTCGATCACCACCAGCGGCGGCTCGGTGGGCCACGTGTAGTGCCAGCGATCGAATCGCAACAGCCGGTCGATGAACTCGTCGTGCCGGGCCGCGCCCGGATTCGACAGGGTGTCGGCGAGCGCGTCGAGTAGTTCGTCGTCGAAGTGTTCGGGCGCGTTGCCCCAGGCCTGGTTCAGCAGGTAGCCGACCAGCGCGTTGCCGATCACGCGCCTGGAGAAGGGATGGCCGTAGGCGACTTCCTCCCACTCGCGGCTCAGGTTCCAGTCGTCGGTGATGTCGTGGTCATCGAAGATCATCGCCACCGGCAGGTGTGCGAACACGCGCCGCACCGCCGGCAACTCGGCGGCGAACGACTCGATGACCGCGCGCTCGGCCGCGTATCGGCGACGCAGTTTCTGGTCCAGGCCGGCCGGCGGCTCGAGGTCTATGCATTGCCATGCCGACGGCGAGCAGCACAGCAGGTACATGGCCAGCACCTCCCCCAGCGTGACGAGATGGTTCTGGGCGTTCGCGGTCGTGAACACCGGTTTCTCCACGCCACCGAAGAGGATCTCGATCAGCGCGTAGTTGCGCTTGCGCCGCGGCAACAGCGTCTCGCGCCGGTAATAACACGCCGGATGCCGATAGAGCCCCTCGGCATCCGTCAGCCCCTCGACCTCGAGGTCGCGCAATGCTTCGGCCGGCAGTCCGAGTCGTTCGACGAGCCGATGCGTGGCGCGCAGCATGGGGCCGGCCACGTCGTCGACGTATACCTGGTCGCCGGTCAGCAGCAGTGCCGACGGCCACGCGGGCAGCGTTTCGTCAGGCTCAGTGTCCGCCCCGCGTCCTTCCACGCCCGCCTCGAGACAGCGCGCAAGCAGGTCGTCGGCACGCAACAGGCTGTCGCCGCCATGGTAATGCGGCCGGCGGCAGGAACCGTGCAGTAGCGAGGCCACGCGAGAGGGCAGCACGAATCCGGGCGAATCGCGTCCCGGGTAGGCGAGGTCCGGTGCGAACTCGCGCCAGCCACTCCAGCGGCCGCCGTCGCCTTCAAGCGGTTGCAGCGACAACGCGTAGCCGATCCATGCGTCTGTCGGCAGCGGTTCGTCGAGGCGCAGGTCGACGAGGACGTAGTGAAGGCGCTGGCCGGCCCGAAGCAGGCGGCAACCGTGCGAATCGGGACCGAGCGTGTATCGCTGAGCGGGGCGCCCGGTCGGCGCCAGATCGATGCGCACGCGCACCGGCTCGCGGACGGCCAGCCACAGGACCAGGGATCGCGGCGTTACGCGGCGCACGACAGGTCCGGCGAGAACGAGCGGCAGCGCGGTTTCGGTCACGTCGCCAAGGCCTTGGAGCACATCGATGAAGCGGGGTGCGAACGGGCGGTGGTGCAATGGATTGCCCCGGAGCCGAATCGTCATGCGAGCGATGTCGGACCGGGATGAACCCACGATTCTACCCGAGAGCGGGCGAAGGTTATCCGACGCGTCGTTACCTGTCGTCAAGCAACTCGCGGCTCGTGGGATAATCGGCCAGCCCTTCGCCCACACCGAGTCCAACGTGGCCGCACGAGTTGAGGTCCATCCGCTGACCGCACAACGCTGGCACGATTTCGAGACGCTGTTTGGCGCCAACGGTGCCTGCGGCGGCTGCTGGTGCATGTTGTGGCGGCTGCGCCGCAGGGAATTCGATGCCGGCAAGGGTGACGGCAATCGACGCGCGATGCGCGCCCTGGTGGAATCCGGCGTGGTGCCGGGGCTGCTCGGCTACCGCGAGGCGACGCCGGTGGGCTGGTGCGCCCTCGCGCCGCGCGATCAGTATCCCGCCCTCGCCCGATCGAGAATCCTGAAGCCGGTGGACGACCGGGCGTGCTGGTCGGTGGCCTGCTTGTTCGTTCATCGCTCGGCGCGACGCTCGGGCGTCTCGGTGGCGCTGCTGCGCGCGGCGGCAGACTACGTGCGCACCGCGGGCGGCTCGATCCTCGAGGGTTATCCGGTGGAACCGAAAGACGACAAGCCCGTACCGGCGGTGTTCGCCTGGACCGGCCTGCGGTCGGCATTCGAGGCGGCCGGATTCGCGGAGGTGGCCAGGCGCTCGCCGACGCGGCCGATCATGCGCCGCTCGATCCGTCCCGCGCGCCCGTCCGAACGACGCTGACGCCGGCAAACCCGGCGTTCAACCCGTCCGAACCCGCTGGTCCCGGATCCCCGCCAGACCTCGTCGCCGGGTTTCCTTGCGGCCTCAAGGCGTGAGCTGCGCGCGAAACGGTTTCCGGCGTTGGCGCATGGCACGCCAAGCGACCACGCCGGCGGCCGGCTCATCGGAACCCGGACATGCTGGAACTGCGACCCGCTTGCGAACATTGCAACAAGGCGCTGCCGCCCGAGTCCACCGCAGCGCAAACTTGCACCTCTGAGGGCAGGTTCGGCGCGCCGTGCGTGAAATCGGTGCTGTTCAACGTGTGCCCGAATTGCGGCGGCGGTTTCGAGCGCCGTCCCGTAAGGCCGGCCCAGGACTGGAAAGGCGGCAATTTTCTCGGCGCGAACCCCGCCAGCGTCACCATCGTACACCGGCCGGTCGACCCGGCCCGGCATGCCACACTGGTGAACGCCGCCGGCGACATCGCGCCGGAATAGCGCTAGCACCGATCGGGAATGTCCCCTATTCCTCGCGGAATCCCGCGAGCCGGACCGTCGTCACCGAGCGCACCTCCGGCGTGACCAGCTCGGTCACCTCGCGAACGGCCCCGTGCCCCGCGCAATAGGTGGTGGTGTTGGTCAGCGTCTGTCCGCGCCGCTCGTCGCGATTGCCGCGACGCACGACGACACAGTCCTCGAGCGTGCCGACCGCGGTCTCGAGCCGGGCCACCGGCTCGGGGATCTCCTCCGCCCAGAACGACGCTGGCGCATCCCAAGATTCACCGGCGATCGCCGAGGCCGGGAATTCGAGCGTCTCGTCGAGCTGCCCCGCCTTGTTCTCCTGCGCGGTGAACAGGCCTTCCCCGGTTTCGCGGTGCCAGGTGATCCACTCGGCGGGAAAAAAATCCGGCAAGCCCTCGGCGCGGTGGATCACCGTGTCGTAACTAGATCCGTCCCGCGTTCTCTCGCCGCCGGGGCGGCGTACGAGGCGGCCCTCGTAGCGCCAGGTCGATTCACCCTCGGCCGTTGACAGGTAGTCGTACACCTGGATGCGGGTCATCCGGTTGGGATAGTACGGCTCGAACGTAAGGTCCCGGGCCAGGACGGCGGACGCGAAGACGAGGAACACGGCGATGGCGGCGATGCGAAACATGATGACTCGAGCGGACGGGTTTGGCGGATGATAACGCAGCCGTCCGTCGCCGCCGAAAGCGAGTTGCCGCGATAATCTTGCAATCAGGTAACTCGATTGGCCAGCGGGCAAGGCTTGTAGTCTAATGCGATATCGTTGACGCGAATCCTCCTTGTCCAGCGCGGGAACCGTCCATGAAAAGCCACCCGGAACCAGCCCGGCCGTCGCTCCGGCGGCGATCGATCCTGCGAGCCGTAACGACCGCGTCGACCATGGCGTGGTTCGGCGCCTCGTTGTCCCTCGCCCCGGCACGTGCCGACGGTTCGGCCGGGCGCTCGGTGACGGTTTACAAGAACCCCTCCTGCGGCTGTT
>JAUIEZ010000223.1 GCA_030429665.1 Gammaproteobacteria bacterium | reverse complement strand
CCGGCCAGCAGGCAGAAATCGTGCACCCGGCGGGCCTCGCCGGTCTCCACCACCAGGCCGACGTCGGTGCGCAGCCCCTCGCGGATGAGGTAGTGGTGCACGGCGCCGGTGGCGAGCAACGAGGGGATGGCGACGTTGTCCGAGTCCACCGCGCGATCGGAGAGGATGAGGATGTTGAAGCCATGCTCCTCCACCAGCCGCTTGGCCCTCTGGCACAGCCGCTCGATGGCCTCGCCCATGCCCTCGGCGCCTTCGCCCACCGGGTAGGCGAGGTTCAGGGTCGAGGTGCGGAAGGTGCTTTCCTCGTAGTCCTCGATGCGCCGGATCTTTTCCAGGTCGACGCTGGAGAGAATCGGCGTGCGCACTTCCAGGCGCTTGTTGCGACCGCCGCTGGTCAGGTCGAGCAGGTTCGGCCTTGGACCGATCAGCGACACCAGCGACATCACCAGTTCCTCGCGGATCGGGTCGATGGGCGGGTTGGTGACCTGGGCGAAGTTCTGCTTGAAGTAGTCGAACAGCATCTTCGGCCGATGCGAAAGCACCGCCGGCGGCACGTCGCGCCCCATGGAGCCCACCGGGTCCTGGCCGCTCACCGCCATCGGCTTGAGGAAGAACTCGAGGTCCTCGCGGCTGTAGCCGAAGGCCTGCTGCCGATCGAGCAGGGTGGCCGGATCGGGCACCATGGCGGCCACCTCGGCAGGCACGTCCTCGAGCTTGATCTGCGTCTCGTCGAGCCACTTCTGGTAGGGCTTTGCCGTCGCCAGTTGCTCCTTGACCTCCTCGTCATCGATGATTCGACCCTCCTCGAGGTCGATCAGGAACATTCGCCCGGGCTGCAGACGCCATTTCTTGACGATTTTCTCCTCGGGAATGTCCAGCACGCCCATTTCCGAGGCCATGACCACGGTGTCGTCGGCAGTGATCAGGTAACGCGCCGGGCGCAGGCCATTGCGGTCCAGCGTGGCGCCAATCTGGCGGCCGTCGGTGAAGGCCACCGCGGCGGGACCATCCCAGGGTTCCATGAGCGCGGCGTGATACTCGTAGAAGGCGCGGCGGTTGTCGTCCATGAGCGGGTTGTCGAGCCATGCCTCGGGGATCATCAACATGACCGCGTGCGCCAGGGAGTAACCGCCCGCCACCAACAGCTCGAGGCAATTGTCGAAGGTGGCCGAATCCGAGTTGCCGTCACCGATCAGCGGCCACAACTTTTCGAGATCGTCACCCATCAGTTCCGACTTCATGTTGTGACGCCGCGCCAACATCCAGTTGATGTTGCCGCGCACGGTGTTGATCTCGCCGTTGTGGCAGAGAAAACGGAACGGCTGCGCGAGCTCCCAGCTCGGGAACGTATTGGTGGAGAAGCGCTGGTGCACGAGCGCGAGAGCCGACTCCATGCGCTCGTCGTTCAGATCGAGGTAATACCTGGGCAGGTTGGCGGCCAGCACCATGCCCTTGTAAAGCAGGGTGCGCGAGGACATCGACGCGACGTAGAAGTGTTCATGTCCCTCCGGCGCCAGGCCGTGTACGCGAAAATGGGCGCGCTTGCGAATGACGAACAACTTGCGCTCGAAGGCATCGGCATCGGCGCAATTCTCGCCGCGCGCGACGATGAACTGCCGGATTACCGGTTCCATGGGCTTCACGGAGAACCCAAGGCACGAGTCGTCGCACGGCACGTCGCGCCATCCAACCACGCGCTGGCCCTCCTCCGCGGCCATCTGCTCCAGGGCGAATTCGCATTCCTTCCGGGTCGACTCGATGCGCGGCATGAACACCATGCCTACCGCGTAGTCGCCCTCTGCCGGCAGCTCGTACCCCAGCCGTTCGCATTCGTCACGGATCAGCCGATCGGGCATCTGGATCAGGATGCCCGCGCCGTCGCCGGCCAGCGGGTCGGCCCCGACGGCCCCGCGGTGGGTCAGGTTCTCGAGGATCTTCAGCCCGTCGCGCACGATCTTGTGACTCTTGCGGTTCTTGATGTCGGCAATGAAGCCGACACCGCATGAGTCGTGTTCGTTGCGGGGATCGTACAGACCCCGGCGGGACTGATTTATGGCACCGTGTGTCATTGAAAACCTCGTGATATCACGCGAACAAAGCCTCCCGCCGCCTGGATCGGGGCGCCGGGTGCTGTGCGTAACCGACTGTGCGAGATAAACTGCGACGCAGCGACCGAAGACCGCTGCGAGATTTGCGACCTATCAAGATAGCGGGAACGCTTAAAATAATCCAGCCCTATCATCGGGATAGCTACCATTGGGCTGGTTAATATTGATGGCAACGAAAGCATTGATGCCAGCAAAATTTGCAGCCCCGCGCGTTTGTCCGGACGCGATCCCGGTGTTTTGCTCCAACTTTCTGATTTTTCTCTGAAAGAACTACGCAGTGACGCTACGCTATCCGACATTGATCACCGTCCTGGCGGCGGCCGCGACGGCCGCCACCATGTGGTCCCTGGCCACCGGCTCGATAGATATTGCACCTAGTGAAATCATAGGCGCCCTCACCAGTGCGGAGGGGCGCCACGGAATGATCGTGCACGAACTTCGCCTGCCGCGCACGATGGGCGGATTCCTGGCTGGAGCGCTGTTGGCACTGACCGGCACGATCCTGCAGGTATTGTTACGAAATCCGCTCGCCGATCCCTACGTGCTCGGCATCTCCGGCGGAGCCGCGGTGGCGGCGCTGGCCGTCATCATGGCGGGCGCCGGCGCGTCATTGGTGATGGGCGCGGCGGCCGGCGGTGCCGCGACGGCCACGGCGCTGGTGTTCGCGCTCGCCTATGGCCGGGGCGTGTGGTCGTCCACGCGACTGCTGCTGACCGGTGTCGTCATGGCCTCGGGCTGGGGCGCCCTGATCAGTTTCATGTTGTCGATGAGTCGCGACGAGCAACTGTACAGCATGTTGTTCTGGCTCATGGGCGACCTGTCGGGCACGCGCCCCGGCGCGGGCAGCGTGGTGATACTGCTGGCAGGGTTCGTCATTTGCGCGCTTCGTGCCCGCGACATGAACCTGCTTGCCGGCGGGGAACTGAGGGCGATGTCGCTGGGCGTCGCCGTTAACCGGCTGCGCGTTCTCCTGTTCCTGTGCGCGGCGTCGTTCACCGCCGCTGCCGTCGTACTCGCGGGGACGATCGGTTTCGTGGGTCTCGTGGTACCGCACGCGATGCGCCTGATTGCCGGCGGGGACCATCGCGGCCTGCTGCCGGCCTCGGCGCTTGCGGGCGGAACGCTCGTGGTATTCGCCGACACCGTGGCGCGCACCGCGATCGCCCCGCAACAGCTTCCGGTCGGCGTGGTGACCGCGATGATCGGCGTACCCATTTTCCTCGTCCTGTTGCGCAAGACACTGTCGACGGGAATGAACTGATGCAGCTCGGCAGTCGCAAGCTTCACGTCGAAATCGGCGGCATCGAGGTATGCCGCGATCTTGACCTCGACGTTGCCGCCGGCGACATCGTCGCCGTCCTGGGCGCCAACGGCATCGGCAAGACCACGCTGCTGCACACGCTGGCCGGCTTGCGCGCACCCGATGCCGGCGACGTGCTGCTCGAGGGCGCGCCCATCGAAAATTTCTCGCCGCGGCGTAGAGCGCAACGTCTCGGCGTGGTGTTCCAGGACCACCAGGATCCGCTGCACGCCAGCGTGCTTCAGACCGTGCTCTCGGGCCGGCATCCCTTCTTGCCGGCCTTTCGCGGAGAGAGCGACGACGACATGGCCATCGCCCTTGACGCCCTGCGACGTACGGGCCTCGACGACAAGAGAGACCTGCCGGTGTCCATACTCTCCGGCGGCGAACGCAAGCGCGTCGCCCTGGCGGCACTGTTGACCCAGCAGCCGACGGTATGCCTGCTGGACGAACCCAACACGCATCTCGACCTGCACTACCAGGTTTCGTCGCTCGATCTCGTCGCCACCCACGTCGCCGCCAGCGGTGGCAGCGCCGTCATGGTGCTGCACGACGTCAACCTGGCGCTGCGCTTCTGCCACACCGCGCTGCTCCTGTTCGGCGGCGGCGACACGTTGTACGGTTCCGTCGACGAAGTCATCGACGCCGACAACCTGTCGCGGCTGTACCGGCACCCGATGCGGGAATTTCGCGACGGCAAGGCGCGTTGCTTCGTGCCGGGTTGAGAACTTCGCGCCGTCGCTCCGAGGATCGGGTCGGAGGGATTTCAGTCTTCCTTCGGATTCCGCGTCGAGCGCAGGCTCGGCACGCTGTCCTTGCCGCCGCCGATCCGCAACAGGCCCGAATCCGTGTAAAGCGATAACTTGTCTCGCGTGTCGACGATATCGAGGTTGCGCATGGTCAGTTGGCCGATGCGGTCGCGCGCGGTAAACATCGAATCGCCCTTCTCCATCGTGAGCCGTTCGGGCTGGTAGGTGAGATTCGGACTATCGGTATCGAGAATCGAGTAGTCGTTTCCGCGCCGCAGCTCAAGGGTGACTTCCCCGGTCACCGCCGAGGCCACCCAGCGATGGGCACTCTCGCGCAGCATCAGCGTCTGGGGGTCGAACCAGCGACCCTGGTAAAGCAGTCGGCCGAGCCGCAACCCGTTCATGCGGTACTGTTCGATGGTGTCCTCGTTGTGGATACCCGTAAGCAGGCGCTCGTAGCAGATGAACAGCAGCGCCATTCCCGGCGCCTCGTAGATGCCCCGGC
>JAUIEZ010000053.1 GCA_030429665.1 Gammaproteobacteria bacterium | reverse complement strand
GGGTTACCTCTAAGGTTCTTGATGAAGTGTTAGCACCTCCATCAGAACCGGTAACCCTCATTTTTTCAAGCTCAGTTCCCACCCGCTTGAAATCCTGAAGTGTCAGATCTGGTCGCGACTTCTACAGCTCATGTAAATCGTGCCCGCCCTGTTTACGCTCTTCATCGATGGAATGGTCGACATGGCATTCTCAGTCATTGTTTTTTGGTCTTCTCCAAGGGGCGTCAAACCGAGATATCCTCCGCGCAAACCGACTTCGCCTCGGCATTCGGCGTGACTTCCGCCGGAATCAGCACCATGACCGCCCGGTTGCCGGCCGCCGGATCCATCACGCGCACGATCGATCCGACTTCACGCCGGCAATCTGTTCGATCTGGCACCGCCCACTCCGCGACGGACTGTACGGCACCGTACCGCGCGTGAAGACGGCTCGCGCCCCGTCCCGCACGTCGGACTGACCCCACTTTTAGGCATTCGCGGCGTCCCGAGCGGACGCCCACAAGCCAACCGGGAATCCCCGGACGGGCGATCATACCCTTTGCCGGACCCGTAGCCGGGTGTTCCCGTGATGTTCGAAATGCGATACGACTTGAACCGACGCCCCGAGCGATCGAGACATTCATTCCGAATTACACGCGGGATTCATACCATTTCCATGTCAACGGCGTTCCATTGACACATTCTGTCACCGTGACTCAAACGGCCACGGGCCACGAATGTGCCTTGCTTCTGCTATCCGTCCTTTTTTCCTGCACATTCCGATGCATAATTCTGGTGCACCGTTCTGCGACGACGGCCGTCACGACTGCCATTGAAAACGACCATTACACGAAAACTTTTCCTGTCTCAGCTACTGCTCTCTCTGGTACTTGTCGGCGGGATGTACCTGTTCGTGCAGTGGTCGTTCGACCGTGAATTCATCCGTTACGTCGATGAGCGCGAGGCAAAGCTTACGGATAGCCTGGTCAACCAGCTGGGAGCCATTCACGCTGAGGACGGTGGATGGGAACAGCTGGCCGCCTCGCCTGAACGCTGGCTTCAGTTGGTATCGTCTACCGTTGGCTTGCCGCTTACGGGGCGGCGCCTGGAGCGTCACGCCAAGCTACTTCAAGAAGAGGGATGGCCACCAAAGCGCCTGCCCCAACCGCCTGCGGGAGTTCCCCAACCACTGCAATGGCGTTCCCGTTTGCTGGACGCGAATCATCGCCCGATCTACGGTCCTGCCGACGAGCCGCTGTCGGAGCTCGAGCTCTACCCGATTGAGGATGACCATGGCGAAACCGTTGGATATTTCGGCATGAAGAAGGACGACGCGGTGTTCTCGGCCGCCCACGACCTTCAGTTTTCCGAGCAACAGAACCAGGCCTACTTCATCATCGCACTGCTCATGCTGCTGACCTCGGCCGGCGTCGCCATGCCGTTGGCGCGTCATTTCGTCCGGCCGATACAGGACCTTACGCGCGCCACACGTCGACTGGCCTCCGGTGATTACACGCCCCGTATCCTGCGCCATTCCGACGACGAACTGGGCCAGTTGGGCCAGAATTTCAACGAACTGGCGTTGACGCTAAGCAAAAACGAGTCAATGCGCCGACAATGGGTCGCCGATATTTCCCATGAACTACGCACCCCACTGGCAATTCTACTCGGCGAGATCGATGCCATACGCGATGGTGTCTACCCGCTCGACGGCAACGCGCTGGACTCCCTGCACAAGGAAGCCCAGCAGCTCTCCCGGTTAGTCAACGACTTGTATGAACTGTCGATGTCCGACATCGGCGCTCTTGACTACCACAAGGTACCCGTGGACCTGGGTCGCCTGGCTCAGGACGTACTAGAGGGGTTCGACGCGGCGTTTTCCAGCAGATCGATAAGTATCGAAGCTGACGGCCTGGATGACGTGAAGGCCGTTGTACACGCTGATCCCGATCGAATCGCTCAGCTGCTCACGAACCTGTTGAACAACACGTTGCGATACACCGACACCAATGGCATAGCCAGAATGACGCTGACGAAAACGTGTAATTCTGCGTGCTTGACCCTGGAAGATTCTCCGCCAGGGGTGCCCGAGTCCGAGCTGCCGAAACTTTTCGACCGCCTGTATCGCGCGGATTCGTCGCGCAATCGAAGAACCGGCGGTACCGGTCTTGGTCTTGCCATCTGCCGGAACATCGCCGCAGCTCACGCTGGCACGATATCGGCGGAGTCATCGGAATTGGGTGGATTGCGTCTTACGCTTGAGCTGCCGTTGATCGCCGAGGACGCGGCATGAATGGAACGATCCTTGTCGTGGAAGACGAGGAGAAGCTGGCGCGACTGCTTGCCGGCTACCTGGAACAAGCCGGTTTCACGGTTCATTGCATTCATGACGGCCTCGATGCCACGCCCTGGATTCGTGGTAACAAGCCGGATCTGATCCTCCTGGACCTGATGTTGCCGGGTGTCGACGGATTGGACATCTGTCGCGAGGTGCGCTCCTTCAGCAACACGCCCATCATCATGGTAACTGCCCGAGTGGAAGAGATCGATCGCCTGCTGGGGCTTGAACTCGGGGCCGACGATTATATTTGCAAGCCCTTCAGTCCCCGTGAAGTCGTGGCACGCGTCCGAGCCGTCCTCCGCCGTGTACACCAGGTCTCCCAGGCCGAGAACGCGCCGCTCCTGCAGCTATACGAAGACCAGTTGAGAGTGGTTGCCGGCGGCAAATCGCTCGAACTCACCGCGGTGGAATTCCAACTATTGCGAACGCTAAGCCAGTCTGTCGGAAGAATCTACTCACGTGACCAACTCATGGATCGCATCTATGCCGACAGACGGGTCGTGAGCGAACGCACCATCGACAGCCATATCAAGAAACTGCGGCGGAAACTCGCCTCGCTTCTGCCCGGGAAGGATGTCATTCAGTCCGTCTACGGTGTCGGCTACAAGTACGATCCGACCTCATAGCATCAAGAAAGGACGAGAAATCCTTGGTTCGTGCCGTTTTCTTGCGCATTGCTTCTCCAAAATTACCTTGAAACAAGTAACTATGGCCCGGCTATTCTCGCCGGCGCCGTTCGTGATTCGACAATTGGAGAAAGCCGTGACCCTGAAAAACAGCGCCGAGAACTACGGCTCCGTCGCAAAGTGGCTCCACTGGGCAACCGCAGTGCTGTTCCTGGCATCTTATTGTGCCGTCTACTATCGGCACTGGTTTACCGAAAACCGGACAGCGGAGAACATCATTGCGCTTCAACTACATCTCTCGGTCGGCATCAGCATTGGCGTCGTCGTCTTTCTCCGGCTGCTTTGGCGTGTCAGTAATCGCGCACCCACGCCAGAGTCGAACAATCCGCTGGGTAACTTCATGGCACGAGCGGGGCATATCGCGCTTTATGCCGTGATGATCATCATGCCGCTTACCGGGTATCTTGGCAGCGGTGGGAGCACCAATTTCTTCTTCCTGTTTGAAATCCCCGGATTCGCGGATACCCCGCTGTTCTCCCTGATCGTCAGGGATGGCCTGGGAATGACTTTCGAAGCGTTCGAGAAACCCCTCGATTTCATCCACAAGGAGATTCTCGGACAGTGGTTCGCCTGGATCCTGATCGCCGGGCACATATTGGCAGCGCTTTATCACCACTACATCTTGCAGGACCGAACACTACAGAGAATGACCACCGGCTGAAGCTTCGACCTGGCAGTCGGTCAAGGACACGCTGCTCGGCGTGCTCGTCGCCAACGACCGAATACTCCATGAATTCAGTCGTTGGCGACACCGTCACCGTTATCGCGCGCCGATGTCCTCTTTTCGGATCGGCGGTTTCGTAGCGATTCCGCTCGTATTTACCCACTTCCCTGCCCCACGCTGTTCCACCTATTCGATGTTCGCTACGGGCCGACGGGGACGGATACCGTCCCCGGGACGGTTGGAGTCAGGGAAAGTTTCCTCACTTCTTGCCCATTTGCTTCGAAATCGTCCTGCACAATCGATCGTTAATGGGCAACCCCTTTGATTCCTGGCACTACGGCACCACTGACAATGAGACACGATAGCGTCGACAGCCGCACTTCTTGCGCCGGAGCGCAGAAGATCCTCGTCTATCTTGCGTTTCTGCCCCTGGCCGCGTGTGCAACGCTCTCATCCGTGCCGACAACGGGCCTCGAAATCGAGCCCATCGGGCAATTTTCCCGGTCCGGCGACGCGCCGCTGCAATCCCGTTGGTGGAAGTCACTTCCGGACGCTCAACTCGACGACCTGGAGGAAACCGCCCTTGCTGCGAATCCTGACCTGCTCGCGACCCAGGCCCGACTGGCGCAGGCGGCCGCGTTGGCTCGAAAAACCGGCGCGCAGCTTTCGCCGAAGCTCGAGGCTGGCCTGTCCAGTTCGGATACCGACGGGACGAGCAGCCATACCGGTACGCTCGAGGCAAGCTATGAATTGGACCTATGGGGCGGGCTTGAGGCCGAGGTTGAGTCGGCACGACAGTCGTGGATGGCAAGTCAGGAAGCCCTGGATGCCGCCGCCATCACGCTGACCGGCGAAGTGGCGGACACCTGGTACCAGCTCATCGAGCAAGACGGTCAGATCGACCTGCTGAACCAACAACAGCAGACCAATCGCCAAACCCTGGAGCTCATCGAACTTCGTTTTGATCGCGGCAAGGTGCAGGCCACCGACGTGTTGCAGCAACGTCAGTTGATCGAGTCGGCCGAAGCGTCGCTCGCCACCGCGCGTGCCGAACGCGCGGTACTGGAACACCAGCTCCAGGCCCTGCTGGGGCTGTCGCCGACGACGCCCGATGCCCCACTACCGACGGGTGAACTGATTGATCTGCCGCCACTCCCCGCAACCGGATTGCCGGCGGAGTTGGTGCAAAACCGGCCGGATGTGCGTGAAGCGTTCCACACGTTGCGCGCGGCCGAGGCCGATGTCGCCACGGCCGTGGCGGACCGGTTCCCCAGCATAACCCTCAGTGCCGCGTTGGCCACGACCGCCGGTAGCCTGGGTGGGTTGTTGAATGACTGGATTGCGGTACTCGCCGGGGAATTGTTCACCCCGGTGTTCGACGGCGGACAGCGGGCCGCGGAGGTCGACAGGACCCGCGCCGCCGCGCTCGCGGCGTTCCATGATTACGGTAGCGTCGTGATCGGTGCCCTTACCGAGGTTGAAGATGCCCTCGTGCGTGAACAACAGCAGCAACTCCTGCTGCAAAGCCTGGATCGGCAACTCGAACTCACCGCGGAGGTCGTCGACCGCATGCGTTACAACTATACCAAGGGGACCGTCGACTACCTCGACGTTCTCGATGCGTTGCGAACGCACCAAAGCCTTCAACGCGACCAATTGACGGCGCGTCGCACCCTGCTTTCCTACCGCATAGCGCTACATCGCGCCCTTGCGACGGGTTGGCATGCCGATTCGCTTGATGACGTCGTCTCGCCCACCTCATCCAATAATTGAGATTCCCGGACAATGAACCAGATGACAGTGAATACGGAGCCGGCCACTGCGACTGAACGGACCCGAGCCAGCCGCACAGGATGGGTGCGCTGGCTGTTGCCACTGGTTTTCATCGGTGCGGGTCTTTTTGGCGGAGCGGCTCTTTTCCGCAGTGGTCCGCAAGTGCCCATGACGGCGCCGTCCACGCAGCCGAGGATCGTTGCCGTCGCCACCTTTGCTGCCGGCACCCACACCCCGATCTTCGAAGCGATGGGAACGGTTGTTGCCGCCCACGAGAGCACACTCTACCCGATGGTCAGCGGACCCGTCGTTGCCGTCAGTGACCAATTGATGCCGGGCGGCCGACTCGGGGCTGGAGAGGAAATACTTCGCATAGACGAGGAGGACTACCAGCTCAACCTCCGCAAGAATCAGGCATCGGTCGCGGAAGCGCAAGCCGCGTTGCAGGAGGAGCTGGGACAGCAGGAAGTCGCGAAACGAGAGTACGAACTGCTCGAGCGGGACCTGGAAGCGGCAGACAGGGCGTTGGTTCTGCGTGAGCCGCAGCTGGCCAGCGCCCGCGCGACACTGGCAAGCGCCGTGGCGGACCGGGATCAGGCCGAACTCGACCTGGCGCGAACCCGGGTTACCGCGCCGTTCGATGGCATGGTGTTGTCACGCAACGTCGACCTGGGAACCCGGGTAACCACCAGTACCGAACTGCTTACCCTGGTCAACGTGGATACATTCTGGGTCGAGGCTAGCGTGCCCGTCGACGCCCTCGCCCGAATCGCCATCCCTGTCGAAGACGGCGATCCTGCGGCGCAGGTCGAACTGGGTCAAACGGGTTGGGATTCCACGCAAACTCGTCGTGGCCGGGTTTTGCGTCTGATTCCAGAACTCGACAGTGACAGCCGCACGGCGCGTTTGCTGGTTGAGATCGACGATCCACTCGGTTTACGCGACGAAAACGCCGGGCTCCCGCCCATCATGGTCAATGACTATCTCAGGGTGCAAATCGCCGGCGAGCCGATACCTGACGTGGTGAAGCTCCCTCGAAACCTGCTGCGAAACGGCGATACGGTATGGATCATGGACGCCGACAACCGGCTCGAGATTCGCCCGGTGGACGTGGTGCACAAGGCTGACGAATATGTGCTGGTCGAATCGGGAATTGCGGACGACGACAGGATCATCACCGTGAACCTGAGTACGCCGGTGGCCGGCACACTCCTGCAATTGAACTCGACAGACGCGGAAGAACTACAACGTTTCGCGAATGATGACGACGCGTCGCGACCCGGGACAGGTACATGAACACGCAAGATACGCCGACTCGCGGCCCGATTGCCTGGATGTCGCACAACCGGGTTACGCCCAATCTCTTGATGCTGGTGTTGTTGCTGGGCGGCCTGTTCACTTCCTGGACAATCAAGGAAGAAGTGTTTCCCGACTTCACACTCGACCAGGTGGATATCTCGGTCGAATACTCGGGAGCCAGTCCGGAGGAAGTAGAACAAGGCATCGTGCTGGCCATCGAAGAGGCTATCCGTGGTATCGAGGGTATCGAGGAGATCACCGCAACCGCCTCCGAAGGCAGCGCCTCCATCAGTGCCGAACTCAGCACTGGCGCGGAAGTCATGCGCGTTTACCAGGAGATCCAGCAGGAAGTGGACGCCATTACGACACTGCCGGACGACGCGGAGACCCCGCAGGTCTCGCTGGCCAGCCGCCAGCGCGAGGTTTTGGGCGTAGCCGTCTCCGGCGCGGTCAGTGACTGGATTCTTCGCGAAGTGGCCGAGAGCCTGCGCGACCGCCTGTTGCTTCAACCGGATATCACTCAGCTGGAAATGCGCGGCGACCGCGACTACGAGATACAGGTCGAAGTCGATCGCGACACGCTGCGTCGTTACGATCTGACACTGACCGATATCGCCACGATCATCGACAGCAGTTCGGTCGAACTGCCCGGCGGCAGCCTGGAGACAAGTGGCGGCGAGATCCTGCTTCGGGTTGACCAGCGCCGCGACTGGGCCGAGGAGTTTGCGCAAATACCGGTCGTGGCGACAAGCAATGGCGGTTACCTCACCCTGGATCAAATCGCGACCGTCACCGACGGTTTTGAAGACGACGACAGTTCACAGACGTTCAACGGCAACCCCAGCATCGTACTGGAGGTCTACCGGGTAGGCGAGCAGACTCCGACACAGGTCTCGGCCGCGGTACGCGAGGTGATTTCGGAATTCACCGCGGAGCTTCCGCCCGGGGTTACGCTGGCAATAGACCATGACATGTCGGAAGTGTTCCAGCAGCGTCTCGACCTGCTTCTGAAGAACGCCTTCTTCGGCCTGGTGCTGGTGCTGGTCACGCTGAGTTTGTTCCTCGAGTTCAAACTCGCGTTCTGGGTGACCCTTGGTATTCCCACCAGTTTCCTCGGCGCCTTCCTGTTCCTGCCGTCCGTCGACGTTTCGCTGAACATGATCTCGATGTTCGCGTTCATCGTCGCCCTGGGCATCGTCGTGGACGACGCAATCATCGCGGGAGAAAACATTTACGAGCGACGGCAACAGGGCATGGGTTTCCTCGATGCGGCAATTGCGGGAGCGCGCGATGTATCGGTACCCATCGCGTTCAGCATCCTGACAAACCTCGTCGCTTTCATGCCGCTCTACTTTGTACCGGGCACCATAGGTAAAGTATTCCAGGTCGTTCCGTTGGTGGTATCGACCGTTTTCCTGATCTCCTGGGTCGAGGCACTGCTCATTCTGCCAGCCCATCTTGGCCATTCACGTTCGGGACAACGAAACCCCGTCGCACGCCGGGTACACTTGTGGCAGCAACGCTTGGCCAACGGGTTAACCCGCTTTGTCGATCGTAGGTACCGACCGTTGCTGCTCGTGAGCCTGAAACACAGATACAGCACCGTTTCCCTCGGAATGGCGGTGCTGATCATCGTACTCGGATATGCGTTCAGCGGTCGAATGGGGTTCACGTTGATGCCGAGAGTCGAGTCGGATCGGGCGATAGTCACGGCAACGCTACCCTACGGATCCCCTATCGAGAAGGTTCAGGAAGTCGAGGCAAGATTGATCGCGGCGATTGAGCAGGTAGCCGACGAGGTCGGCCGGGATCGATTGCTGGAGAGCATCGACGCCAACATCGCCGAGAACGTCAGCACAATACGCTTGACATTGACTGACGAAGACGTACGTCCGCTGGAAGCTGGCGAAGTCACGCGACGCTGGCGCGCGGCCACGGGATCCTTGCCTGAGGTCGATTCGTTACGTTTCGAATCGGACCTTGGCGGGCCCGGACGCGGGGCCGCGCTGACCGTGGAGTTAAGCCACAACGACATCGACATGCTGGATGACGCAAGCGCGGCCCTGGCGGCGAAGCTCGGCGAACTACCCCTGGTGACCGACATCAAGGACGGATTCTCGCCGGGAAAGGAGCAACTCGACCTCACGATACTGCCGGAGGGCCTCAGTCTCGGCCTCACCGCGGATGACGTCGCCAGGCAGGTGCGCAATGCCTTTTATGGCGCCGAGGCTTTACGCCAACAACGCGGCCGCAACGAGATTAGTGTCTTGGTCCGCCTGCCCGAGTCGCAACGCACAAGCGAGTACGATATCGAGCAACTGCGGTTGAAAACACCGGAAGGCGCCTGGGTACCGCTGGTCGAGGTTGCGCAGATCGAGCGCGGTCGCGCCTACACGAGTATCGAACGGCGCGATGCCCGGCGTACCGTGAGTGTTACATCCAACATTGACCCGATTGACCAGACGAACCAGGTCGTCGCGACTTTGCGCAGCCAGATCTTGCCAGCCTTGCTACAGGACTATCCCGGGCTGAGCTACAGCTTTCAGGGCAAACAGGCCGACACCAGTGACAGTGTCGCGAGCCTGCGTAACAGTGCATTGGCCGCGTTGCTCATTATCTATGCGATGCTGGCCGTACCGTTTCGCAGCTATACCCAACCGATCCTCGTGATGGTGGCGATACCTTTCGGCGCGGTCGGCGCCCTGCTTGGTCACCTGGTGATGGGTTTCAGCCTGAGCGTGGTGAGCCTCATGGGAATCATAGCGCTTTCCGGTGTCGTGGTGAACGACAGCCTGGTATTGATCGACTACGCCAACCGGCAGCGCCGCGACGGTCTCGACGCATTGAGTGCAATTGTCGCGGCAGGCACGCGGCGTTTTCGTCCCATCCTGTTGACCACGATGACGACTTTCGGCGGTCTCGCGCCGATGATTTTCGAAACCAGCGTACAGGCCAAGATTATGATCCCCATGGCTATCTCGCTGGGATACGGCATTCTGTTCGCGACCGTGATCTCGCTCCTGCTGGTCCCGAGTCTCTACCTGATTCTTGACGATCTCACCGCACGGCCGCGTGTACCCGCAGTACCGCTAGACGAACAACGTTCATCGACAGATGCGTCTTTCTTGGATCGCAAGCCGTTGCAATCATAGACGTCCCCGTAAGATGCGCGCGTATCCGTGTAATGGCAGCCGGCATTCGATTAGCCGAAAGAATCCGCCTCGGGTGACGAAAAGCCTCAAGGATGACGATGTGCCCGTTTCTCCCGAAGTACCCGGACCCGTCCGATGGACCGACGTATCGTGGCATCCTTCACGATTGAATTCACCGAAGGACTTGTCGAGCTTGAAAGACGATAAAACATTTTATTGCCGCGTACCCGGTTCTTTTCGCACGGACTTGTCGATTGCGGCGAGTATGATCACCGGCGCGTCTCCGGAACGAATCAAGGTCGTCGGTCAAGCGTCGTCGCAGGACCCGAAGTTCGTGGTCCATTCCGCGGGGGACGAGAATTGCCCGTCAGTCGCTTCCGATGCTTCAGCGCTTCGAACCCTATAATGACATCCAGCAGTTCAGTGGTTATTTCCCGCTGCCTGGCCATGCGAACCTCGGACTTTAGCGTCTCCAGTTGTTCATCGATCGATTGTTCGGCTTGTTGCATGCGGGCAAGGCGGGCGGCGTTCTCGGTCACCAGGGCCTCTGCCGCTGCTCGAAATATGCTGGCGAAAAGGTAGCTCCGAATCAGGGCGGAAAGCAGGTGGTTCGACGGCAAGGAGAAGTTCGGTAGGCTACGGGACTTCCAGGGACGACGAGAGAGATCCCCGATGAGGTCCGCATCGAGCGGCAGCAGCCGTCGAGAAACCGGCGACTGCTGACCATGGACCGAGCGCTCCATGAATACGAGCGTAACCGATAGGTCGCCCGAGGAGATGACGCGACGAATAGCGTCGAAACGAGTGACCAGATCGCCCGCCAGCCGCCCGAGTCCGTCGGCCGTGGCGGGTTGCAGCAGCGTGCATTCGACCCGGATGCCCAAACCATTCAAAGCGTCTTCCATTTGGGCGCCCACGCAAATGACCCGGGCGGTGATACGAGAAGACGCGTGATCTCGTAATTGTTCCAACACCTGGTCCGCCAGTACCTCGTTGTAGTTGCCGCAAAGCCCGTGATCGGAGCCGAAGGCGACAATAATTTGGGCCGCGGCCTCCTCGTTTGCGAGTGCAAGCGGTCCGTTACGGTGCAGAAAGGCCTGAAACCCGTTCAAGATAGTCTCACGGTACGCGTCGATGGAGCGTGCCGCGTGTTCATAGGGTAGTGCATTGGTAGCCGATAACGTCTTCATCGTGTGTACGATGCCGCGAATGCTCGTCAGCGTGTCAGTCCGGCGGGTAAGGGTTTCAAGCGTTTGAGTCATGGCCGTTCACGCTGTCGGCTATCGCCTCTCTCGATGTCGCGACGATCCACGCACGATCCTCATCCCGCAACGGTTCGTTCGCCGCGATACGCGCCTCGATCTTTTGCGCACCGTCACCCACCGCGTATCTGACCGCCATCATCGCAGCAGCGGTTTCCGACTCCGGCAATCCATCGAAAAGCCCCTCCATCGCAGACACCAGGATCGCCAATTGCTCGACTGCCGGCATTGGATCACGTTCCGGCTGTCGCAGCGCCGCACGAATCGCGAATCCTCGGGTAAGCCGTGCCTTGGTAACCTCGTCGAGTCGAGTGCCAAAACGTGCAAATTCCTCCAGTTCCTCGAATTGTGAAAGCGTCACGCGAAGGTTTCCGGCGATATCGCGAAAGGCGCGGCTTTGCGCCTTGCCACCCACACGCGACACGGACACTCCCAGGTCGACAGCGGGGAACTGGTTCTTGCGCACCAATCGCGGCGAGAGATAGATCTGTCCATCCGTGATCGAGATCAGGTTTGTCGGGATGTAAGCCGACAGGTTCTCGGCTTGAGTCTCCACGACCGGCAACGCCGTGATGGACCCGCCGCCCGCCTTTGCGTTGAACTGTCCCGCGCGTTCCAATAAACGCGCATGGACATAGAAGATATCGCCCGGAAAGGCCTCTCGGCCCGGCGGGCGGCGCAATAACAGCGAAAGTTCTCGATAGGATCGTGCATGGTGGGTCAAATCGTCCATCACGACGAGCACATCGTGGCCCTTCTCGGAAAAGCTTTCTGCGATTGACATGGCCGCATAGGGCGCGATGTAGGCGAGCCCCGGCGCGTCTTCGTCTCCGGCGTAGATGAAGATGGTATTCTCCATCATCCCGCCTTCCTTGATTGCCCCGATCACCTTGGCTACGGCATCGCCGCGCTGCCCAATGGCGCAATAAATGCACAGCACGCCGGTTTCAACCTGGTTCAGAATCGTATCGACAGCGAGAGAGGTCTTGCCCGTCTGACGATCCCCAATGATCAATTCGCGCTGTCCAAGACCGACCGGAACCGCGGCATCGACCACCTTCAGTCCGGTCACCAGAGGGCGCGACACTGCGGAGCGGTGCAGAATCTCCGGCGCCTCCGACTCTATCGGTCGCTCCGTTGCGGTATCGACGCTCCCTTTGCCGTCGAGAGCACGGCCGAGCGCATCGACAACCCGGCCCTTGAGTGCAGGGCCAACCGGCACGCTTACGACCTTGTTGGTGCGCCGCACGTCTTCGCCTACCGCCACATGATCGGATGGTCCAAGCAGAACGACACCCAACCGGCCCTTTTCCAGATCGAAAACGATTCCATGAACACCCGACGCGAATTCCAGCAGTTCATCGGAAAGCGCGCGGGCCAGACCGGTGACAATCGCGATTCCATCACCAACCTCCGCAACGGTTCCGATCTCGCTCAGCCTGGGCGCCGGTGCGGGGCTGTCCAGCAGCGCTTGAAGCAACTCATCCGTACGGGTATGGCCAGTTTCTTCTTCACCGATCATTGCTGCGCGCTTTGCCTTTTCGGGTCGGTGGCAATTCCTCTTCCAACTGCGCTTCGAGCCCGTCGATGTACGAATCCACCGTCCAGGCCACCTGTACCCCTCCCAGGCGCAGGACCAGGCCGGGCGATTGCGCGACGTCGGTGCGAAAACGCAAGGTAGTTTCCGGGAGCAGTTTCTGCAGGTCCGCTTTCAATCGTTCGCAAGCGTCTCGGGGCAATGGATCACGGGTGGTCGCAACCGCCTCTGCACTTTCTCCAGCTGCTTCGCGCAGATCCTCGGCAATCGAGAGGAACCGATTCGAAACCTGGCTGACGACACGCTCTTCGAAAGTATCGTCAGCCAGGTCCTTCAATGCTTTTCTGGTTAACGACAATATCGCATCCATCCCCACTCGATGCAGTTCCGCGATGTATTTTCGCTCTTCCGCCTCACGCTGCCGTCTATACTCTTCCTGTTCGCGCTCCAATCTTTCGCGGGCTTCCTTCAATAGCGCGTCTCTCTCGCGCTCGGCGCGCAGCCGAACGCTATCGATCATGGCGGACTGATCGGAACGAATTGCCGAAAGCCGATCGCGAAACTCGGTTTCCGCCGCCTCCGCTTTTTGACGGGCATACTCCGCTTTCGACATCCTTTCGGCAATCTCAGCCTCTCGCGCGTCTATCCCGTCCAGTATCGGGCGGTAGAGAAAGCGTTTGAGCAGCCAGACCAGGACCAGGAAATTGACGATCTGCGCAGCAACCGTGATCCAGTCTATGGACATGGCTCAGCCGGCCGCCCCCTGTGCCGCCTCTTTAAACGCGTTCCAGAACGGATTGCCGAAGATCAGGATCATCGCGATAACGAAGCAGTAAATGGCCGTGGATTCGATCATGGCCAGACTGACGAACAAGGTTCGCGACAAGGTGGCGGAAGCATCGGGCTGCTGGGCGATGGCACTGAGCGCCTTCGCCGCGGCCCGGCCTTCGCCCAGGGCTGGACCGATCGCGCCGAAGGACACGGTCAGGCCGGCGGTAAGAATCGAAACGATGGCGATAAGAGCGAGATCAGTCATTGGATTTCCCTTGCATTCTCGGGTGTACTCGGGTCGCTTGTGGCGGAAGAAATATAGACAGTCGCCAGGATGGCGAATATGTAGGCCTGGATAAGCCCGGTCAGAAGCCCCAGCAGGTCCATCACGACCGGGAAAAAAAACGGCGCCACGCTCAGGAGAATCGCGGCAATCACCGCTCCGCTCATGATATTGCCATATAGCCGGATGGCAAGCGAAACGCCGCGGGAAAACTCGCTGATTATGTTGAACGGCAGCATGATCGCCGACGGTTCAAGATAAGATTTCAAATAGCCTCTCAGCCCACGGCTGGCTATACCGAATAGCGGCACGGCCGCCAGTACGGACAACGTCAGTCCCACGGTGGTCGATAAAGAGGCCGTCGGCGGATGAAACCCGGGAACGACCATCAGGAGATTGGATGTAACAATGAACAGGAACAGGGTACCGACGAAGTAGATCAGCCGTGGTGCCGGTCGACGGGCCACCTCTGCTATCTGTCCCTGTATGCCTTGCACGATCACCTCGAGCATCGTGCGCCAACGATTGGGCGGCTTATCCGGTCGCAGGTTACGGGTAATGAGAATGGATATACCTGTCAACAGGGCCATAATGATCCAGGTATGGAAGATCGTGGCGTTGACGGGTATGCTCCAGGCAACGAACACGATCGTGGAGTCCGGCGTCAGTTCCATCAAGCGTCACCCGGCACGTTTCGAGGATGGGCAAACGTAATGGCGACATACCGCACGACCAGAAAGGACACGGCATAACCGAAAACTCCCCAGCCGCCGACGGATTGCGCGACGAACCAGCCGACTGCCAGCAACAGCGCGATACGCAGTCCGGCGCTGAGCAGCAGGATCGCCGTGGTCGCAGTGGCGCGCAACGCGACGCGCATGCCGATGGCGAGCCCCGCAAAGAACACCGCGCTGACCACCGCACCGATTCCCAGTCCAAGCACAAATTCGCCCCAGTTGCCCTCTGTCATTCGTTTTCCCCTTCTTTCCCGATCCACGTCCACGCTATCAGACAGCCTAGCGCCACCCCGCCGAGGATCAACGCGATGGTCCAGGAAAAATCCTGCGGCGCGACCCTATCGAGCCAAAGCCCCAGGAACGCACCGCCAACCGTCGGTACGGCAATCGACCAGCCGATCATACCGAAGGTACCGATACCCTGCAGTGGACTGGGTCCTGGATTGTCGCGCGCGTTCTTCATGCGAGCGGCCTGGCGTCCGATGTCTTCAGCCGGTTTGTCCAGTTTCCTTTTCATCGTTGGGACTTTCTCAAACTGGCGAAGCGACGCACCATGTCGGCTTCCAACCGCGACAAGGCGGCTCGTGCGATACGTTCATCCTCTTCAATTTCGATAAAGGTCTCGCGCACCGTGTCCTGGAGCGTATCCAGATCTTCGCCTTCGACGCCGCGCCGAACCGCGACATCGACCACGTGGCCCTTCTTTACCAGCAACCCCTCGTCGATGCCGAACAACCGCTCGCGGCCCTCTGGCGTCGTCAGCGTCAGCACCGACGGGATCAGTGCAGTGACGAAATCGACGTGGTTGGGAAGAATGCCGAACTCGCCATTCCCGGCCACGGCCGTCAGTCGTATTGCGCGCCCGTCGAAGAGCGTGCGTGTTGGAAGACGCAGAACGAGTTGCATGTCTTTGGCCATACTCACGCTGTCGGCTCCAGGTCCGCCAATCCGCCAATCATGTAGTACGCGCTTTCGGGCAGATCGAACTCGGTCTGGTCGAGGATCCTTTCGCAACCGTCAAGTGTCGCTTCCGTCGGTACCAGCTTGCCCACCGTGCCGACGGAAGACGTCATGGTGGAGAACGGCTGGGTCAAAAACCGCTCCAGTCGCCTGGCTCGCGCCACGGTCGCCCGATCGTTCGCCGAAAGCTCCTCGATCCCCAACATTGCGATGATATCGCGCAATTCCTCGTATTCCGCGAGCGTACGGCGCACCGCACGGGCAACATCGTAGTGACGTTGCCCTACAACGGACGGGGTCAACATGACAGACGCGGACGCCAGTGGATCAACGGCGGGATACAAACCTTCGCTCGCCCGCTTGCGCGAGAGCACGACGGTGGCAGACAGGTGCGAAAAGATATGCGCCGCGGCCGGATCGGTGAAATCGTCGGCCGGCACGTAGACCGCCTGAATCGACGTAATGGACCCATTGCGAGTCGATGCGATGCGCTCTTGCAGTGCCGCCAGCTCCGTGGCAAGCGTGGGCTGATAGCCTACGCGCGAGGGCATTCGTCCCATCAACCCAGACACTTCCGAACCCGCCTGGACGAAGCGAAAGATATTATCTATCAGCAGAAGCACGTCCTGCCGCTTCTCGTCCCGAAAGTACTCTGCCATGGTCAGGGCGGAATTTCCCACCAGGAACCGTACGCCCGGCGCCTCGTTCATTTGACCGAAGAGCATTACCGTCTTGTCGCGTACGCCCGCCTCGCCCATTTCGCGATAAAGTTCCTCGGCCTCCCGCGATCGTTCGCCGATACCGCAGAACAGGCTGACGCCATGATGGTGCTGCACCGTGTTGTTGATCAGTTCGGTGAGCAAGACGGTCTTGCCGACACCGGCTCCGCCGAACAGGCCGGTCTTGCCACCGCGTTCGATAGGCGCCAGGAGATCGATGGCCTTGATCCCGGTTTCCAGTACCTCGGCGCGTAGCGTCCGATCCTCCAACGCGGGCGGGTCGCGGTGGATCGCCCGTCGAGTCGTCGCGGCCGGGGCCGGCAAGCCGTCAATCGGATCACCGAACATGTCGAGCATTCGACCAAGCACTTCATCGCCGACCGGCACTTTGATTGGATCGCCGGTGGCACGGGCCGGCATGCCCAGTCCTAGGCCGCGCACAGGGTCGAGCGCGATGCAACGCACCACGCCCTCGCCGACCAGCGAAGCCACTTCGAGGGCGACATCCCCGGCGACAACAAGGTCATGGATACGCGGCACGGGATCCGGAAAGGACACGTCCACGACTCCGCCCCTCACGGCGACGATCGTACCTTCGGGTAAGAAGGCATGCGTGGTGGATACGTCCGTCTGCATCAGTGCCCCCTACCGTACGTGCGACACGTCGATGTCCAGGCAACATTGCCAAACGGTAGCCGATTTGCCCGGTCGAACGACGATTGCGAAGGCGCACGCCGGCGGGTAACCAGGCACCACGGTCAGTCTCGGGTCCATCGATCCTTCCCTCTGCTCATTTCACGGCGGCCAGCGTCGCCCTGAAACGTAGCAGTGCGACGGCGAAAAACACCGTGCCTATCACGACGGTAATCGCGAGTTGCGGCCAAACGATCCCGATCCCTGCGCCGCGATACAGGACCGCTTGGGCGAACTTTATGAAATGGGTCGACGGCAGAACCTGTACCGCGGATTGCAGTGCACTCGGCATGCTCTCCAATGGCGTGACGCCGCCCGACAACAGATTCATTACAACGAAAACGGGGATCGACAGCAAACCGAACTGTGGCATCGTGGTCGCGAAGGTCGATAGTGCGATCCCCATCGCGGTGATGGAGAAAAGGTACACGGCCGATCCGAACGCAAATAGCGCAATCGAACCGGCGATCGGTATGCCAAGTAACTGATTGACAATCGCCTGCAAAGAGAGCACCGCGGCCAGGACGATGACGAGTCCGTTCGCCCAGATCTTGGCCAACATGATCTCGCTCGACGTAACCGGCATCACCAGCAAGTGCTCGAGAGTGCCATGCTCACGTTCCCGTATGACAGCGGCACCGGCAAGTATGATGGCGAGAATCGTCAGGTTGTTGATAATCTGCATTACCGCGAGGAACCAACTGGAGTCGAGATTCGGGTTGTATTTCGCTCGCACTCGCAGATCCACGGGCAGCGCTACGGCCCCACTTGACCGAGTGACGAACTTCAGCACCTCCGCGTTGATGATACTGGAAACATAACTGGCTCCGTTTCCGGCTATCGTCATCGCCGTTGCATCGACATTGAGCTGTATCTCGGCACCTCGCCCGGCCAGCACATCGGCCTCGAAGCCGGGGGGAACGTCCAGTACGAATGTGTACCTGCCCGTGTCCATGCCCGGGTCGACATCGCGCAGTTCGATCACTTCCGGTGTTTTGAAGTAAGGCGGAAGAAACGCGCTCACAAGTTGTGCCGACAGCGCCGATCGATCCTCGTCCACGATGGCGATGGACGCGTTGTTCAGTTCGGTCTGCACCCCGTTGGCGACGGTGTAGATGGCTACGGTAAAGGTATATATGATCAGACCCATCAATACCGGGTCGCGCAGCAGGCTGTATATTTCCTTGACGCCCAGCTTGTAAACATTGACGATCCCGAGCACGGCTCACGCCTCCTGCTTGCGCAGCAAAAGGGTCGCCGTCAGCCAGAAAAGAACGAAGAATGCGGCGAGAACCAGGTGATTCGGATAGAGCACGTCAAAGTCGAGTCCCTTGTTGAAAACGCCCGCACTGATTTGCTGAAAATAAAGCGCGGGAAAGGCTTGTCCGATGAGTGCCGCGCCACCTTCCAGGGTGGAAACCGGGTACATCATCCCCGAGAAATTGACCGTCGGAACCATGATGATGATTGCCGTGGCGAAAATCGCCGCTATCTGCGAACGGACGAAAGTCGAGACGACGAGGCCGAATGCCGTAGCGGCGGTGGTGAAGAACAGCGCGCCCAGCAACAGGGCGGCGAAACTACCCGGCAGCCCGATGCCAAATACCGTCAACATCAGCACGACAAGGCTGGCGAAGCTGGCCATCGCGACGCCGATATAGGGTAGCTGCTTGCCAAGCAGGAACTCGAACCTGCGGACGGGAGCGGCGTATAGATTGAGTATGGAACCCATCTCCTTCTCGCGCACGACGCCAAGTGCCGTCAACATGGCCGGTATCATGATGAGCAGCATCATCAAAACGCCGGGAGGAATTGCGTATTGCGATCGAAAAGCCTGGTTGTATCGGAACCGGGGCACGACGGTCACGGGATAGTATCCAGGCGTCTCGCCCGTCTCCCGCATCGAAAGATCGCCCAGGTGCGCATAAAGCACGCCCTGCACGTAACCACGTCCTGTCTCCGCGCGCGTTGAGTTCGACCCGTCGAACCAGGCGCCGATCTGCGGTGTGCGGCCGGCGAGGAGATCGCGACCGTACTCCGGCGGAATGACGATGGCGAGCGAGATTTCGCCCGTATTCATTCGATGATCCAATTCCGTTAAATCCGTTATCGGGGGTTGTTCTTCGAAATAACGCGAACTCGACATCGCGTCGAGGAACATCCGACTTTCTCGCGACTGATCCTGGTCCAGGACCGCGTAGGACAGGTTCTCGACATCGAACGTTATTCCGTACCCCATTGCCAGCATCAGGACGACGGGACCGAGCAGCGCGAAGGCGAGACGGATCGGATCGCGCAGGATCTCCATCGATTCCCGCCGGGCGAACGCCCAGACCCGGAAGGGTGATATCCAGCCGCTACCGATATCAGGCGCGCTGCTGGTGGTCGGAAGATCGGGCACACCCTCCTTGTTGTCGTCTTCCACGCCAGCCTCTTCCAGATAGGCGATGAACGCGTCCTCAAGGCTTGCCGCATCGCGTTGCCGGCGCAACGCTTCGGGCCGGCCTTGCGCCAGCACCTTGCCTGCGTGCATCAGCGAGACGCGGTCGCACCGCTCGGCCTCGTTCATGAAGTGGGTGGAAATGAAGATCGTCACCCCGTCCTTGCGGGACAGCTCTATCAACAACGCCCAGAACGCGTCGCGCGCGATTGGATCGACCCCGGAGGTCGGCTCGTCGAGGATCAGCATCTCGGGCTCGTGCAGCACCGCCACGGCCAACTGGAGACGTTGCCGCACGCCCAACGGCAGGCTCGCGGGCGTTGCAGCCGCGACGTCGCTCAAGTCAAAACGTTCCAACAACTCGTCGACGCGGGCCGCGCGACGCGATCCAGGCAGGTGGAACAAGTCGGCGTGGAGCACGAGGTTCTGGCGTACCGAAAGTTCCGAGTAGAGAGAAAAGGACTGCGACATGTACCCCACGCGACGCCTCGTTTCCATGCCGTCGGTGCCAATAGGTTTGCCGAACAACCGTGCCTTCCCCTCGCTGGCCGTCAGCAGTCCGGTCAACATTTTCATGGTCGTGGTCTTGCCGCAGCCATTCGAACCGAGAAACCCGAATATCTCACCCGGCTCGATGCGAAAGCTTACGTGATCGACGGCAGTGAAATCGCCAAACCGCATCGTGAGTCCCTCCGCTTCGATGGCGAACGAACCTTCCCGTGAAGTGCGCGAGGGCAACTCGAGAGTCTGATGGCCTTGCCTGTCTTCCTCTGGGAGCAGCGCGATGAACGCGGTTTCGAGGTCGGCGGTGCCGGCCTGCGACTTCAGCGCGGCGGGTGTTCCAACCGCGAGGATACGGCCCTCGTTCATGGCGATCAGGTGCTCGAATCGCTCGGCCTCCGACATGTAGGCGGTAGCGGTAAGAACGCTCATGCCGGGACGGCGCGCGCGGATGCGGTCGATCAGTTCCCAGAACTGCCTCCGAGACAATGGATCGACCCCGGTTGTCGGTTCGTCGAGAACGAGCAGCTCGGGATCGTGGATCAGCGCGCAGCAGAGAGAAAGTTTCTGTTTCATTCCACCGGAAAGCTTTCCCGCGGGGCGATCCGAGAAAGGATCCAGCCCCGTGCTCTCCAGCAGGTCGGCTATACGGGCGGCGCGCTCGTTCGCCGACTGACGGTAAAGACGGCCGAAGAAATCAATGTTCTCGAAAACCGAAAGCGTCGGATAGAGGTTACGACCCAGTCCCTGCGGCATGTAGGCGATACGCGCGCAGACCGCATCGCGGTGGCGCCGGTCACCCATCGAACCGCCGAGCGTTTCGACCGCGCCTGTTTGCAGGCGACGCACCCCCGCGACAAGACCCAGGAGTGTAGATTTCCCTACCCCGTCCGGTCCGATTAACCCGACCATACGGCCCGCCGGTATCGCGAGCGATACGCCGTCGAGCGCAGCAATCTCCCGGTAACGGTGAGTGACGCCTTCCAGTCTGGCAACGGTGTCGACGGGCGGCTTCATCAAGGCAACTTGACGGCCAGCGCCTCCGGCCATTCGGCCTGCGGCGAGACACGGACAACAGCCACTCCCGGAACGCCGGTTTTCACGACGTCCTGATACCTTTCTAGAACTTCCGACGAGATCTGCAATTTTACGCGAAACGTCAACTTCTCTCGTTCGCTCTCGGTCTCTACGTACTTCGGGGTGAACTGCGCTTCCGAAGCGACGAATTCGACGGACGCCGGCACGACATACTGCGGCGCGGCGTCGAGGATTAACCGTGCTTCGGCGCCGTAGCGCAACCGGCCCGCGTCCGCCGTGGGCAGATAGACATCCATGTAAACATCCGTTAGATCGAGCAGCGATACAACCTTTCCGCCCGCCGCCAGAACTTCACCCGGCTCCGCCAACCGGTACTGTACCCGTCCGTTTCTTGGCGCGATCAACGTATAGTCCGCGAGGTTGGCCTTCTGCGCGGCGACGCTTGCCTCGGAGGCATCGATTGCCGCCTCGGCCGAGGCAATCTGCGCGCGGGCGGTGTTCAGGGCCGCGATGGCGGTGATATGTTGCGAGCGGCGCTGATCCACGGCCTCTTCCGTTCCGTGTCCTCGCGCGGCGAGAGTTTCCGCCCGTTCGAGCTCGGCCTTGGCCAGCGTCAATTCGCCCTCTCGCTGCGCCACCAACGCCTCGGCCTGCGCGAGTTCCTGGCGGGCCTGCCGCGTCGCGGCCTCGGCGGCGCGAATGCGCGCCTCGAGCTCGGTGGAATCGATTCGTGCGATCACGTCGCCGGCCGCAACCATTTGCCCTTCATCGACCAGCACCTCGGCGATCCGCCCGCCGAACTTCACGGCGACATCGATTCGTTCCGCCTCAATTCGACCATTGGCGCGGGCGAAGCCTTCCGGCAGGTCGTCCCGTTGCAGCCACCAGTAGTAACCGCCGCCGCCTGCCGCGCAAACCACGGCGAGTACGATGACAACGGTACGAAGTACTTTCATTACTATCTCCTCAGCCCGGCACGGGCATACCCGAGAGCATCGGGAAGTTCAGTCGGAAAAACGTCAATCAGATGGTCATCAAGCCGCACTGGAAGAAACGTTCCTTAAAACCTCCCGGGTGTGACGGGCGATCACGCTCTCTTCGTCGGTGGGAATGACGAATACCTCGACGGCGCTATCGGGCGTCGATATGCGCGTCCGATTGGATTGATTGGCGATGGTATCCAGGCGCAGGCCCAACCAGGCGAACCCGGCAGCGATCCGGGACCGGACTTCGCTGACGTTCTCTCCTATGCCGGCGGTAAAGACGAGTACGTCGATTCCCTCCAGCACCGCGACGAGCGCGCCAATCTCCCTCACCGCACGAAAGACGAAGAGATCCACGGCTTCCTTCGCTTGGGAATCGCCGCTTTCAATAAGGTCGCGCATATCGTCGGACAAACCGGATACGCCGAGCAGACCCGACTGGTTGTGAAGCATGTCGGCGACTTCCGAAACGCTCAGACCCTTGTCCTGCAAAAGATGCAGCACCACGCCCGGGTCGAGTGTACCCGGGCGCTTACCCATGACGAGACCGTCGAGCGCGGTAAATCCCATCGACGTCGCCACGCTTTCGCCTTCGCGCATGGCGCAGAGACTCGCGCCGTGTCCAAGGTGCGCAACGACGACCCGTTGGTCGGCGCGCGCTCCGGCGTGGCGCGGTAGTACCGAAGCGATGTACTCGTAGGACAGTCCGTGAAAACCGTACCGCAGGATACCTTCGTCGGTCAGGGCACGCGGTATTGCGAATAGCTGCGCCAACCGCGGCTGCGTTCGGTGGAACGCCGTGTCGAAACAAGCCACTTGCGGCAACCCCGGCCGCGCGTCGGCAATGGCTCTCACGCCGGCCAGATTGTCGGGCTGGTGCCGAGGAGCCAGCGACACCAGGGCCTCGAGTTCTCGGAGCACGTCGTAATCGATCATGACGGGGGCCGCGTAATCGCGGCCGCCATGCACGATACGATGACCGGCCGCGACGAGCCGATAGCCGACCAGGGCCTTTTCCAGCCAAGCGACAAGCCGGCCGATCAACGACGCGTGATTCGCTTCGGGATCAAGCGATCCGAAATCCTCCGTCGCCGCGGGTCCCGTTGCCATCAAACTGGGTGATCGGCCGATTCCTGAAATCCGGCCCGCGCACACAGGCTCGTCATCGCCATCCGCAGGATATACCGCGAACTTGATCGAAGAAGAACCGACATTCAGAACGAGGACCGTCTCCGTCATGTCGTCGCTCTCGGGTGTCGGCGGACAAAAAGTTGCACCAGCGCGGCCGACGCGAGCCGGCAGAGCATGTCGTCGGCGCGGCTCGTAAGCATGATGGGAACGCGCGCGCCAAGCACGATGCCTGCCGGGTCCGCTCCGGCAAGGTAGATGAGCTGCTTGGCCATCATGTTGCCCGCTTCGAGGTCGGGCGCGACGAGGATGTCTGCATCCCCGGCGACGAGGGAGATGATTCCCTTCGTTTCCGCCGCGCTCTTCGAGATGGCGTTGTCGAAGGCTAGCGGTCCGTCGATGATGCCGCCGGTGATCTGGCCGCGATCCGCCATTTTACACAGCGCCGCCGCGTCGACCGTCGACGAAATATTGGGCGAAACGGTCTCGATGGCGGACAGCAGCGCGACCTTGGGTGTCGCCAGACCGAGCGCATGGGCGAGGTCGATTGCGTTTTGCACGATGTCGCGCTTGTCGTCGAGATTCGGATAGATGTTGATCGCGGCATCCGTGATGAACAGCGGTTTGGGGTAGTGGGGCACGTCCAAACCATAGACATGACTCATTCGCCGATCGGTTCTCAAGCCGCTTGTTCGATCGACGACGGCGCCCATCAACTCGTCCGTGTGGAGCTTGCCCTTCATCAGGGCCTCGACCTTCGCCTCCCTTGCCAAGGCGACAGCCTTCGTCGCCGCGGCATGGCTGTGGGGCACGTCGACGATCCCGAGATCCCGGCCGGCCTCCGCGGCTGCCGCTTCGATCCTGGTCCGCGGGCCGACAAGAACCGGGACGATGAGATCCTGTTCTGCCGCCTCGAGCGCCCCGGAAAGCGATAGCGAGTCACAGGGATGGACGACCGCGGTTCGAACCGGGGCAATGTCCCGCGTGGCCGCGATGAGTGCCTTGTACCGCGCGCCCCGTTCGTGGAGGTGAACCTCGGGTAACGTGGCGCGCGGGCGACGGACTTTCTCGCTCGGCGCGATCACTTCAGCGTCGCCCTTGATCACCGTCTCTCCCGACTGGTTAAAACAGTCGCAGTCGAGTCTGAGCCTTTTCTTCTCCGGCAATTTTTCCCGCACGGTGACCCGCACCGTGACGGTGTCGCCGAGACCTACCGGCCGGCGAAAGCTCAACGACTGATTGAGATAGATGGTGCCCGGACCCGGCAGCTCGGTACCGAGCACCGCGGAGATCAGCGCCCCACCCCACATGCCGTGTGCGATGACCTTGTGGAACAGGTCCGATCGGGCGAATTCCTCGTCGACGTGTGCCGGGTTCACGTCTCCGGACATCACCGCGAAAAGCTCAATGTCCTCGCGTTTCAGCGTGCGGACCAACTCCGCCGATTGACCGACCTCGATCTCGTCGAAGGTCTTGTTCTCGATAAACTGCATCGTGTTCATGGAATCTCACGACATGATGTGATAGCCGGCGTCGACATAGGCAACGTTGCCGGTGACCGAGCGTGCGTAGCCGGAGACGAGGCAGGTCGCGAGCGCGCCGACCTCCTCCACGGTGACGAGACGCCGTTTCGGCGCGCGCTCGCGAGCTTCGTCGATCAGCGCGTCGAAATGGGCGATGCCGGAAGCTGCCCGGGTCTCGATCGGCCCCGGGGACAGAGCGTTGACCCGGATCTCCCTGGATCCAAGCTCGGCCGCCATATAGCGCATGACCGCTTCGAGAGCGGCCTTGACCGGACCCATGATGTTGTAGTGGTCGACGACCTTTTCCGCACCGTAGTAGCTGACCGTCAACAGGCACCCGCCATCGGTCATCAGCGGTTCGGCAAGCCTCGCCATGCGGACAAAGGAGTGGACCGACACATCCATCGCACGTGCGAAACCGTCCCGCGAGCAATCCACGACCCGGCCGTGGAGATCGTCCTTTGGGCAATAGGCGATCGAATGCAACAGGAAGTCCAGGCGGCCCCAGCGCCTTTCGATCTCGGCAAAGAGGGCCTCGAGTTGTCCACTGGATTCGACGTCGAGGGGCATCCGGATGTCGGCCTCGACGGCCTGCGCTACCGGCTCGACGTATGGCTTGGCCTTGTCGTTGAAATAGGTGACGGCCAAGGCAGCTCCCGCCTCGTGAAAGGCCTGCGCGCAGCCCGCGGCTATCGAACGCTCATTGGCAATACCGACGACGAGGCCCTTCTTTCCCTTGAGCAAATCGGGGGGTAGATCCATGACGTTATTCCTGGTGAACGTAGGTTCCGGGCGCGTCGCAGAGCGGCATGCACCCGTCGTCCTGGGACCCCATGGTCGGCGGATCAACCTGCTCCGTCGAATGTTCGACCAGCCAGGCCTGCCATTCGGGCCACCAGGAGCCCTCCTTGTACGGCGTTTGCTCGTGCCAGGTATCCGGATCGACGTAGGTCTCCCCCGCATGCTTGGTGGCGACCTGGTACTTCCGGCGCGGATGACCGGGCTCGCTGACGATTCCCGCGTTGTGGCCGCCGCTGGTGAGAAGGAATGTCACGTCCGTCGCGGGGTGGGTCGTAACCTTGTAAGCCGATCGCCAGGGTGCGACGTGATCGCGGACGGTACCCACGGCGAAAATCGGCGCGCGAACGTCGACCAGGTTGATCGGCCGACCGTCGACGATATAACGCCCCTCGGCGAGGTCGTTGTTAAGGAAAAGTCCGCGAAGGTACTCCGAATGCATCTTGTACGGCATCCGAGTTGCGTCCGCGTTCCAGGCCATGAGATCGATCATCGGGCGGCGCTGACCCAGTAGATAGTTGTGGAGCCGATAGGACCAGATGAGGTCGCTGGAGCGCAGCAGCTGAAAGGCGCCGGACATCTGCTTGGTATCCAGATAGCCCTGCTCCCACATCATGTCCTCGAGGAAGCGCACCTGGCTTTCGTCGATGAACAGCATCAATTCGCCCGCTTCCGTGAAGTCGACCTGCGCGGCGAACAGCGTCACCGTCTTCAGGCGATCGTCGCCGTCACGCGCCATCGCCGCCGCGGCGATCGACAGCAGCGTACCGCCGAGGCAATAGCCGACGCCGTGGACCTTCCGATCGGGCACGATCCTGGTGACCGCGTCCAGAGCCTGCATTACGCCCAGGCGGCGATAGTCTTCCATACCCAGGTCGCGATCCCCGGCATCGGGATTCTTCCAGGAAACCATGAACACCGTATGACCGCGCTCGACGAGGTATTTCACCAGCGAGTTCTCGGGCGACAGGTCCAGGATGTAGTACTTCATGATCCAGGCCGGCACGATGAGAACCGGCTCGGCGTGCACCGTCTCGGTCGCCGGTTCATACTGAATCAGCTCGATCAGCCGGTTGCGGTAGATAACCTTGCCCGGCGTGATCGCGACCGCCTCGCCGGGTCGGAATTTTTCCGCCCCGACCGGGGGCCTGCCGGCGATCACGCGCTCCCAGTCCTCGATGAGATTCAGCGCGCCTCGCTGCAGATTGGCGCCCCCTTGCCTCATGGTTGCAGCCAGGATCTCCGGGTTGGTGTGAATAAAGTTGGACGGCGAGAATACGTCGAGGAACTGGCGGGCAGCGAAGGACACCACGTCCTCGTGGTGCTTGGAAACGCCGGGCACGCCTGTCGTGGCGTTATGCCACCACTGTTGATTGAGCAGAAACGATTGGTACATCAGGTTGAATGGCCAGGTTTGCCATTCCGGGGCCTCGAAGCGCTTGTCCTGTGCAAGAGGCTCGATGCAGGGCTCCTGTTCGCGGTCGGACGTACAGTGCCACGAGTGCAGCCAAAGACGAACCGCCTTTCGCACCGCCTTCTGGGCGAGCCTGGCTTGCTTGCCCGGGGAGATTGCCAAGTGACTCGCCCAATCTGTATATGCTGCCAGGAGCGAGGTCGGGGAGAGCCCCGACGTCATCCGCGCCATGGCGGCACGAAACTGGTGGTCGATGGTTTCCTCGTCGACGCCGCCCCAGAGTGGACGCAGCGGCTTGGCGGAAAACGGAGTGACCGCTAGCGCCTGAAAAGGATTCGCGCGATCTTGCCAATCGGGCCATTGCGCCGATCCGATCCCGCCACGGGGCTCCGGATCCGCGGCGCCGGGATCGCTGCGCCTTCCCGTCCGCGCTGACGCAATAGCGCCGTCGGCATCGACTCTCGGCTCATCGGCGCGGCGCCGAGCCGCGTTTCGTGTACTCATCGGCGCAGCTTGCTGCCCCATCTGAATTTCTCCTTCGTCAATGTTGAATACTGCCGATCGACTGCCCCGAGAGCAGTCGTCATTGCCGCGGAGAGTAAGACAGTCCGCGATGATTTGCGTGACGCAGATCAAGGTCGTGAAGCGATGGGCCTAACCTGTCTGTTCCGTAGCGGCTGAAGGTTCGTCGCGCGCGCTGGCGATGTCGCCACGCTATGTCTGGCTCAGCGTCATCGCCCTGCAAACCGTCGCCCGCCACCGACCTCACCCGTGTGCCACGTCGGGAGCGTCGTCGACGATCCTGGTCGGGGGTCGCATGAGGACATCGACGCGACACGTTGCGTATGTGTAACAGCGGGCGTCAGTCGGACGTGCGGGTCGGGGCGCGAGCCGTCTTAGCGCCCGGGACGGTGCCGCCCAGTCCGTCGCGTAATCGGCGGGCCAGGCTGAAGAACGTTGCCGATTCTCTGCCAAGGACGGCGCGGATGGTGTCGTCAACCGCCGACCAGGCCTCGTTGATCCCGTCAAGCAGGGTTCGCCCGCTGTCCGTCAGGTCGAGAACGTTTTGCCGGCGCGAAGTCGGATCGATCGTGCGCGTGATGTATCCGGCGGCCAGCAGTCGATCGGTCATGGTGCTCATGCTGGCCGAAGTCACGCCGAACGCCGAGGCGAGGTCGGTTTGCGAAACCGGGCCAGTCCGACTCAACGCTTCGAGGACACGGGCCTGACGCGGAAGGATACCGAGCGGCGCAAGCTGTTCGCGAAGTGCCGACTCGACAAGTTCTGCACTGTGAAGCAGTCCGTGAAATTTGTGCTGATCGGATCGCATACTAACTTTTAGTATACGACTTTTTCCGCAATCGCGAAACCCGGAAATTCATCGTTGACTATGAAAGCGTCTCCATGTCCTTCGAGTCAGGCTGCCGGTTTCGACACTCGAGGCTCCGATGGATTACAACGTCCGTCGAGCCAATTGTCGGGCTGACCTACGAACCAGGAATCAGTCACCTCGGTCATGTTTCTCCCAAGTGTCGACTATCGGTCGGTGCCGCCCGGCGGTCGTCACTCGACGGTCAATAGGCGCAGGATCGTATTACTCCGGTCCAGGTCCGGGCCCTAAATCAGCCTGGCGTCGCCCGACCATCGAACTGCGGTATACCCACCTTTCGCAAGCACGGCACGACGACGGCCGGCAACGCACCCAGGCTCAACTCGGGCGGTGCCACGATGATCGTCGCCGTGTGCGAATAGGCTGGGAACACCGCCCTGAGTCCGCTGGTCACCCTGGTCGGCTTCGGTGTCGATGCGGTTGAGCCGGGATTCTTCGACCCATGTCCCGTGCCCGCGGAACGCCAGGCGCTACAACGCGCCGGATGGACCGTAGACGAGTTCGAGCGGGTGGAGATCAACGAAGCATTTCCTGTAATCGCCCTCGCCTGCCTGCGCGAGATCGTGCTTACCCGGGACGTCCTCAACGTAGAAGGAGGAGCCATGGCACATGGCCTTCCGATCGGCGCCGCCAGCGGCCAGACATCGCGACTCGCAACTTATTGACAGTGGGTACCCCCCTCCGATAATAGATACACAGAACGATACATAGTCACTTACGACGGCTTTCCCCTACAAGTAAACAATGAGCCTATCGCTAGATATTCAAACGATAGTCATTCTTCTCCTCGTTAGCACCGTCTTGATGGTGCTCGTCCTGGCGATTGGTTCCCGTTCGGGTACCAGAGACGGACATCGATCATGGATAGCCGGTCTGGCATTGATCGCGCTCGCCTGGTTTCTCATCGCACTGCGCGATGTCGTCGGACCGATCATTACCGTCGCTCTCGCAGATTCTGTCCTGCTCGCCGGATTGGTCATGCTTGTAGCGGCCTGTTTCGAATTCGGCGGAAAACAAATTCCGTCGATTTTCCTTTTGCTGCCACCGATATTGTTCGTCGTGCTACTTCCCGTACGGGATCAGTTTGCGGTCTACACGTTCATCGCAGGCGCCATGTTGTCCACGGCTTTACTGGCGTTGGGCGTGTCGATCTGGAAGTTCGGTCACGGAAGCGTTCGCTGGCCCTTGACAATGCTACTGGTCGCGAGCGCTGGGTTGGTCGTTTACCGATCGGTTTTCGTATTCGAACTTGAACCATCGAACACGAAACTCGTCGAGTTCGATCCACTGAATGGCGGTACGTTCGTCGCGATTTTCGTGATGACCATCATCGCGTCTCTCGGTTTTCTTCAGATGCAAAAGGAACGCGCCGAGGAAAAGCTCATGCATCTCGCGATGCACGATGGGTTGACGGAACTCCTGAATCGCCGCGCATTCTTTGAACTTGCCGATCGCGAACTGACAATTGCACGGCGTGAGGACAAGCCGATTGCGGTGCTACTTTTCGATATTGACTATTTCAAGCGGATAAACGATACGTTGGGCCACGATCAGGGCGATGCCGTTCTCAGGGAAATTGCGTCCAGGATAAAGTCGACGATCCGCCGAAGCGATCTGTTCGGCCGGATCGGCGGCGAGGAGTTCTGTGTTTTACTGACGAATCTGGAAAACGAAGAACCGAGACGGCTTGCCGAAAGAACGCGTAGAGCCATTGGCGACTCCCCTTTTGCGAACGTCCCTTGGCCGGTAACGATCAGCATCGGCATATCCTTCTACGACGCCGAGTCAGACGACACGATCGCTGCAACGATCAATCGCGCCGACAAGGCCTTGTACCGAGCGAAGAACGAAGGTCGCAATCGTGTCGCGATCCATACACCGAACATCAATAGTCCCGACGAGTCGCGGTCCCATTGATTCTTGCCAACGTTTTTCGTATTGCCCGGCCGTCGAGTTTTCCCGCGTCTGGCCGGGTGGCGTACACCGTACGACGCAGCGCGATGCCTGCCAATGTCGCTACCGGCGCCAGGGCGGCGTAAATTTACTCCGGTCGCTGCGCGGCGACCGCCACCGGTCAAGTCCGTATTGCCAGGAAACGAAATCGCGACCGCAATACACGCGAATCAGGCCAAACGAAAGCGTATCATCGCCGAGTCGAAGACGACCCACTCTGAAAGGTAAAGGTGACTTAGCGAGCGGATAACCGCCGGTCCAGCTCTGAAAGCCAGGATAACCAACGTACCTGTATCCTGGCAGGGGCAACGGCGGGGGTTACCAGTACCGCCACGATCACCATGAGCGCTCCCACGACCTCGACGACGCCAACGGATTCACCGAATACGACCGCACCGACCGTGAGCATCGTCGGTAGTTCCACCGCTCCGGCCGCCGCCGCCCGGCCGGGCGAAACGGCACGGGCGGCCAACATGTAGAGAAGTTGAGGCACGGTGGCGGTGACCAGCGCCATGGCGCCGATCCAGAACCAAGCTTCGACGGAATTGGGCAATAGCGTGTCAATGCCGCCGGCCAGAGACGTTGGCAGTAGTCCGGCTACGGTACCCACGCAGATGGCGCTAAATCGCTCGAGTGTGCTCAACCGTAGACCGACCCTCGACATCACCACGACCATCAAGGCAAAGCCCACCGGTGCCGGCAGCACCGAGAGCAGTAGCGGCCACTGCTCCGGCGCCAATGCACCCGATCCGTTGACCGTCACCGCCCCGAGTACGACCAACACGGCCCCGGCCAAAGTTCGAGCGGTGATTCGCTGACCCAGCAGCAACCAGGCAAGCACGACGACGAACAGGGGATAGCTGAGATAGATCACTCCTGCGCTCGCCACCGGCAAGTGTTCAAGCGAGTCGAGGTAGGCCGTCCACCCGATGCCGTTGGCCAGCCCCGCCCCGGCCAATGCGCTGACCGGCAGCAGGGCATCACGGCGACACGGAAGGAAGACCAGGGCGAGCGGCAACGCCAGGCAGAACCGGTAAAGGGCGATCGCCTCGGCCGACAATCCGGCCGCCAACAGGATCTTGCCGAACAAGGGCACGGTTCCGAAGGCGAGCGACGTGGCGGCAATGATGGCGGTGGCGAGCGTCGGGCCCGGCATAGTCCTGTCTCCCTGTCTGATTCGTTCGGCCCGGGGAGATTAGGTTCGTCTATACTATGTGTCTAATGGTATATTTTAATCATTTTTTATGAATATTTTTCATGGTTATGACCAACCCAAGACTCGAAATCCGCCACCTTTCCATGGTCCGGCATATTGCGGACCTCGGCA
>JAUIEZ010000052.1 GCA_030429665.1 Gammaproteobacteria bacterium | reverse complement strand
TGTATCGGTCCCAATCCCACGAGAGAATTCAGTGATCCAGCAACCGACTCGATGTTGGCAACCCGGCTTAATAACGTCTCGGGCAGGGGTACATCCTCAACCGTACCCTTGCTCAAAGTCTCCGAAGCGAAACTCACGGCCGACTTCAATATCGAACTGTTCAATACATCGCCATCTGAATTTATGAACTCCTCGCCCAACTTCGCGAGAAACGCCTCGACAGACGGATCAAGACCTTCAAGAGCGTCACCAACCCTGGCCGTTTCGATACGCGCTTCGGACGCAGTTGACGGTTCCCAGACTTCCTTGTGGATCTCGTGAGGTTGCTTGTTGGAGTAGTGCGCTGCAACAGCAACGGTCATCAAATCTACGCAGATTCGGAACGAGAGGTCCTGATCAGCTGAGACACCCCCTGTCCAATTGATTCCTGCGGCCACTTCAGCCTCACCCATCAACACTGCAATCAACGAGTAATCCACCGTTGCTTCGGCATTGAGAGATCCCTTGCGCAGAAAGTTTGCAGCGCCTCCCGCCGCAGCACCGACCACTCCACATATTTTTATCGGCGCCACTTTGCGTGTACGCGCGTGGTCGGGTGGATTTTCGATACGGTCTTTGTCAAATTCAAGTTGTTCGATGGTCTGCCTCAAATCGGCCAACCGCAACTCGATCCACCCGTCGGCGGATTGGGCGCTAGCGACTACCGGCGTAATACTCAATACGGCCAGAACGCTAAGCAGGTAGCTGGCTATCCGTCGAACCTTGCTTTCTGTCGGCTGCCTGCTCGCTCCATATTTGATCATTGTCAATCTCCTTGCTTGGTAAAAGTTGCCGTCCTCACGTGATCAGCCAGGGACGGTGTCCACCTTGCTTGTAACGTGTATTTCCTCGCCCCTCTATGGCGGGTCATTCATGTTGCCTCCTTACACTGTGATTTACATCTTCGATATTTGTGCCATTCCCGGATCGATATCGGACTGGTCGTCACCGACTGGTGAGCCTGCGCCATCCGGTTGTATCGGCCGAAAATCGCCGTTCGTCGATCCATGCCTCGAGGTTTCGGATCGACGCTTCGACGAGACGAAACCGGGCCCGGAGATCGGCCATCCCGGTCGCAACTCCGGCCAGCGTTTCCTTGCATAGACGATGATCGCCGCCATCAACGCGGCAACCGCGGCCGCGATGACCCAACCGGGGATTGCCATGACGAGAATCCCGGCAAGGAAGTACGGCGAGACGTAGACCGCCGCCACGCCGAACAGGCAGACCCAGCCGTAGCGACGCCGTTGGCCGATGCCTCGCGCCGCGAAGAACGCGATTATCATGGCCACCGCGTGCACGATCGGCGCGTCACCCGCGGCCAGGGCGTTCATGACGGACACGAACAGAACCGCGAAAAACAGGTACATGGACAGGCCGAGGAAGTAGCCCGCCCGGTAGGACAGTCCTTCGTGTCCGCGCTTGCGCAGTCGCCGGTTGGCGTAATGCGAATGAGCGGACAACAAGGCGATCGACAGAATACCGAAAAACAGAACGGTAACTACACTCATGGGAGCAACTCCGTTTTCGTCAGGGTGCTGAAGGGGTGGCCTGCCGGCTGGACGTCGGCGGGCCTGGGAACAAATGGCAGGGCTGGGATTGGGCAGGCTCGTTCGTAAAAACGACCCGTTGCGAGACAACGCCCGGAAAACTTCCAGGTCGGGGAAATGCCCGTTGAGTCGGGCGAACACTTGGCGTCCATCCGCCGCACCGGGGCGACCAATTGGTGGTCCGGGTGCGACTGACGGAGGACGCGGGACATCGGCTAGCCGGCCGCGCGGGAGTGGAATGCCGACCGCACGCGGCGAAAAACCAATGGAAGGAAGGCGAGTGGTCGCCGAACGTGTGGAAAGATGCTGTCGAGTCCCGTCTGCACTACCTAATCTCCCTGGTCGTGTATCCCTGTTGTTACGTCCCGACGAGGACGGTCTCATCGACGGCCGCGTTCATTGCGGCCGGTTCGTGAGCGCGCGTCAACTATATGACTTTTCCTTAAACCATCGCAAGAACGTGTTTAGAACAATTTTTTATATGTCCGTCCTGCATTCAGTCTGAAAAATTATATGCAGCGTGTGGGGATCGCGAGGTCGTGGGCCGGTTTGGCGATGACGAACGATCCTTTCGCCAGTCCGCGGCCCCGACCAATTCCTGCTCCCTTGCCTTGTGCGTTTTACAAAGGCGCAAGGCAAGTCGCCGGAACCTGCCCGGCCCGGCCGGCAGTGTCGCTTTAAAGCGACAACCGATACGCTTCGCTCAGGCGTCGATCCGCTTGTACTTCACCCGGTGCGGGTTGTCCGCTTCGTCGCCGAGGCGGCGGTGGCGGTCCGCTTCGTATTCCTGGTAGTTGCCCTCGAACCACGTGACCTTCGAATCGCCCTCGAAGGCGAGAATGTGGGTGGCAATGCGGTCGAGGAACCAGCGGTCGTGGGAAATGACGACCGCGCAGCCGGGAAAAACCAGCAGCGCCTCTTCCAGGGCGCGCAGGGTTTCCACGTCGAGGTCGTTGGTCGGCTCGTCGAGCAGCAGCACGTTGCCGCCGGCCTTGAGCAACTTGGCCAGGTGCACGCGGTTGCGTTCGCCGCCGGAAAGGTCGCCGACGCGCTTTTGTTGATCCGGTCCCTTGAAGTTGAACCTGCCGACGTAGGCGCGCGAGGACATCTCGAAGCGGCCGACCTGGATGTTGTCGAGCCCGTCGGATATTTCCTGCCAGACCGAGTTCGAGTCCACGAGGGAATCGCGGTCCTGGTCCACCGCGGCGATCTGCACGGTCGGACCGATACGCAGGTTGCCGGCATCGGGCTGCTCGTCGCCGGTGAGTATACGAAACAGCGTGGTCTTGCCGGCGCCGTTGCCGCCGATCACGCCGACGATGCCGCCGGGCGGCAGTTTGAAACCGAGGTCGTCGAACAGCAGCTTGTCGCCGAAGCCCTTGGACAGGCCCTCGGCCTCGATGACCAGGTCGCCTAGCCGCTCGCCGGGCGGGATGTAAATCTCGTTGGTCTCGTTGCGCTTCTGGAAATCCGTGTTCTGCAGTTCCTCGAAGCGGGCCAGGCGCGCCTTGGCCTTTGCCTGTCGACCCTTGGGGTTGCTGCGCACCCACTCGAGCTCCCGCTTCATGACGCGGATGCGCGCCGCCTCCTGTTTCTGCTCCCGTTCGAGTCGCTCCTCCTTCTGCTCCAGCCACGAGGAGTAATTGCCCTTCCACGGTATGCCATGACCGCGATCCAGCTCGAGGATCCAGCCGGCGACGTTGTCGAGAAAGTAGCGGTCGTGGGTGACCGCGACGACGGTGCCCGTGTAGTCGTGCAGGAATCGCTCCAGCCAGGCGACCGACTCGGCGTCCAGGTGGTTGGTGGGCTCGTCCAGGAGCAACATGTCCGGCTTGGACAGCAGCAGCCGGCACAACGCCACGCGGCGCCGTTCGCCGCCGGACAGTTTCGCGACGTCCGCGTCCCAGGGCGGCAGGCGCAGCGCGTCGGCGGCGACCTCCAGTTGCCGTTCCAGGTTGTGACCGTCGGCTGCCTGCACGATGTCCTCCAGCTCGCTCTGGCGCTTGGCGAGCGCGTCGAAATCGGCCTCGGGATCCGCGTAGGCAGCGTACACCGACTCCAGTTCTTCCAGCGCCGACTTGACGTGCGCCAGTGCCTGCTCGACGTTGCCGCGCACGTCCATGCTCGCGTCCAGTTCCGGTTCCTGGGGCAGGTAACCCACGGAGATGCCGGGCTGCGGACGCGCCTCGCCCTCGATGTGGGTATCGACGCCGGCCATGATGCGCAGCAGGGTGGACTTGCCGCTGCCGTTCAGGCCCAGCACGCCGATCTTGGCGCCGGGAAAAAACGAAAGGGAGATGTCCCTCAGTATCCAGCGCTTCGGCGGCACGACCTTGCCGACACCGATCATGGTGTAGATGTATTGCGACATCGGGTTACGAACCTTGGGTAGTGAAAACGACTCGCGCGCGGGCACGGCGACCCGGCGCGGGAAGCAGGGAAGTGGTGGCGAACCGTCTACGCCGCGCGGACGCGGCGACGCCGTTCAGTCCGAACCGGGCGATTCGACGGTTTCGGCCTCGGCGAGGCGGCGTTCCAGGTCGGCGACCCGCGCCTCGAGCGCCTCGAGCTTGGTGCGCGTGCGCAGCAGCACCTGTCTTTGAACCTCGAGTTCTTCGCGGGACACCAGTTCCATGTTCTCGAGCGCCGCGCGGACCGCCGCCTGGGCGTTGCGCCTGACATCCTCGCCGAGCCGCTCCGGCAGCACCGCGGTAACCGCGCCGGCCAGGTCTTTGAGTATCACGAACTATCTCCCATGCAAACCGGGCCGGATTATAACGCGTCCGGCGCCGCGCCGCGCCAGGGACGACCAGCGAATCGCCACGCGTTCGCCATTTTCGCCCCCGCGAAACGCCCCGGCGGCGGCACTATAGTCTCGCTCGTGTTCATGATCCCGTCGGCCTCCGTCCCGGAAGGCCGAAAACCGCGCCGGGACCGGCGCCACTCCTCCCCTGTTGAGTATTTCCCCGCGCCCGCGGGGTTCTTTTTGCCGTGTTGACACCTAACGAAAGCGGCCCATAATGTGGCGCCACCTCTTCGTCGGGCAGCGCCAATGTACTTACTGTATACCGCACCACGTACCCGGGGCACGCGAGTGGTATGGACCCTGGAAGAACTTGGCCTCGACTACGACCTGCGCATTCACGCGCCGCGCGACAACGAGATCCGCGCGCTGAATCCCCTGCGCAAGCTGCCGGTGCTGGTCGACGGCGACCTAGTGCTGACCGAATCGGCAGCGATCTGCACGTATCTGGCCGATCGCCACCGCGACCGTGTCGAACTGTCACCGGGTTTCGGCAGCGCGGCGCGGGCCCGTTTCGACGCCTGGAACTATTACGTGCTGACCGATCTCGAGGCGCCGGTCTGGACGTACACCAAGAACGCGCTCGTCTACCCCGAGAAGATTCGCGTGCCGGAGATCCTGCCCGCCTGCCGGAAGGAATTCGATCGCTCGGTATCGGCGCTGGCCGAGAAGCTCGGTGACAATACCTACCTCATGGGCGATACATTCAGCGTGAGCGACATACTTTGCGGTCACACGCTGGCCTGGGCCCGTTCGCTGGAGTTCTCCATCGCCCGCGACAACGTCAACGCCTACGCGGACCGGGTGCTCGAACGCCCCGCGCTGGCCAGGGCCAGGGCGCGCGAACGCGAGGCGGCGGAATTACCGTCGCCGGCCGACCAAGCCGGCTGATGACGCCGCTTTACCGGCTGATCGACGAACGCACGGTCGCCGGACGGCGTTTCGCCTGGTTCATCCAGGCACTGATCCTGTTGTCGATGATCACTTTCACCGTCGAAACGCTGCCAAACCTCGATCCCGCCTGGTACCGCGTTTTCTTCGGCATGGAAGCCGTCATCGTCGCCATTTTCACCTTCGAGTACCTCCTCAGGCTGGCGAGCGCGCCGCGCAAACTGCGCTTCGTGTTCAGCTTCTTCGGGCTGATCGATCTTGTCGCCATCTTGCCCTTCTACCTGGCGACCGGACTCGACTTGCGCTCGGTGCGCATATTGCGCCTCCTTCGATTGGTACGAATCGTCAAGCTTTTTCGCTACAACCGGGCGGCCAGGCGCCTGGCGAAGGCGTTCTTCAAGGTTCGCGACGAGTTGGTGCTGTTCATCATCATGATCGTGATTCTCATCTACCTGGCTTCGGTGGGCATCTACTACTTCGAGCATGGTGCGCAGCCCGACAAGTTCACGTCCGTACCACACAGCATGTGGTGGGCGATCGCCACGCTGACAACGGTGGGATACGGCGATATCTACCCGATTACCGTGGGCGGTCGATTCTTTACCTTCGTGGTCCTGATTCTCGGGCTCGGCGTCATCGCCGTTCCCACCGGACTGGTCGCCTCGGCGCTGACCGAACAGGGCGCGGACGAGAACGAACCGGGGCCGGACGACGCGCAGCCGCCCGAAGACCGCTCACAGTAGCGATAGCTGCTTCGCCGTACCGGGGACAGCGAACCGGGCGCAGTCGAGCGGCGGATCGGCGGTGAACCCGAGGCGCCGGTGCGCGGCGCCGAAGCGCTGGCGCAAAAGCGCCGCGTACACGCCCTCCCCTTTCATGCGCTTGCCGAACCCGGAACGGTAGTCCGTGCCGCCCCGGCTGTCCCGGATACGATTCATCACGTGACTCGCCTTCAACGGGTAGTGCGTGTCAAGCCATTCGCGAAACAACGGGGCCACCTCGAGCGGCAGCCGAATGAATATGTAGTGCGCGTACCGCGCCCCCGCAAGACGTGCCGCCTGCAGGATCGCCTCGACATCATCGTCGTTCAGGAACGGGATGATCGGCGCCACGATGACGCCGGTGGGTATGCCCGCGGCCGCGAGCCGCTCGATGGTCTTCAGGCGCCGGCGCGGCGAGGCCGCTCGCGGTTCCATTTTTCGCGACAGATCGGCGTCCAGGCTGGTGACCGATACGTTGACCTGCACGAGTTCTCGCTGCGCCATCGAAGAAAGAATGTCGATGTCGCGCTCGATGCCGGCCGACTTGGTGACGATCATCAACGGGTGATTGAAGGCGTCGAGCACCTGGAGAATCGATCTCGTCACGCCGAGCCTGCGCTCGGCCGGCTGCCACGGATCGGTGTTGGTGCCCAGGCCGATCGGTCGCGGCACATAACCGCGCTTCGACAGCTCCGCTTCAAGCAGCCGGGCGGCGTCTGGCTTGTAAAGAATCTTTGTCTCGAAATCGACGCCCGGCGAGTAGTCGAGCCAGGCGTGTGTCGGACGCGCATAGCAATAGATACAACCGTGCTCGCAACCCCGGTACGGGTTGATGGAACGGTCGAAGGGAATATCGGGCGACTGGTTGTAGCTGATCACCGAGCGCGACGGGTCGCGAATCAATTCGGTGCGCGGGGCGGGCGCGATCTCGTCGTCCCGTGGCCAACCGTCATCGACGGCCTCCACCACGCGCGAACGATAGCGGTTGGCGGTGTCCGTGGTCGTGCCGCGACCCTTGACCGGCGAACGTCTGTTCATCGGAAAACGATAGCATGTTCCGCGGACGGACGGCACCGGCGCGGGCGCCGGCGCGCCTGGCTCAGCAGGCGGATCGCGAGGCGCCCGGTACCAGCGTCAGGAGCTCGCCCGGATGAGCCAACCAGACGTCCGGCGACGCTTTCGCCAACCAGGCGCGCGCCTGGTAACCCCAGGTGACCGCGGCCGTAGTCACGCCCGCCTCGCGGCCCGCCCGAATGTCGCTGATCGCGTCCCCGACCATGACGGTGTGTTCGCGCTCGAAGCCGAATCGACGGCGTAACGCGTCAATGCGCTCGGCCTTGGATTCGCCGCCCTCGGCACCGGACACCAGCGAGATCGCCTCGAAAAGACCCGCCGAGGACAGCCTGGCGGTTACCGTGTCGGCGTGATTCGCCGTCACGACCGCCAGGGTATGCTGCCGCGACAGCGTGGCGAGCGTTTCGGGGATGCCCGGAAACGGCCGCACCGAATGCGACTTCGACTGCAGTTCGAACATGCCTTCGGCGAAACGGTCGACGTCTTCTCCACGAAGCCCGATGCGATCGGCGACGGCGAGAAACGTCAGCTGCTCGATCGATTGAAGATCCTCGGCGACGGGAACGCGGCCCCGTCCAATGCGTGCCTGGACGGCCACCATCATCGCCAGCAACTCGTCGAACGTGTCGACCAGGACGCCGTCGTAGTCAAGACAGATCAGCATGTTCGGCCCTTCAGTCGTACGCCGCGAGCAGCGCCCGGTCGATGTCTTCGACCAGGTCCCCGACCGCCTCGATGCCGACCGACAATCGCAGCAGGTTGGGCGGCACCGGACTGTGCGGCCCCTCCACGGTGGCGCGATGCTCGACGAGGCTCTCGACGCCGCCCAAAGACGTCGCCGGCACGAACACGCGGGTGGCGCCCGCCACCCGCTTGGCTGTGGCAGCATCCCCCTCGACGAGGATCGAGAGCATCGAACCAAAACCGCCTTTCATCTGCCGGGCGGCGACCGCGTGACCCGGGTGTGACTCGAGACCCGGGTAGAGCACCTTCGACACGCGCGGGTGCGAATCGAGAAACGCCGCCAACCCGGCCGCGTTCCGGCAGGCGCGTTCGACGCGCAGGTGAAGCGTGCGCAGGCCCCGCAGCAGCAGCCACGACTCGAACGGCCCGGCCACCGCGCCGCCGCCGGTGCGCAGTTCGCCCACGCGTCGCCACGTGTCCGAGTCGCGGGCCGCCACCACCAGGCCCGCGAGCACGTCGCTGTGCCCGTTCAGGGACTTGGTCGCCGAGTGCACGACAAAATCGGCACCCAGTTCCAGCGGCCGGGTGAGCAGCGGCGTGGCGACGGTCGAGTCGACCGCGCACATCGCGCCCGCCCGATGGGTGATGTCCGCGGCCGCCGCGATATCGGTGACCTCCCAGGTAGGGTTCGCCGGCGTCTCCACCCAGACCAGTTTCGTCCGGCCGTCTTCCATCGCGCCGGACAGGGAGTCGATATCGCCGGCCCGGTAGGTGGCCCATGCCACGCCCCAGCGGGCGCAAAAGTCGCGCAGCCAATCCCGCAGACCGTGGTACATCACGTCCGGCACGACCACGTGGTCGCCCGGCGCCAGGGCCTGGAACAGCACCGTGGACGCTGCCAGTCCGGAGGAAAACAACCGGGCGTCGAAGCCCCCCTCCAGCGCGGCCACGAGTGTTTCCACGTCGCGCCAGTTGGCGGCGCCCGAACGCAGGTAGGACGCAACGCCCGTGGGCAGGGTGTAGTCGGCGTCGCGCGCAAACGTGGTGGAGACGCCGATCGACGGCACCACGCCGCCGTCGGCGGACCGCGTACCGCCGGCATGGGCCAACCGGGTATCAGGGGCCAGCAGCGGGGACGAGAATGTTTCACGCATGGTACTGCGTCCTTCCTATGGGTAGATCGAATCGCCTTCGTCGTCCAGCGGCTGCACGATATCGCGATCGTCGTCGCCGTGGGCGATGTGCACCACCGCGTCGCCCTCGTTGATGAGAGGGATTTGGGTGCGGCCGATGACGATGCCGTTGCACGGCGCGGTGACCGCCAGGCGGCCGCTGCCGAAGGGATCGACGATCTCGCCAAGCACGCCGTTTTCCTCGACGTAGGCGCCGAGCGGCGTGGTCAGGAACATCATGCCGCTCATCGGCGAGCGCACCCACGCGCTGGATCGAGACACGTAGGGTCGTAGCGGCCGCGTCCGCGCGCGGCCGCCCGCGAGCATGCCGATGGCGCGCATGACGTTGATGATGCCGCGCACCCCGGTGCGCACGGAGTACTCGTCCACGCGCAGCGCCTCGCCCGCCTCGTAGAGCAGCACCGGGGTGCCGGTTTCCGCCACCGCCTCGCGCAGGGAGCCGTCGCGCAGCCGCGAGTGAAGCACTACCGGCGCGCCGAAAGCCATGGCCAGCTCGCGGGCTTCGTCGTGTTCCAGGTTGGCGCGCACTTGCGGCAGGTTGATGCGGTGGATGGCGCCGGAATGTAGGTCGATGCCATGGCTGGCCCGCGACACGATCTCCTCCATGAAGAGGTCGGCCAGGCGGGCGGCGAGGGAGCCGCGTTCGAACCCGGGGAACGACCGGTTGAGATCGCGGCGATCGGGCAGGTAACGCGACTGGTGGATGAAACCGTATACGTTGACCACGGGCACTGCCAGCAACGTGCCGCGCAGGCGCTCGAGGCCCCGCTGCTGCATCAGGCGGTGAATGACCGCGACGCCGGTCAGCTCGTCGCCGTGCAGCGCCGCGTTGACGAACAGCACGGGTCCCGCACGGCGCCCGTGCACCACGTGCACCGGCATCACCATGCGCGTATGGGTATAAAGCTGGGGTATGTCCAGCTCGATGGTGCGGCGCTCACCGGGCTCGATGACGTGGCCGCCAACCTCGATCGTGTTCAACTTCGCCCCCCGGGCGGATGCGACGGAGGCCAGTATACCCGCGCGAAGCTTTAGCGGCCGGACTAACCGCTGCCGCGCGTCTTGGTACGGTGCAGCTTGGCGTTGTTTTCCATGAACTGGATGATCATGTCGGCGATGTCCTTGCCGGTCGCCTTCTCGATACCTTCCAGCCCGGGCGAGGAATTGACCTCCATGACCACCGGCCCGTGATTGGATCGGAGAATGTCGACGCCGGCTACGTTCAGGCCCATCTTCTTGGCCGAGCGAAGCGCAGTCGATCGCTCCTCGGGCGTGAGCTTCACGAGCTTGGCGGTGCCGCCCCGGTGCAGGTTGGAGCGAAACTCGCCGGGACGCGCCGATCGCATCATGGCCGCCACCACGCGATTGCCAATGACGAAGCAGCGAATGTCCGAACCGCCGGCCTCCTTGATGAACTCCTGGACCAGGAAATCCGCGCCGAGCTGCCGAAAGGCGTCGATGATGGTCTCGGCGGCCTTCTGCGTTTCGGCCAGCACCACGCCCTTACCCTGGGTGCCGTGGAGCAGTTTGACCACCAGCGGCGCGCCGCCGACCAGTTCGATCAGGTCCTTGGTGTTGCGCAGGGAATGGGCGAACCCGGTCAGCGGCAGTCCGATGCCGGCGCGAGACAGGATCTGCAGCGAGCGCAGCTTGTCGCGCGAACGGGTGATGGCCACCGACTCGTTGAGCGGGTAGCTGCCCATCATTTCGAATTGCCTGAGCACCGCGCAGCCGTAGAACGTGACCGACGCGCCGATTCGCGGAATCACCGCGTCGAAGAAGGGCAGCTCCCTGCCGCCCAGGTGCACGCTGGGGTCGTGCGACGCGATATCCATGTAGCAGCGCAGCGTGTGTATGACCTCGATGTGATGACCGCGCGCCTCGGCTGCCTCCAGCAGGCGCCGATTGGAGTAAAGACGGTCGGACCCCCGCGACAGCAGGGCGATATTGAGTTGGGACATCGGCTTGGTTCGGGTTGTCGTCGAACACCGGCTATCGAGCCGGCATCCGCGACGAAGTGATCTTGAAAAATCCGCGGGAATGCGGCGGCGAAGGCTCCGTGCCGCCATTTCTTTTCATTCTACCGCGCCGGCGACCGGGGTGTCGACCGAGCCCCGAAGCGGTTCGATGACGTGCGCCGTGTCAGGCCGTTTCCGGCGGCACGTAATCGGGGTCGTTCGGGTTGAGAAAAATGAACTGGCGCTCGCCGCGCTCGATCTCGACGAAATCCAGCACCGCACCGCTGAGCAAATCGATGCTGGTGGGCGCGACCACCACGGTTAGGTCGTCGTATTCGCGGGTGACGTCGCTCTCGGCCTCCTCGTCAAAGCCCATGGCGTACTCGATCGAACCGTCGTCGCGACGCCTGGCGGCGATGCGCAATGCGAGGGACTGCATGTCGGTCTCGGTCGCCGACTTGCGCACCTGTTCAACCGCCGCTTCGGTCAACTTGATCGACATGAAGTACTCCTCGCTTGCTTTTCGATATGGCTGCCACGAACTCGTCCAGCCACGGATTGGTCCGCGTATGCCGCTGATGCAGCCAGGTCGCCAGCACATTGCCGGCGACGAAACCGTCGTGGCGGCCGTCGGCGCCGTGGCCCCGAATAACGTCGTAGGCGTACGCCGACGGCTCGCAGGGCTCCACCTGCCGAGCGTAATGGAACTCGTGGGCATTGACCACCGCGCCGGTACGGGCCCAGGGGTGATGCAGCGTCGCCGACGCCCTGACCAGGCCGCGACCGGCGGGGCGCGACTGCATGCCTGTGACCACCGGAAGCACGCCGGTCATCTCATGAACCGATCCGGCGCATTCCAGCGCCCGGCCAAGGTACATGAGGCCACCGCACTCGGCATGAACGATCCCGCCGGCGCTGGCGAATTCGCGTACGCTCGCGCGCATCGCGGCGTTGGCGGCGAGCACCGGAGCGAACGACTCGGGAAAGCCGCCGCCAATGAATAGCGCGTCGCAGTCGGGCAACCGGGCATCGGACAGCGGACTGAAAAAAGCCAGCGTCACTCCGGCTGCCTCCAGGTACTCGAGGTCGTCGGGATAGTAGAAGCCGAAGGCGGCGTCGCGGGCCACGCCGAGCACGATACCGGCGCCGTTGACCCGCGCGCGACGCGGCGGCGCCTCGCGGCGACTCACGGCCGGCGTGGCTTCGATGACGGCGTCAAGATCGACGCTTCTCTCGATGGCCGCGCCCAGGACGCCGACCATGCGCGCGCTGTCCTCGTGTTCGTTGCTGGGCACGAGTCCGAGATGACGTTCGCGGATCATCAGCGAGGCGTCGCGCGCGATCGCGCCGAATACCGGGATATCCGTATAACGCTCGATCGCCGCGCGCAGTTTCGACTCGTGCCGCGACCCGGCCACCTGGTTGAGGATGACGCCGGCGATGTCGATCGCCTCGAAGTCCCGGTACCCGGTAACGAGCGGCGCCACGCCGCGCGTAATACCCGACGCATCGATGACCAGGATCACCCGCAGGCCGAGGAGACGCGCCAGGGCGGCGTTGCTGTAGCGACCCTCGACGTCCACGGCGTCGTAAAGCCCCTTGTTTCCTTCCACCAGGCGCACGTCGCCGACGGCGCGGTCGAAGGTGGCGCCAATCTCATCGTCGTCCTGGGTATTGAAATCGAGGTTGTAGCACGGCTTGCCCGCGGCGCTCGACAACCACAGGGGATCGATGTAGTCCGGGCCTTTCTTGAACGGTTGCACGGACAGTCCGCGGCCGCGCAGGGCGTGAACGAGACCGACGCAGACGGTAGTCTTGCCCGACGACTTGTGGGCGGCGGCGACCAGGAATTCGTGAGCTTGCATGGAAACGCGCCGTGCCGGCGACGTACGATGGCGACGGCGCTAACCGCCGGTGCCGTCGACGTATCGATCGGGCATGAACGGCAGCACCCGCATGCCGACCAGGGTGACCAGCAACGCGAGCGCAATGCCGCCGACGCCCAGCACGATCTCCGGCAGCGACGGCGCGTAGGAAGCGACCACGCCGTCGAAGAACGAACTCGACACGTCGGCGCCCGGAAACATCGACAACGGATAGGCCTGCCCGCCAATGATGATGACGTAAAGCTGCGCCACCCCGCCGACGACCACCAGCGCGGCCGCGGCCGGCGTCCAGCGGCGCGCGGAGAATCGCGGCAGGTAGATCAACGCCAGCGGCACAAGAGCCCCGACGCCGACCTGCAGCAACCAGAACAGCGCGGTGTAGACGCCGCCATCGACGAGGATGAAGTACTCCACGCCGTGGTGCTCGGTCACGTACAGGTTGGCGAGATGATAGGCGAGCGCGAAGTAAAGCACCGCCATCACGAACAGACCCAGCAATCGCTTCAACCGCGCGAGCATGGCGTCGGGCAACGTCCGGCCGGCGAGGCGGCCCGCCGCCACCGCCACCAGGATGAAGACCGCGGTACCGAAGGACAGCGACATGACGATGAACATCGGCGCCATGATCGCCGCGTCGTAGGCCTGGCGCGCCACGAGAAAGCCGAAGATCGATCCCGTACCGGTGGTGAGTATGAATCGCCACGCGAACGCCACGGTCCCGGCAGTCTTCGTGTGGCGGTTCATGCGCGGTTCGAACATCATCCACAGGTACACCGCCACCACCGCGAGGAATCCCGTGTAGAGGAAGATGTTCCAGGCGAATATAGACTTGAAGTTGTAGGTGGTCATGGCGACGATGAGGCGGTCCGGCCGGCCAAGGTCCAGCACCAGCACCGCCAGTCCGCCGACGAGCAGCGCTACCGCCACGAGGCCCGAGAGGCGAGCCAACGGCTTGTATTCGCCGCGACCGAATACCGACGACAACGAGGCTACGTTGAGCGCGCCGGAGGCGGCGAGAATGAGAAACACCGCGAACACGTGGGGCATACCCCACACGACCTGGTTGGTCATGCCGGTGACCACGTGGCCGTGTACGTCCATGTAGTGCGACGCCGCCAGGCCCGCGGCCGCTAACGCGCCGAGCAGGATCAGCGGGACGTAGTACCCGCGTCCGGTTCCGCCGAGCGTCTCGTAGCGCGTGTTCATATGCCCTCGTAGCGAACGCCGGTGTTCAGGTCCAGGTCCGGGCGCACCTGGCGGCTCGGCACCTCGCGGGCGCGACGCGCGATGTCGCTATCGGGGTCGTTCAGATCGCCGAACACCATGGCGCCGTGGCCGGCGGCGGAACAGGCCTCGACGCAGGCCGGCCTCGCGTCGCGGTCGATGCGGTGGACGCAAAACGTGCAACTTTCCACGGTGCCCTTGCCGCGCGGCGACCACGGCCTCTGGTCGGTGAGATTCTCGTGCACGAACGAACGGGCCTTGTACGGACAGGCCATCATGCAGTAACGGCACCCGATGCAGGTGTGCTTGTTGACCAGCACGATGCCGTCGGCGCGACGAAACGACGCGCCGGTCGGACACACGTCCACGCACGGTGGGTGCTCGCAGTGCTGGCAGAGCATCGGCAGCGAGGTCACCTTGCCGGTGGCGCGTTCGCGCACTTCCAGTTTTCGAATCCACTGGGCGTCGGTCTGCGGCCGGCCGAAACCGTCGAGTCCGTGCTCGTCGTTGCACGCGTCGACGCAGTCGGTGCATCCCTCGGCGCACTTCGACGTGTCGATCATCATGCCCCACCGGACTTCACCCGAGACCGGTTGATCGTCCGGCTTGGCCGCGGCCAGTTCTACCAGCCGAATGGCGCCACTGCCGAGCACGGCGCCGACGCCGACGGCGGCCAGGAAGCGCCGGCGGTAACGATCCGCCAGTCGAGCCGACTCAGTCATGAAGCACGCTCCCGGTCGCGCCGATCCCCGGTCGACCGGCATGCGGCTGCCGGAATGCCAATCCGTGGAACGGGAAACGCGCGTCGATACCTGCGTTCTCGTCCTGGTAGGGCCTGGCGGCATGGCAGCCGAAACAATCCAGCTCGACGGCGGCATACTCGTGACAGGTACTGCAGAACTGCCCCGGCGCATCGACCCGCAGGTACGTGCCCGACGCATCCTTGTCGGCATGGCAGCCGACGCAGCGCTCGAGAGAGAAGCGCGGCGTACGCAGCCCCTCGATCACCGTCGCGTCCCGTTGGTGGTGAAGAAAATCCATGTGATCGCGCCGCATGACGTCGGTCGGCGCCACGCACTGCTCGCCGCGAACGACCTGCGGTTCGGGCACCGGAGCATGGGCCACCGCGAAGCCGGCGGCCCCTGCCGCCAGCAGCGCGAAGCAGGCAACACGTCTGGTCAGGGCGCGAATCGGCAATGGTTACTCCCCCATGCCCATGTCGATGTATCCCGTCGGGCACACTTCGGCGCAGATGTGGCAACCGATACAACGGGTATAGTCGGTATCCACGTAGCGCCCGGTGGTCGACTTGCTCTTGTCGACGCGAAATACCGCGTCCTGCGGGCAGTATATGACGCAATTGTCGCATTCGAAGCACATGCCGCAACTCATGCAGCGCTCTGCCTCGGCGACGGCGTTTTCCTTGTCGAGTCCCTGGTGGCGCTCGGCGAAGTGACCCAGGACGGCCTCGCCTTCCGGCCCCACCACCTCGCGCTGGTGGCGCGGCGTGTACGTGAAGTGCGCCAGGAACAACTCGTCCGCGGCGATGACCTCCTGCGCCGAACGATCCTCGAAATTATGTACCGCGAAATCGGACGACGACGTCCCCCAGGTGCTCTGGTGGTCGTAGGAGGACGGCGCCAGGCCCGACTCGTTGAGCTTCGACAGCAGGTTGAAATGGTGCACGTCCACCTTGGGCCGCTTGGTCAGCTGCTCGTGCTCCAGGTAGTGCGCGATGGAGTCCGCGGCGATGGACGCCTGGCCGATGGCCGTCGTCAGCAAGTGCGGACGGATGATGTCGCCGGCGGCGAAATGTCCTGGTCGGTCACTCACCTGGTAGAACTTGTCCGCGTCGATCAGCCCGCGTCCGTTGTCGAGCGCCTCGAGCCCGGCGAGGTCGCCGCCCTGTCCGATGGCGGAGACGATGAGGTCGCACTCGATCGTGAACTCGCTGCCTTCCACGGCACTCGGCACGCCCTTGGCATCGACCGTGCACTTGGTCATCTTGATCGCGACGGCACGGCCGTCCTCGCCCTTGATCACCTCCACCGGCATGACGCCGTTGAGAATCGTGACGCCCTCCCGGGTGGCATCCTCGACTTCTTCGGGCGAGGCCGTCATCTGCTCCCGCTCGAACAGCGCCGTCAACGTCACCGTCGCGCCCTGCCTAGCCGCCGCGTAGGCGGAGTCGTGGGCCACGTAGCCGCCAATCACCTGCTCGGCCCGCTCGCGGGGATTGAGCTTGTCGATCCGTCCCAGGCGACGGGCCACCGAGACGACGTCGATGGACGTGTCGCCGCCGCCGACGCAGACGACGCGATCGGCGGTTACCTGCAGCGTGCCGCGATTGAACGCGTCGAGGAAGCCGACGCCGCTGACGCAGTTGGGTGCATCGCCCCCCGGCACCGGCAGGCCGCGGCCGCTCTGGCAACCGACGGCCCACAGGACGGCGTCGTAGTCGGCTTCCAGTTGCTCGATGGTCACGTCAACGCCGACCCGCGTGTTGTTGCGGACCTCGATGTCGCCCATGTCGAGGATGCGCCTGATCTCGTGGGACAGCCGGTCGCGCGGCGTGCGGTAGTTGGGAATGCCGTACCACATCATGCCGCCGAGTTCCGTCTTGCTTTCGAATATGGTCGAGGCGATGCCCTTGCGCCGCAGCTGGTAGGCGGCCGCGAGACCCGCCGGGCCGCCGCCCACGATGGCGACCTTCTTGTCGCTCGATAGCGGTGGCGAATCGAACTTGAATCCGCCCTCGAAGGCGGCGTCGCCGATGAACTGCTCCACCGCGTTGATGCCGACGTAGTCCTCGACATTGTTGCGGTTGCAACCGTTCTCGCACGGCGCCGGACAAACCCTTCCCATCATGGCGGGAAACGGGTTGGCATCGGTGGAGCGGCGAAAGGCATACTCCTCCATGCTCATGCCCTCGGGCGCCTTCTCGAGGCCGCGCACGATCTGAAGCCAACCGCGAATGTCCTCGCCGGACGGACAACTGCCCTGGCAAGGCGGGGTTCGGTGCACGTAGACCGGACACTTGTGGGAGTGGTCGGCGTTGAAGATCTTGTCGTGCATGCTATCCCACCGGTTGTCGCCGTCGCGGTAGGCGCGAAAGGTCAGGCCCTTGCTCATGTCGTCAGTGGAAATCGCCATCGGTCGTCTCCTCGAAAATGTTTCGTCGTCGCCTTCGATCCAACCCGATACAGGTTCAATGCTCGTCGAACACCAGCGCGTCGCCGATCAACTGGTGAACGCTGACGATCATGTCCATGCCCAGTCCGTAGTAAGGCAGCACCTTGGTGAACTGGGATTTGCAGATGGCGCAGATCGCCGCCATGTGCGTCACGCCGTCGTCCTCGATCACCCGGCTCAGTGCCTGTACCCGCGGCAGCGCACCCTTGACCCTGAGCTCGACGAGATCGTCGGTGAGAAGCCCGCCGCCGCCGCCGCAGCAATAGGTCGCCTCATGGGTCGTGCCGGGCTCCATGTCCACGAAACGATTACATGCCGCCCTGATCAGTTCCCGGGGAATGACGAACTGCCCGCCGGGAAAGTCGCCCATGCGGGATGCCCGCGACACGTTGCAGGAATCGTGGAACGTGACGACCTTGTCGTCGTTGGCAGACGGGTCCAGGCGCAGCGCGCCGCGCTTCAGTAAATCGTGGGTGAATTCGCAGATATGCTGGGGCACCGGGTAATTCGGATCGAGAAAGTCGAACGGTCCCACCAGCGTGTTCCAGAAGCTGTATGCGACCCGCCAGGCATGGCCGCACTCGCCGACCACGATACGCTTGACACCGAGCTCCAGCGCCGCCTCGCGAATGCGCATGGCGACTTTCTGCATGTTCTGGTAGCTGCCGATGAACAGGCCGAAGTTCGCCGCTTCCGATGCGTGCGAGCTCAACGTCCAGGATATGCCCGCCTGGTGAAAAACCTTCGCATAACCGATCAATCCGTCGACGTGGGGCTCGGCGAAGAAATCCGCCGACGGCGTTACCAGCAACACATCGGCGCCCGCTTCGTCGAGCGGAAACTTCACCGGCACCTCTATGTCTTCCTCGACCTCTTCCTCCAGACCCTCGAGAGTGTCTTTCAGGGCCGGCTCCGGCAACCCCAGGTTGTTGCCGATCTTGAACACCTTGCCGATGATCTCGTTGGCGTACTTCTGTCCGACCCCGATCGCGTCGAGAATCTCGCGGCCGGCCATGGTGATCTCGGCCGTGTCGATGCCGTAGGGGCAGTACACCGAGCAGCGCCGGCACTCCGAGCACTGGTGGTAGTAGCGGTACCAGTCCTCCACCACTTCCTCGGTGAGGTCGACGGCGCCGACCAGCTTCGGTAAATACTTTCCGGCCACGGTGAAGTAGCGCCGGTAAACGCTGCGCATCAGGTCCTGTCGCGCCACCGGCATGTTCTTGGGATCGGACGTGCCCAGGTAGTAGTGACACTTGTCGGTGCAGGCGCCGCACTTGACGCACGCATCCATGAACACCTGCAGCGAGCGGTACTTGCCGAGCAGTTCGCCCATCTTGTCGAGCGCGACCTGCTTCCAGTCGTCGACCAACTCGCCGGGGAAGCCCAGCGGCGCCTGGTGCTCCGGCTTGGCGCGAAAGGGCTGGCTGTGCGCCATCGAACCGATGCGGACCGGCGGTATCTCGGGGATCCGCTTGATCTCGGGTGTCTCGAATTCGCTCTTTGCCACGAGAAACTCCGCCCGGGTTCAGGTCCGTCGACGCGCGGGCATCAGGAGCGCTCCGGGGCCCAGGGGGTGACGTGGCGTCGTTCCCGGGGATCGTCGCGCATGTTGCGCGTAGGCGAGAAAAAGACGCCCGGCGCGTGCAGCAGCTTGCTGAACGGAAACACGATCATCAGCGCGATCACCAGCGACAAGTGAACGATCAATGCGGGATCGGCCGGCAAGGGCTTGTAGTCGATGTAGATGATGCCGAGCATGAAAGCCTTCAACGCCACCACGTCCGTGTGCCAGACGTACTTCATGGCCAGGCCGGACAGGACGATGCCCATCAGCAATGCCAGCATCAGGTGATCGGAGGGCGACGAGATGTATCGTACCCGGTCGACCAGCAGGCGCCGCGCCCAAAGACCGGCCAAGCCCAGCGCCATGGCGAAAGCGGCGTACAGGCCGAGCCACTGGATCGCCGCCACCCAGCCCCATACCGGCTCGGTGAAGTAGCGTAGGTGACGGGCCAGCACCAGCACCATCGCGAAATGAAACACCCAGCCGAACAGCCACGTCCACTTGCTGCCCTTGAACAGGCTCTCGAAGAGAATGACTTCGCGGGCCATGCGCGCCGTCACGCCCGCGCGCGTCGTCGGCGCGGGCGTGGTCGGGATCACCAGCGGCGAAGGCGTCTTCGCGTAACGCCGCACGCGCGCGGCAATGCCGATGACGAGAATCGCCGTGGCGATATAGAACAGGACGGCAAAAACCGCGGTCAAAACCATAACGGCATCAGTCTCCCGGCATGCCGAAACCGCCGACTCCGCGAAGCGGCGTCGCGTGTCGGCGAGACCGGCGGTCGGGGCGACTCACCCCGATTAGAGGTCAGACGCAGCCGGTCGGCTTCGGCAATCCGGCGTACTTGCATGCCTGCTTGGCGGGTCCATACGGAAAAAGCTGGTAAAGGTATTTGCTGTTGCCCTTGTCCTTGCCCAGCTTTTTTCCGATCGCCTTGGTGAGCACGCGCACCGCCGGCGCAATCTGGTACTCCTCGTAGTACTCGCGCAGGAAGTTGATCACTTCCCAGTGATTGTCGGTCAGATCGCAATCGTCCAGTTCCGCCATCTTGCGCGCGACCTCCTCGTCCCAGTCACTCAGGTTGGCGAGGTAGCCCTCCTCGTCCGTCTCGTAGGTCTTGCCGTTGATTTCCAGTGCCATCTCGTATTGCTCCCGTAGATACCCGGTTGGATATAGTGCTGTGAATTGAGTTTACAACCAGGCTTGCACCCGGTCGTTCCTTGCGGCGAGTTCGACGAATCCGCCATAGTCAACCACGGTGATACCGTCGACCAGTCTCCCCGGGTCGATGCCGCGCGCCGCCAGGTCCGGGCCCAACGCGTATACCTGCCGCGTCTTCATGGCCTCGAGCAGCATGGCCGACGCCTTGCCGCCGGCAATCGCACCGTAGACGCCGTCCTCGATGAGCAGAATATCGCTTCCGTCGAGGGACAACCCCAGGCAGGTCTCGAGGCTGTTCTTTTCGTAAGGAGACTTGTTGACGGTATGCAGCATGGGGGGTCGATTCCTAGAAATTGAGCAGCACGTCCTGCTCTTCCATCAATCGCGCCAGTTCTTCGCGCGAAACGACGCGGATCGAGGGCTTTTCAGCCCAGTCGTCGTCCTCGTCCTCCCACGTCAGTTCCATCAGGTCGTCCTCGGACAGACCGCGTTCGGCGAGAGACTCACGTTCCACGTATAGCCGGTTCACGTCGTAGTCCCCGAGCGCCTTGTAGGCAGGGGAAAAGTTCTTCATGCCGGTCTGCGTCGAGTCCTGGCCCCGAACGAGCTGGAACACGCCGTCGCCGACGAAGGCCATGCAACAGTCCTGGTCGAAAGCCGCGCCGATCAGAACCACTTCGAGACCTTCCAGCGCGTAGATACTGCCGTACGGCGCGCGCCGATTGATATACATGAATTTCTTTATCTCGGACATCCGCTTGCACTCAGTCGCCGAATTCCATCAACCGGTCGGACTTGATACCGGCCTCGATCAACTGGCCGAGGCCGGAAATTCGAAAGCCCGGGGCGATGTTGTCCGCGTCCTTTGAATTTCGCTTGGCCTCATCGTCATCGACGATGCCGCGACGCTGCGCGGCGGCGACGCACACCACCAGGTCGAGCCCGTGTTTCTCGGCCAGCTCGCTCCAACGATGCACGATGTTGCGGTCGTCCTGGGGCGGCGTGGTCAGCCGCGTACCGTTGTTCACGCCGTCGTGGTAGAAGAACACCCGGTATATTTCGTGCCCGGCCGCAAGCGCGGCGGCGGCGAAATGATACGCGGTATCGGAGGCCTGGTGGGTATAAGGACCCTCGTTGACCATGATAGAGAAAATCATGAGCCGACTTCCTCTCCCGTAATCCTGCCGTATGAAAGTTCATGAGCGCGGAATCTTCCGGCGAGCCGCGGCGCGCCGGATCGAAGCGCATGGCGGAACGGTCGCGCGACAATGGAAACCGCGACCGGCAAGGGGTACGCGATCGTGTATTCGAGACCCGGCACTGGCTAGAACCGGATGTGCGTGGAGGCGTTCAGGCTCTTGCGCGAACCGCGCCAGTTGTCGATGTGGAACTTCGTGAACGGCAAACCGGTCAGTTCGAAAAAGCGCGGCCAGCCGATGCGCTCGATCCAGTCGTTCATGCGTTCCCAGTCGCGGGCATCCTCGCGGTAGGTCTTCAAGATGCGCTTGACGATCGCGGTCGCCTCAGGCCACCGCGGCGGGTTGTTGGGCACGCCCGAGGCCACCAGTTTCTGGAAGGTCGGCTTGCCGCGCGCGTTGGAGTGGTTGCCGCCGACCCAGATGGCCAGCTTGGAATGCTCGGGGTCGTTGATCTGCATCGGCGGACACGGCGGATAGCAGGCGCCGCAGCAGATGCACTTCTTCTCGTCCACCTCCAGCGTCGGCTTGCCGTTGACCTGCGCGGGACGGATCGCGGCCACCGGGCAGCGCGCCACCACCGACGGGCGCTCGCAGACATTGGCCACCAGGTCGTGATTGATCTTCGGCGGCTTGGTGTGCTGAATGTTGATGGCGATATCGCCCTGGCCGCCGCAATTGATCTGGCAACACGACGTCGTGATGTGCACGCGGTTGGGCATGTTGCAGTTTTTGAACTCGTCGACGAGTTCGTCCATCATGGCCTTGACGACGCCGGAGGCGTCGGTTCCCGGGATGTCGCAATGCAGCCATCCCTGGGTGTGGGAGATCATTGCCACCGAATTCTTGGTGCCGCCGACGACGAATCCGGCTTCCTCCAGCGCATTGATGAGGGGATCGACCTTGGCCGGATCGGCGACCAGAAACTCGATGTTGCTGCGGATGGTAAAGCGCACGTAACCGTCACCGTACTTGTCGCCGATGTCGCACAGTTTGCGCAGGGTGAACAGGTCAAGGATGCGCTGGGTGCCGGCGCGAACCGTCCAGATTTCGTCGCCGCTGTGAGCACGGTGGCGAAGCACGCCGGGTCGGGGATGATCGTGCCATTTCCAGCGGCCGAAATTTTTCGCCATCACCGGGTGCATGTACTGGAACCCGTCCGGACAACCGGACTCGATGGGTTCGCGCATCTGTACTTTGGCCATGCTCTACTCCTTCAAGGCTTGCGTGTCGCGTCGTCGTATCAATCGTCTGCGTCCGCTCAACCGGCCGCGGCGGTGTGTTCCTCGGCCTTGCGCTCGAACCACTTGACCGCCTCGTCGTCCCAGCCGTCCATTCGTACGTACGACGATTCGCGGGGGTTGGAGATCATGTGCGGATCGACGTCGATACCGATGCCCTCGAGGAAATTGACCAGCCCGATGCGCTCGATCATCTCGCCGCAGCGTTCATGCTCGAGGCCGTTCTCGGCCCAGAAATCGATGGTTTCCTCGGCGATCTCGACGATACGCTCGTAGTCCTCCTCGGTTTCCAGTTTCATGAACGGCACGATCACGGTGCCCATGAGGTCGCCGATCTTCAAGGTGCGCTTGCCGCCGATAAGCATCGTCACGCCCTTGTCGTCGCCGGGAGACAGCGCCTTTGGAACGACGTTCAGGCAGTGCATGCAACGGACGCAATTGCGGTTGTCCACTTCCAGCGTATCGTCGTCATTGAGCGAAAGGCAGTTGGTGGGGCAGCGCGAGATTATGTTGTCCACCACGTGCTTGCGACCCTTCTGCGACACGTAAGCCTTCCATTCGTCCTGGTCGATCTTCATGTCGTCGCGCCAGGTACCGATGATGGCCATGTCGGCGCGTTCGATGGAATTCATACAGTCGTTGGGGCAGCCGGAAACCTTGAACTTGAACTTGTACGGCAACGCCGGCCGGTGAACGTCGTCGGTGAAGTTGTTCACCAGGGTGCGGTGGATCTTGTGCTCGTTGGCACAGGACTGCTCGCACCGCGCGGAACCGACACAGGACATCGCGGTGCGCACGCAAGGCCCGGCGCCGCCCAGGTCGAAACCGTACTCGTTGATCTCGTCGAAGAAATGCTGCGTGTTCTCCGTGTTCGCACCGATGAACATGATGTTGCCGGTCTGGCCGTGGAAAGTCACCAGGCCCGACCCCCACTTCTCCCAGCTCTCTCCCAACTGGCGGAGAATGTCGGTTGTATAGTGATTGCCGGCGGGCGGTTGCACGCGCAGCGTGTGGAATTCCTTCGATTCCGGGAACTGCTTGCCGACCTCGGAGAATCGCGGAATGATTCCACCGCCGTAACCGTAGACGCTGACCGTACCGCCTTTCCAATAACCCTTGCGGGTCTCGTAGGAATGCTCCAGTTGTCCGAGCAGATCGTTGGCGACGCCGTTGATACGCTGGTCGGCGTGCTGGTCACGCAGCCGCTTGATTCCGGACACGAAGCTCGGCCACGGGCCGGATTCCAACTCGTCCAGCATCGGGGTGGGATGCTTGTCTTGTGCCATGATCGTCGCACTCCTCAGCAAAGTAGCCGCGGCGGGCGGCCCTAAATGGTGGTTGCCGCGGGGAACATGCGTGGTTGATCGGCGCATCGTTCCGTCACGAAACCGTTTGTCCTCGAAGATTTTAAGCAGCTTTCAAATGGCGCACACTCCTCCGTGGGGGGGGCGACAGGATATTCCGTATTATCCCTTTGGGAGTAATTTTTTTGCTGCATCGCACAAGGTCAATCGGGCAGACTTTTCACACGAACTCAAAAGCCTTTGCAATTCATGGCGTTGTCACGCCACACTCGCGGACATCCCGCGCCGGCCGGACAATAACTGACTGTTTCGCATAGGAATATGCCGCGGACCACTTCCCGATGGCATATTGCGCGCACGATGGGCTCGCATACAATCCGCGCCGTGAACATCGGAGCAACAACGTACGGTCGCCGGCCGGCCGATCAGCCGGTCGCCGTCGGCAAATCGACGCCCTCGCCGGGCAGTGAGTCCGCGTGGCTGGACAGGCTCGCCACATACCGTCGATTCCTCCGCTCGCCCGTCGTCGATATCGCCGACCCGCGCGAGCTGAGTCCGTCCGAACATCGCGCGCTGTCGGCCCGGTTGTCGGTCGCCAACATGGCGCTGTACCGCGTGAGCCGCAACGTCGACGTCGATCACGACGCGGTCCTCGCCCTGGGGCGACAGTTCTCCCTGGTACGGCCCCAGCGCAACCTGTGCGCCGACGAGGATGCGGTCAGCGACATCACGCCCTGTGCGGACGCACGGCGCCGTTACATCCCTTACACGACCCGTGCACTGAGCTGGCACACCGACGGCTACTACGAAACCGCCGGCGGCGGTGTACGTTCCTTCATCCTGCACTGCGTGAGCCAGGCTGCCGAAGGCGGCGGCAACCAGTTTCTCGACCACGAAATGCTCTACGAGTTGCTGCGCCGCGATCGAAATCTCGACGTCGACGTGTTGTTCGCCGACGATGCCTATACCATCCCCGCCAACGTGGTCGAGGGCGAGGCGGTTCGAGAGGCGGTACGCGGGGCGGTGTTCTCCTGGATCGACGACGCGCTGGTCATGCGCTTCTCGGCACGCCAACGCAACATTACCTGGAAGAGCGAACCGCGATTGCTCGTGGCGGTGGAGGCGATCCGATACCTGCTCAACCATTCGCCGCTGGTCCTGTCATGCCGCCTGGAGCCCGGCATGGGGATCATCGCGCGCAACGTGCTCCATCGCCGGGACGCCTTTCTCGACGGACGCGGTCACAGGCGCCTGTTGTTGCGCGCCCGCTATCACGATCCCATTCCGCCCGCCGCGCTCAGCGGCAGTGCCGATGATCTGGCTTAGCGAAATCCTGCTCGAACGCCACGAAATCGAATCGTTCGACGAACTGGTCGACGCGGTGCGCGAGAAGGCGGCCGGCGGCGACATGTTTTTTCGCATGGACATCAAGCCGCCGTTTCACGACACGCCGGACAACTGGGAAGACCGACTGGAGGCGGTCTTCACCGAAGTCATCGACAACAGGTAATCCGGGAGGACCATGGCGATGAAGCCATTGCATTCGTCCATCGATCTCGGCGCGGAATCGGACGAGGACCTGAAACCGTCCACCGCCGCCCTGGAGATGCGACTCGCCGCCCTGCGCGAACGCTGTCGCGACATCGCCGCCGAACTCAGTGAATCGCGCGCCATGGCGTTGCGACTCGAAGAGGCCGCGCTGCTGCTCGAACTCGAACGCCGCCAGGGAGCCCGCGAGATCGCTGAAGACGTGTTTCGCCGGGCGTTGAACGAAAAGCAATACGAGCCGGCGGTGCGCGCCTGTGAAATCGTCTATCGGTGCGAGGGCGACGACGCCCTGGCGGCACTCGGACAGGGTGTATGGCTGGCGGTAACCTTCCCGATCGACCCGTCCCTGACCCTGACCATGCTCGGCCACATCATCAACGATACGCCCGACGACGCCGACGGCGCGGCGGTGGCCGCCGCCACCGCCGCCTACGTCGTCGACTTGCGCGCCACCGCGGCCACCCGTCGCGACCTCGAGTTCTTCTCCGCGCGGATGCTCGGCGACGTGGCACGACGGCACGGCGGCGTCGAGTCTCAGTCGCAGTTCGACGAATGGGCTACGCGGCTCGAACTCCACGACCCGGAGAAGTTCCTGGTAAGGCTGGGTAACGTGGTGGACGTCCTGGTTCAGGACGACTGGTGGTTCGACCGTGAGCGCCTGCGCGACGAACTGCCGGTCCACTGAAGCCGCGGTTGCGCACTGCGATGTACTGGGCCGAGACAAGCGACAAGCACGACGACTTCGTGGTGCCCACCGACGTCATCGATCTCTCTTTCCGGATTCGCTGCCAGCGACTTCCGGTCGACCATGCGTGGCCGCTTGGCGAAGCGATCCACAGGCACCTGCAGTGGCTCCCCGGCGAGGCGCTCGCAGGCATCCACCTCGTACACGGGGCCGAGTCCGGCAACGGCTGGTACCGGCCGGGTGGCGCGGAGTATCTCGAGTTGCCGCGCCGGTCGCGGTTGACGCTACGAATTCCCCGGCACCGACTCGAAGACGCCGCGACCCTGGCCGGCGCGCGGCTACGGATCGCCGACTGCGACATCGAGGTAGGCGAGCCCCGCGAAAAGCCGTTGACGGCGAGCAGTACCGTGTTCAGCCGACACGTGCGGGCCGTGCCGGCGGCAAGCGAGGCAGCGTTTCTGCAATCCATCTTCGACACGCTCGCCGACCTTGGCGTGGTGCCGAGCAAGATGCTGTGCGGAAAGCTGCATGCGTTCAGGTCGCCCGACGGCCCGGTGCACGCGCGAAGCGTGATGATCGCCGATTTGCGACTGGATGAATCCGTGACGTTGCAGCAGCACGGTATTGGCGATCTTCGCGCATTCGGATTCGGAATGTTTCTACCGCACAAGGGTATCGACGCGGTTTTCAGGCAGGCCGGCGAATGAGGTCCGGACCGGCACGCACCGCATCAACGACGAGATTCGAGAGGTAAATAACCGTGGCAATCGACGTGTACGGCCGCAGCATCGAGTTAAGCGAGAACGGCTACCTGGTCAACACCGACGACTGGGACCGCGACGTCGCCTCGGCACTGGCCGCCGCCGATGACATCGATCTCGGCGAACGGCACTGGGACGTCCTCGACTACCTGCGCGACGAGTTCTTCAACAACAATGGCAATCAACCCAACAACCGCGCCATTCTCAAGGAGATGTCCCGGCGATGGGGACGCAAGGTCGACAACAAGGAAATCTTCGACCTGTTTCCCGGCAATCCCAGCAAGCAGGCTGGCCTGATCGCGGGGCTGCCCGAGAGCCGGCGCAAGGGCGGCTATTGACTATTCACTCTACCGAGGTCAAGCATTCATGAACGAGAAGCAGGACATCATTCGCCAGATGCTCGAAATGCAAAAGAAGTTCATCGACTACGAGCACGACAACGGCGTCAATCCCGAGGAGTACTTCAATCCGACCGACGGGCATGCGCTCGAAGGCTATCGGCAGCAGTACCAGGCGCTCGCAAATCGCCTGATCGAGCTGGCACACGAAGAGAAGGGATCGAAGCGTTAGCAGCGCTTCGTACCGGCGCGGTCGGCCGGTCAGGTGTCACTCCACATTCGCACCAGGTTGACGTAGGCCTGGTCGACCAGGGCAGTGGCACGCTTGTCCGGCGATTCCTCGAACAACGCTTCGCGGGCCTGCGCGAGTTCGTAGAGCAGCGCGCGCCGGCCGGCGTCGCGCACCAGGCTCTGCACCCACGTCACCGCGACCAGCCGCTGTCCCGCGGTCACCGGCTCGACGCGGTGCAGAGACGATGCCGGGTACAGCACCACCGACCCGGCATCGAGCTTCACGCGCTGCTCGCCGAACTGCGTCTCGATGCACAATGCGCCGCCCTCGTAATCTGCGGGATCGTTGAGAAAAACGGTGACGGCGACATCCGAGCGATAGCGTTCGCCCTCCCCCATCACCGGGTCGTCAATGTGCGCGCCGTAGTACATGCCCTCGGTATATCGCGCGTAAAAGGGTGCGGCGACCTTCAGCGGCAGGACGGCGGACCGATACACCGGATGCTTCACCAGGTTGCCCATGACGATGCGATTGAGCCGCTCCAGTTCGACCGCCCCGGGAGACAATTCTCCGTTGAACTTGACGGCAGCGGCCCGGGCGCCCGCGCTGGTATGGCCGGGCAGGAACTCGGCGCCGTCGAGCAGACGCCTCACCTGGGCCAGTTCCGACACGTTGAGCAATTCGTCTATTGTGATCAGCACGGGCAATAGCCTGCCTTCCCTGCGCCCGCCGCCAGTGCGCGCGTCATGTCCCGTGAAAGGCCATTGAACGATGCGCGTCGGCGCCCGCGCCGACGGCGGGCAAACCGGATTCATGTCTCGCAAGCATCTCGTTGCACACGCCGACGAAATGCTCCGTCGCGGCCCGGGCCGTGCCGGCCAATGCGTCGATCGTTCCGCCGTCCAACCAATTCCGGTAGTCGCGGGTCAGCGCCGGGAACAGGTCGCGGGCAAGTGGCGAACGCATCGCGAAGTAAAGGTGAACGAGTTCGGACCGACCGTCCCGCACCAGTTGCGGCACGACCGCGAGGGAATCGGCCAGGCAGTCCCGAACGGCACGCGCCACGTTTTCCGCGCGGGTGGAGGCGACATCCACCAGCATGGCGTTCCAGTCGCCTGCGAGCAGCACGCCGGCCTGGTATTCGCCCTGCTCGTGAAGCAGCAGCTGCTCGAGGTGATCGTCCACGAGCGCGGCAAGCGCGGCGTCGGCGTCACGGTCAAACCCGTAGTGGGCATGAACCTTCTCCATGGGACCCTCGCGGCGATGCCAGCGCCATTCCTCGATCGCTTCCCAAAGCATGCGCTCGATGCTTTGGCGACGCAGGAAGATTCGACGGCCGCGGATCATCGCCGGCGGTGCCGAAAGCTCTCGTGCGTACTCGTGGCCGGTGACGAATATCTTCAACCCACCCTGCTCCCGCGACTTAATGCAATCCGCGAGAAAGAACACCGGCTTGCCGAAACGGCCGATACCGCTGGAGAACACGACGTCTCGTCCGGCAAGGCGATCGTTGATGGCGTCGGCATCGAACACGTCGAAACCGACGCCGTCGACGGGAACCGGTTCCCATGGTCGCGACTCGATGGCATCCCATCGGTCTTCGAGTCGTCGAACCCACTCGCTGACGCTTGGCATCGACAGAGCGTCTCCGTACGACAAGCCGTGGTGCCAACGGTAGAACTCGCGCATCTTCAGGAGATAGATGCACATCGTGTAATTACCGGCGTAACGTGCGTCGGAAAGGTCGCAATTGAACTGCACCTTTGAAACCAGTTCCGTGTCGACTCGGGCCATGGCGGAATCCACCGGCTAGATTCTGTCGTGATAAACTAACACGGAGACTAATGGCGCTCCAAGTCGCCAGGCGGGTCGATACACCCACCACGAACGTTTCCTTCGACCTCCCATTGCCCTGTCCGATGCGCACCCGCGACAAGTGGAGAAACAGCAGCCGCAGCCGTACCCTCGAGGACAACGCGACGGCATTGGCCTACGTTTGCTGGCAGATCGCGCTGGACCGGGCGAAGAATCTCCACCGGGAAGATTTCGACTATAGCGCGGACGAGCAGCGAACCGACGTTATCGCCGAGTACCTGTGCTTCCTGGTCCATGCCTGCGATCGACTGGTCCACGGCCGAATTGACGAAACGGCGCGCGGGAAGTTCGTCGGCACGCTGGCCCACGGCGTGGCCCGGCACTACCAGCGGAACCTGGAGGACGTTTTCGGCCGCGAACGCGACTACCGGTCATCGTTCGTCGAGCGACTGAACCAACGCTCCGCGGAGTACGCCGCCTGCAGTTTTTCCGGGACCGAGCCCGGCTTCTCGATGCTGCGCGGTCTGGGCCGGCACGTACAGGACGTGATGGGCGAGGGACAGACCAACCGCTGGGTCATCGACCAGGTCATGGAACTCGACGCCCCGGAAGCGATGCTCGAACTGAAAAAGTCAATGGACAACCTGTTCGGCACCGCCGACGCGTTGCACGGATTCGACGCGCCCGATTAACGGCGCGCGGCCATCGCGTCAGTTCTTGAAGTTCTCGGCGCTGGCGGTAGTGTGATTGCGTCCGTCCTCGTAACCGGCGGCATACGCATCGGTCGCACGCTGTTCCTCCCGCGGCGGACTGCCGAGGAATCCGCCCATCCAACCGAGGATATAGTCGCGATCGACTTCCATTTTCTCGAGCAGATCCACCGTGTCATAGTACGTGTTATTCACCTTGCACGCTCCACGAAGATAATTTCAGGCAGTTATTATTGCAGCAAGTTTTTGACGAAAACAGACGCGGCCCCATTCGTTTTTCAATGTCTGCATTAGCCCCCGTTATGCGAGTTCGGCGCACGTGAAACGCTCGTCCAACGCGCTCTCGCCGGAAACCCTCCTGCGCCTGCGGGTGATGATGTCGCAGTGTGAAGCGATACGCATCGACGAGGCGCTCATGGTGGTCCACGGCCTGTCCGGCGAGCGGCAATTCTCCGTCGAGATTCGCGGCGACGGGTCCTCACGGCAACTCCTGCGCGCGACCCGCGACACGCTCTCGTCGCTGGTCACCCAATCGGCGGGCGCGTACCCGCAATCCCTTGGCCGCTGGACCCGACTGGGACAATTTGACAGCCGCCGCCTCGGCGACCTGCTGATGCTGGGCGATCCCGGAGCGGTGATCGCGGTCGCCAGCGCGGCGACGCTGGACGCGACCGTTGCCAGTCGGGCATGGTGGGCGCACACCCACGGGGAAACCGCCCGGTTTCTGCTCGGCCACGAAGCGGTGCGCGGCGACCCGCTGGCCGATCGGCTGGTCGATTACCTGCTGGAGCACCTTCCCTTCGAGACATCCAGCGCGACCGTGGTCGAAACCGTCCGCCTGCTCGCGCTGGCCCAGGACGCGGAAAGCCCGCGCCTGCGGGAACTGTGGGCGCGCGGGCGGCGCAACGCCCCTATCCGGCTCGGATTCGTTCGCGCGCGACCATTCGAGTTGCCGTCGTCACCTAACGCCGGAAACAGCCTCCGCCACGGACAGGTACCCGCGCGGGACGCCCCCACCGAGACATGGCTGGCGTTTCTGCAGCAACCGCAAGCCAAACGCCTATTCGAAACCATTGCGCGCATCCTGGAGCACGCGGCCGACCAGGACGTGGTGGTCGGCAGCCTGGAGGCACTCGCCGATGCGCTGGCGCCCGTTCGGTCGCCGATCGGCCCCTGTGAGAACACCGAATCGATTCACCGCGCAATTTCGGACGACGTCGACACCCGTTCACCGCGAGACGCAGTACCATCGACAGCGGTGGACGCGATTCGTTTTCTCTCGCTCGTTGGCGAGCCGTTGGTACGTGAATACTTTGCCCACAGCACGGCGCAGGGCGCGCAGATGCGGCGACAACTGGCGCCGCTTCTCGACCCGGTATTGAATTGCCTGCGGATCGCCGCGCGGTAGCCAGAACGCGCCGCGACGCCGACTACCACTCACCGTTGGCGCCGGCGGTCATGATCGACTCCATGGCATCGCGTATGCGAACGGCGTCGGCGGTCAACTGCTCGCCCAGTTCGGAGTCCGGGTGCCAGGCATTGGCCAGCCAGCTCACGTCCCAGTCCAGCGTCATCAGCCAAATGTCGCCGTTGGCGTCCTCCATCACCGTGATTCGGCACGGGATGAAAATGGAAAACTCCGGCGAGAAATCGAGCATGCGCCGGCCCACCGCGGCATCGCAAAACTGCAGGATCTCCACGCGCAGCGCGGGATAACCGGTGACCGCGGAAGCATCCTTCCAGAACATGTTGTGACCCACGTTCTTGAAGTTCTCTGCGTTCGCG
>JAUIEZ010000051.1 GCA_030429665.1 Gammaproteobacteria bacterium | reverse complement strand
ACGGCTCCCTGAACGGCATGAGCCCGGATCAATTCCTTGCCGCCTACCGGAATAAAGAAAGCGATCAACAACCGGAAATCCTAACAGCGTGACTGGACCAAAGAACTTGGGCTTGCCATTTCGAGATCGGACGGAGGCATGGGTGCTACAAGCTATATGGTAAGTTTCATCGTTTATGCCGACGCCCCAGTCTAATGCGTCAACTCTATCTCCCCAAAGGCTGACTGTCGCACCAGTCAAGAACACTAGCAGCTTCGCATACATGCCTCAGTATCCGTTCAGGGAACCTTGATGGCCGATCGCATCGTATGCGCTGAATTTCTGTAGAGTCTTGAAACCAGCCAGTCGAATCATAAAAAACGACCACACTGTGGAACAGGTCGCCATCGCTGCGATCGATACTTAGTTCGTCGTCAGTGCCGATTAGTGTGCTCAGTTCGCCTGGATCACTGCCGTCATCCAGTCCTGATAGTGGACGATCCTCGTGTATACACCAAATAAGTCGGCACCGCCGCATCCACGACCCCAACTCACGATACCGACCAGGACTGACTTGGAAGTAAGCTGGGTTAGGGGTGTCGGACGGTAATAAAGCGGACCGCCGCTGTCCCCTTGGCAGGAATCGAACTCGCCCGATCTGTAGCCAGCACAGATCATTCCGGGGTAAATTTCATCCCCGAAGGGAGCATATTTTTCGGCACATGTGTCATGGTCCACCATAGGAATCCTGACTTCAAGGAGTGTGGGGGAACCAATACCCCCTTCGGAGGTTCTGCCCCAGCCTGCTGTGTGCAGCGCAGTGTAAGGATCATAGATCCAGTTTACGTCAGCAATAGTCGGAAGGCGAATGCTTCCTCTTTTGCTTCCATCGACCGTTTTCGCATCTGCGAGTCGCAAGAGAGCAATATCGTTCTCCAGCGTAATTGGATCGTAGGAAGGTGTGCCAAGAGTTCCGTCTGGAACATAGAACGCGCGCACCTCCTGGACGTCTCCTTCCCCGTTGGAAGGGCCGTTCTGAATGTCTAGGGCACCGCTATAGACGGAGAGCCTGGATATCTCGTAAGGCGCCCCTGTCCAAGGATCGAACATGCAATGAGCAGCTGAAACAGCCCATTTGGGCTCAGATGCCTCGCTGCTCCAGCCCGTCACCTTCCCGCTCTCGATTTTTGGCGATATGAATGATGCGCCACAGTTGTGACGGCCATCCAGCCTGAGCGACATGGTCCACTCGGCCTTCCGGACAACCCCGTCGATCTCGTTGCCATTGAGGATTCGTTCGCTAGACCCGGCGCGCAACTGCATGTTCTGGGCAAGGGATGCTGGAGCAGATAATATCAAGGCGAATGCTACAAAAAGTATTTTCAGGTATCTCATTGATCGCCCTCCTTTCTCAGTTCATTTATCCAAGCTGTGACGCGAGGTTCTGTGAGGTTCACGTATATTCCACCGTCACCGCAATAAGCGGCGTCGCTACCGCCACGCTTGCGCGATGTCAGTCCGACCAGGGTTAATGTCCCGTCTTCGCCGTGCATATACAGCGGCCCGCCGCTGTCTCCTTTGCAGGTATCGACACCGTTGCTACTAAATGAGATCCATTCCAGTTCGGCAATACAGTTCTCGCCGCTAGACACATGGGCGTACGAACAGGCTTCGACCTGAATATTCGCTACTCGCTTTACACCGCCCAGGGTTGATGTACTGCCCGAGCCAAATCCCACGATTGCAGCATTGAACTTCTTGAAGAGAACCGGTTCCTGTGGAACATACTCAAAAAAATAGCTATTTCTGATGAAATTCTCATCAGCAAGAAACATTGCAGCGAGGTCGTATCCCTGTTTCGTATTGCAATCATAATCAGTGAAGAAAACTGGCTCACCTTTAAGTTCTCGGGACATATTCAGCCCTTTTCGATACTCGGCGTCTGGGATCACCGAATTTCCAATCCAGACTTCTGTTGGCGGGCGGCCGCATACACAATGTGCTACGGTAAGAACCACTGTATTGGAGACTAGCACGCCCGTGCAAAGCTGTCCGATGCCGCCGGTCAGCGCCACAATAGAAGGAAAGCCATTATTCGACTTTACGACCGCATTCTCTGGGTTGGGAGTAGGCTGTGGAGCCGGGATCGATGGAGTGATTGTAGTCGGGATACCGTTGCTCGGAGTTCCGCCGCACACCGCAGTTGGTCCGCAATAACCCACGATCCCAGGTAATTCCGGCGGAATGTTTGGATCGGTGTATGGTAGCCAACCATCCGGTCCCGTCAGTGGCTCTGGTATGCCGACATCGGTCGGGCTCAGCGGCGTTCTGGGGGTCACAACAATCTCATGTCCGATATCGGGTTCAGTGGGGGTCGGATCAACGGTTGCAGGAGAACTGCTGCTACTAGGAGCCGCGCTGGGGCTGGTCGGAGAAGGACTCCCGCCACTACCAAAGCCCCCGCCACTACCAGAGCCCCCGCCTCCACCGCCACTACCAAAGCCCTGCGCGGTAACCGTTCCAGCGTGGGAAAAGAAAGCAACAAGAATTACGCAATAGACTAATTTGTACATTTTACCCTCCTCCAATATATGACCCGCTTCTCTGCGCTTCCCCTAACGCTATTGTCGTAGAAGAGTAGCTGATGCCCCAAATATGTTCGATAAGAACCGCAAACTAAACAAGTGGCCAATCTTCCACCTTTCGCATTTGGGCCGTAGCCAGAGTTTCGACCACCCATGTTTCAATCCTTCTTTTCCAACATTCACAAACTAAACACTAACAGCACTCCTCGCTTCTGTGATAAAAGCCACAGACAAATTAATAATTGGCGTATATTGACTCTTGTCAAGAGAAGTGCAGTTTCGGGCAATAACGCGACGTCCAGTTTGACGCACCGGTGGATAGGCAAACGGTGTTGAAGTAGTCGCCAGGAATCAGCAACGGGCGCGTAGGGCGAAAAAGCCGACGCCGTCTTCAAGGTCTCGTTAGTCCGCTTCAGCTCTTGGTTCTCCCGCTCCAGTTCCTTCGGCCGTTGACGTTCGTCCGTGACCAACCCCGTATGTTTACCACCATCGACCTCGGCTTGGTCGATCCACTGTCACCGGCGCAGCGTATCCGCCGTGCAGCTGATCTTGCCAGAAACCTATTCGGTTGCCGCCCAGGGCGAAGAATGTTTAGGCAGGCATTGCTCAAACAGTAGAACCGCCCGCTCCCGTTATCTTGGGCTGTATCGCTTGCTCTTACTCATGACTCCCCGTTTCTCAAATGCCGGATCCTCTGGAAATCCCGGGGCGATTCATCGAAAAAAATGGCACCGATCTGGTGAGTGAGTAACATTCGCGCCGTCAAACGGACCTCACGGACCTATTCGATGCGACGCACTTGGCATTCGCGAGCGACTTGTTCGTAAGTTTTTCGCAATTTTTTCGTAAGTTATATGTATTGGCTCTAAGCTAAAGCGAAGTAACTTCGAAGCGCGGCGACCTAACTTTATGAAAAAATTATCCTTTTGAAGTTACAAACCAGAGGGTGGCCTATTCCAGTTGTTCTGGTAGTTTATTGTCGCTTGCGCTATGGTGTAGTGGAGAATTGTTTGAGTCATGTGGATAGTAATCGCCGTTTTCTGATCGAAGTAATTGTTCAGTCGATGTGATTGTGGTAGTACGACACTGGATTTAAATAGTAATGTTACCGGCCCGCGAAAAGTGGTGCGTCGGACTAAATTGGCGAGTTGTTTAAGGATCGATTTGCTTACTAGAAAGCGGCAGAACGGGCCCAATCTCCAACATCAAAGCACGAGAGTATTGAGGATGAAAAAAATTCTAATTGGCATGCTCCTAGCCCCTATTGGCTTGACCGGCTGTACGACAACTGCAATAGTTGAAGTGGGCGGCGGCGAGTCGGTGTTGGAGCTTATAAACCCATTGAGCAAGGCTGACTCCACGGGCGAAGATCCCCTAGCTTTGGATGTTTCGATCGACGTGGATAAAGCAGAAGAAGAAAAATTGGTAGAGAGTTGTCTAAAATCCGACGATAAGGCTGCGCTTTCAGGATCTTTGGCTATAGATTTCATCGTCAGGCCATTAATCGGTTATGCGCTAGATCACGTAGAATCTAAGCTAAAGGCGAGTATCGCGGAGTACACTGCCAGCCACTCGGCAGGTGTTACGCCTGACTACTTCTACGCGTCGGTAGATCCCAAACCGATCCTTGCTTGGAATTGTTTCAGGTACCAGCGTCAAATTAAAAAACAAGCGAGGGATAACAACTCGGAAACCAAACTATTGTTCGATCTTGTCGGTCAATTTCGTTTAACGCACGACCTAAGTTCGCTTCAGATAAGACCTCTCCGGCTTTACATTGCAAGGCCGAAGGCTAAAGGAACGATTGTGGGTATTTCCGCTAAACTGAAGATTGATTCCGCGTGGCGGGAGGCCAATGTAGGAATGTTCGAGAACACAATAGACCAGACCATAGTTAGTGAACGCGTTACGAAATGGCCGTTCCTGAAATACTACAATGGGGTTAATTGGTCTTCGTATCCGCCGCTAAAGCTTGTTCCTTGGTCATCTGAATCCACGGAAGAAACTGGCAACGTAAGACTATCCGTAGATATCGGCGAAGCAGGCAATGCTCCGAAACATCTCGAGAAAATTGCGGGTACGTTTAGCGAGAAGAAAGATGACATAAGTAAAGTAATAGGAGACGCGATATCACAGATACTAGTCGTTGAATCTGAATGACGGAAATTGCTATGTATCGAACATTAATTACTTCAGCTTTGGTGGTGACTTGTATAACGACCACAACTGTTGTGCGTGCGCAAACATTTAGCGTTCAGGACCTTACCTCGCTTACTACCGAAATTCTAGAGCGCAGTCGACAAAATGAACTTGCTCAACAAGGAGTTTCGTTAAAGCCAATTGCTCGTTCAGGCTCTATGGAGGAAGTAAGTTTCGAGACTCTTTACGAACGTGTAACGAAGTTGCAACAGGCCTTATACGGTAAGGTAGTATATGGACCGGACGGAAGAGTACCGATTTCTAGTGTATCGGATGCGGATGTCTTGCGGAATGCAGCTGCAGTTGTCGCGCTTATGAGACCTACGGTAATGAACCAGAATGCTGACGGGACGTGGTCTATTGGTAACGAGTTATACGGAGATAAGTATGGTCTTTGCGAAGACGAACCGTTTAGAGATCAACCTAGTCCTGCGTTTTGCAGCGGTTTTTTGGTTGATTCAGATCTAATCGCCACAGCAGGTCACTGCGTAAAGACCGCAGCGGATCTTAACATTACCCGATTCGTCTTCGATTTCCGTATGCTAGATAACGCTACCGCTCGACTAGACGTCTCTGGTCAAGACGTTTTTGAGGGTATAGAGCTGGTAGGCCGCGAGGAGGACTCGAGTGGTTCAGATTGGGCGTTAATTAGACTTGACCGTCCGGTCGAGAATCGGGTACCCGTAAGCCTCAGAAAAATAGGTCGAATTGCTGACGATCAATCAGTGTATGTGATCGGTCACCCGGCGGGATTGCCAATGATTTATGCTCCTGGGGCCAACGTTAGAGAGAATGTTTCGCTTGAGTATTTTGTAGCGAACCTTGATACGTATGGTGGGAATTCAGGATCGCTTGTGGCAAATGCTAGCACGCATGAAATAGAGGGTATTCTTGTCCGTGGTGAGCAAGATTTCGTTGTTACTGAAAGCGGATGTCGAAAATCGCTTGTTTGTCCAGATGAATCCTGTAGAGGCGAAGACGTTACGAGAATATCCGAAATAATAGAATCAATTCCTTAAGGGTAAACTCACTTCGTATACTGTTTAGACTGGTCGGATTCGGTACGGCACTCTGAGCGGCAAGCTTCAATCGAATCGAATGGGACCGTGCCGTCACAACCGCCCCAATAGAATACTTTGCAGTCTTGTGCTTCATGGTCGAAGAAGTAAATCGGTATTGCGGCCTTGCAAGGACCGCGTTCGGGTTTCATGTTGCAACGACTAGGTTCCGCTATAGACGGCGTTTTAGCCGTAACCGAAATGCAAGCGCTCGCCGCAGCGAGGACAAGCGTCAAAGCAAAAGATTTCATAAGATTGTTTTGAATCGTAGCAGTGCGTGGAGGATTAGTACGTATAGGCATACCTTCGACGCCACACAAGTCTGTACAAGTCCAAATGCTACGGCAGTAACGCCCCACCATCCACATCCACCACGGTCCCGGTAACGAATTCGTTGCCGGTCAGGAACATCACTCCCTCGGCGACTTCCTCCGCCGTGCCGGCGCGCTTGAGTACGAAGTTGTCCGTCAGCTTTTCCAGCAAGGCGTCTCGCTCCGAGCCGGACTGGGTGAACATGGGCGTGTCGATGATGCCCGGCGAGACGGCGTTGATGCGCCTCGGGGCGATTTCCGGCGCGATCGCTCGCACGAAAGCTTCCACCGCGCCGCCCACGGAGGCGATGGCCGACATGCCCGGCGGGCACTTGCGGGCCGGGAAGCCGCTGACGAGCACGATGTTGCCGTCCTCGCTCATGTGGGACAGGGCGAGGCGCACCGAGTTGACGTAGCCCCACAGCTTGTCGAAGGAACCGCGAAAGCCGTCCAGGTCCATCTGCGCGAATGGACCGGTGGCGCGCTCGCCGCCGGTGGCGGCATTGACCAGGATGTCGAAGGGCGCATGGCGCGCGAACAATCGTTCCAGTCCGTCGCGGTCGCGCACGTCCACCTGTTCCACGGTTGTCCCCGTATCGTGCGACGGTGCCGGTTCGCGACGGCTGGCGACGATGACCTCGACGCCTGCGGCGGCCAGTGCTTCGGCGGTCGCAGCGCCGATGCCGGACGTGCCGCCGAGCACGATGGCCTTGCGGTCTTCGAAATCTCTCATGGATGCAGTCTCCCCTCGGAATTGTCTTGCCGCCGCTCGATCGGGTTGCGGCGAATGGGCTTTTACTTGCGACATTCTAGCAATTCGAAGCGCCGATACACGTTCGGGTCAACGGCGCCGGATTAACAAATGTTGTCGCGCCGTCGTTTCGTTTCCTCCAGTCTCGACAGTCAGCATCGTCGTTCGGCTGAAGTGCGGCCAACGCGCTGAGCATGCGTGTCGTGCTTCAACCCGTCCCGACGCGAGTCTTATCTTATTTCGACAGGAGTTGGACAATGAAAATCCCGAACAAGATTCTTGCCATGTTTTTCGCGCCGGTCTTCTTGCTTTCGCTGGCGGCCTGTGAACAGCAGGGGCCCGCGGAGGAGGCCGGCGAGGCAATCGACGATGCCGTTGACGAGGCGGGCGATGCGGTCGAAGAGGCCGGCGACGCCGTCGAGGACGCGACCAGCGGCAACTAGCGTCACGCCGCGCGGGAGGCGCTCCGTCGGGGCGCAGCCACCTGCGAATTCATGACGCGCGAAACCGGGATGCCCGTCCCGGTCTGGCGCCTGCGCTCCCCATTGACCGTGACCCGCCGGGCCCCGTTGCCCGGCGGGTGAACGTTGCCGGGTAGATCGGCGGAACCTTAGTCACGCGTGACGCTGTCGCGAGGCGGCGGCGTTGATGCTGGCTGGCAAGGTGTCGTCGTCTATCGCCCCCGGTGAACGTCGCGCGCATCGTTGAAGGCATGAACGAACATTCCAAGGCAGGAATGACTGCCTCGGCGCGCTCTGCTATCTTCCCGACCGCTCGATTCACTCCGAAGTGCGGTTGACGCCATGACCGATCTCGCGACATTGCCGGAATGGCCCCGGAACCGGCTGGTGGCCGATGCGTTACGCCGCACGCTCGATGACCTGGCGACCGAAAAGCCGGAAAAGGAGACGACCACGCTGGTGATGCTGTCCGGCGGCATCGACAGCGTTGCCGTGCTCGCCAACGTGCTGGCGGAAACGGAGCATGTCGTCCACGCACACCATATCGAACTGTCGAACCGCGAGAACCGACAAAAGGCGGAAAACGACGCGGTCGCCGACGTCGTGGAGTACTGCTGGGATCAGTACCGGGATTTCAGTTTCTCGTCGTCCAAGAGCGAGTTTCGGGTTTCGCCAAGAGGGTATGACCTGATCATCACGATGTTTCACGCCGCGTTGATCAGTATCGCGTCCGAGCGGAACGTCGACTACGTCATGACCGGGCATTTCCAGACGCGCAAGGTGCGCGCGATCTACGGCCAGCAGATGCTGGACAGTTGTTTCCTGCGCGAGTCGGCCAAGCCGCGCTGGGTGCGCCCGCTCGATGCGATGGAGGATTCACTTTACCTCAAGGCCCACATTGTCCGATCGGTGCCGCCCGAGCTGGTCGACTTGAGCTGGTCGTGCAGAAAGCCGGTGGTCGAAGGGGAGAATTTCCGGCCTTGCGGCCGGTGTTATGCCTGCCGGAACCTCGAAGTCGCTCGAAATCCGCCGATTGTCGGCTGATATTCGCTTGTGCTTCGGGTCGTTACGGGTATTATGGGGTACTAAGGCGCTCCAAATTTCCGCCTTCAGGGGTAGATACATGAAAAAGCCCTCCGATGACCACAAGGGAGCCGGTGCTCAGCGTTCCTCGTATGATGTGGCGTCTGCAGCGAGCAGAGAATCGCTGCGCAAGCCCCGCCGCCGCCTGATCCAGGCCCTCGCCGCCAGCGGCGTGATCACTTCCGCCGCGATTCTTCCGAAGAAATGGGCGAAGCCCGCCGTCGAATCCGTAACGATTCCCGCCCATGCACAAACGACGGGCGAGTCGCGCAATGAAGCGCGCACCGTCGAACTTTGCAATACCGAAAATTTCATGGTTGTTCAGATCGACGATCGCGAGCGGCCCGAGTCGCTACTGGCGAGCGGCGTGGAACGTGTCTGGGGCGAGGTCGTTCACGAGTTCGTCGAGGCCGCGTACGCAGGCGACGATCCGGAACCGGAAGCGTGCGAACCGACGGGGTGCGCGAGAATTCGTTATAGCAAGGCGAGCGACAGCGGTACGTTATACCTCGGTTACATCGACGGCCTGGGGGTCATGGAGGCCCAAGTGCCCTTCGTGGACGGCGAGACGGGTTCGTTGAACTCGACCTGTTTTGAGCCGGGCGGGTCCTTCCGCGTGGACCTGGATACCGACGAACACGCGACGTTGACGCTGATGAACCTGAACAGTTCGAAGTCGACGACGGTGCTCGACATGGTCAGGAACTGTAGCTGCGAACCGTTCGAAGATTTTTCGGAAGATACCTGATTTTGCCGGGCTCCAGGATCACGGCCCTCGCCGGTCAGCGTATTTTCACGCCGGGGGGCCGGCCTGCAGAATCGTCGTTCGCGGCCTGCCGATCTGACTGCCCGCGGGTTCCCGATACTTCCGCTCAGCCTGCCGCGCACGACGCCGGCGCCGGCCGCCACGCCTTGTTTCCGCTCTCTGTCAAAGGGCGTTCACGGTGGCACTGACATTCATGAAACGTTGATTGGTCGCACCGGACGCCCCGCCGAAATCGTCGCCTTCCGTCAGGAACTCGAACGAAATGGCGTTCGAGGCCCCAGTGTCAGGTGTCGTGAATCTTCCGGAAAGTATCAGGCCCGTTCGCGGGTCGGCGCGTGATCCCGTTAGCGTCAGGCTGCGCAGTAGATCATCGGCTCGCTCGATTGTCCCGCCGGTGAGATTCGAGGCGACGAAACCGCTCGGTATGCGAATCGTGGCGCGGGCCACGCCGCCTCGGTCGGAAACCGTCAACAGGAAGCGGTATATCGTGTCCGGCTTGAGGTCGAACAGCTGCGTACCGTCGGGAGCGGTCCAGTTTTCCGTTGGAGGATTCGTCATCACTTGTCTGCCAATCCCCGGTCCGGTGATCTCCAGCCGTATTTCGGGCGGGACCGTGTCGGTTCGGGGAATGGTCGTTGCGCATCCGGCTATCGCCAGCGATAACAGGCAGGCTGGCAGGAAAGTGAATCGACGGTGGCGAAACCTGAAACGATTTGCGTGAATCATCCTGGCCTCCGTACGGTGTCGTGTTCGCGCGCGCCGGTATCAACCGGTCAGCGATCGACAAATGAGGGGCCGCCGCTTGAAGCGCGTGCCGGCTGCCAACCTTCAACTCATCCTGTCGCTATGGGAATACGCACCAGGTTGATCGGGAGCGGCGAATGATTGTCGCGGGAACCGGTCGGCCGCATTGCAATTGGACAATACCGTTCTCTTCCCATGCGAACAGAATCCGCTCACTTAACTCCGATGTCAAACAAGTCCGACGAGAGATGGGTAATCGGCGATCAATGCCACGAAGCAATCGACGAATGGTTTTGCTGCCGTGCGGGAAAACAGCCTTGCCGATGACTTCATTCGAGTCGCCGTTTCGAGCGCCCGCCTCGGGTCGGAAGCGGGCGGGTCGCGGTCGCGGAATGCGTGCAATGCGCTCGGGGTCGAGCGCTGTCGAGATGAACCGCCGAAGTCCCGAACACCAACTCCCTTGTCGACCGGCGAGCTACGTCAACGAACTAGTCGACGTCGCCCCGGCTGGTCCCACGCCTGAAGTTGTCGAAATACAGCGTGGCGTGCCGAAAGTCGCGGTCCGTGTCTCGATAGTGGCCCATCTTGAAATACTGGGTAGGACCCGCAAAGTCGTCGTTTCCGATCTTTCCCGTTACGCGAACGATGAATCGATCGTCGGCCCACACTTCGATTAACCCGTTTCCTTGCCGGTCTCCTTTCACACGATAGCGCATGTCGACCCATCCCTTGTTCGGATCCGGAAGAAAGGGATTTTCCGACGGCAGGATCGTCAAACCTTCAATGGGCATGAGGCTTTCGGGGTCGGCCAGAAACGGAAAGCCGGAGACGTCCTGATTCATGATTGCCTCGCGAAAATCAGAATAGCTAAACGCATCGCGCCCTTCAAACGAGAACCTGTCGATCTCCTTTTCCCAGTCGAGATCCGAACGGATCTCGCCATCGGCCATCGGCAGGCTTTCCCGAAACGCGTCCGTGAAGAATCTGAACTTCGCGTCATAGTCGCCCGGCGCCGATGCGATGATCATTCGCTTGTCATTCTCCTGTATCGAAATGTGAAATACGCCGTTGTCGAATCTTTGCGCGAGAAACGGACTGCCCTCCGTCTCTTCCTTCCATTGACCTATCACCCATCGTGTCGTCCCGGTTCTTGGGAATTCTCCGTTTATACGAAACGAAAACGAATACCATACCTCTTCCCCGAACAGGCAGCGCTTGGAGTTGGCAATCCATAGCTCGTGCTTGTACTTCCCCGACCTGTTCGTCGCGTCCTTCTTCTTCAGCGAGATACCCAGTGCCTTTTGTCCTTCGCGTCTCTCCTTCGACTGGACCTTGAATCGGCGCTTCGGTTTCATGCGCGACACATCCCAGTTTGCGCTCGTGGGTTCATTCTCCATCATGTCGGTGACGACCGGGCAATCGTTTGCTTCGATCGCTATGAGTTCCTCGGCGCTCATGAGTACTTCCGGTTCGTTCCAGAACGCCGACTCCGTTTCACTGCCGATCAGCGTGCCGGGAAGTGAGGCGAAAACCGTTGCCGCGACGAAACAGGGAAGACGGCTACTCGTGTACCAATTTGCCTGACCGTTCATCATGTTGCCTCCTGTCCGGCCAGTCACCGGATGTCATGATCGTTGTCGATCGAAAAAGGCATGGTCTCCGATAAGGCACGACGATATCGTGCCGGACTTATGGTTCGCGCGCGTCTCGTGTGCGGCCGCTCAGGTTACGCCTCGCGAACAAGTACGCGACGTTGGATTGTACCTTGGCGGTGGCAATATCTTTAGCTTGGCCATGGCCGGTCAAGCGGGCGGTGCAGCGGTACGGGCCGCGGTCGGCAGTTTCATCACGGCGCCATCGGGGTACGGCAAGTTAAGCGTGAGCGCGCAGATGCGGTGCGACTTCGGTGTCGGGGCGCAATCCATCGCCGCCGTTTCCTACGCCGCGGTCCGGGTAAGCTCGCCGATTGGCGCACGAAGAACTACGCGCGCCCGTCGCGAAGATGCTCCCGGATGACGTCGTCGAAACTGGTGTGCTCCGGGAAGCCGAGCGCCACCGCTCGCGTCGTATCCCATGCACCGGGCCAGCCGCCGACGATGCGCCGAACGCGCTCGTCCGCTTCGAAGACGACCCGGCTGACCGCGTCCTCGCCGGCCACGCGGCCGAGCGCGGCAACCATCTCGCCGACGGTGACGGACAGCCCCGACAGGTTGAGGGAGCGATTCGCGCCGAGGGCGGCCGCATCGAGTTCGGCGCCGTGTACCAGGCTGTCCACCGCCACGCGCGGCGACATCAACCAAAGCCGCGTATCGGCGTCGACGGGGCAGGCGGCTCGTTCGCCCTTCAACGGCTCGCGGATGATGCCGCTGGCGAACGAGGATGCCGCCTGGTTGGGCCGGCCCGGGCGCACGCTCACCGTGGGCAGGCGCAGCGCGCGGCCGTCGACGAACCCGCGCCGCGTGTATTCGCCGAGCAACAACTCGGCTATGGCCTTCTCCACGCCGTAGGACGAGCGCGGCTCGAGCGCGGTGTCGTCGCGCACGACATCCGGCAGCGCCCCGCCGTAAACCGCCACCGAACTGGTGAATACCACCCGCGGGCAATGGCTGCGGTGACGACAAGTCTCGAGCAGGCGGCGTGAGGCGTCGAGGTTGATTCTCATCCCGAGATCGAACTCCGCCTCGGCCTGGCCGCTGACGACGGCGGCGAGGTGGAAGATCACGCCGGTGTCGGTGTCGATCAGTTCGTCAAGCAGGTCGGCGTCGGCCACGTCGCCTTTCACGCTCTCCACCCGTTCGTCGTCCAGTGGCGCGGCTTCGACGTGGTCGAGCAGTACCAGCTTGTCGATGGCCTCGACGCCGTTCGCGGCCGCGAGGGATCCGCGCGCGAGCAGCGCCAGGGCGAGGCGGCGGCCGAGGAAGCCGGCGCCGCCGGTGATCAGGATTTTCATGGAACGTATCGTCGATGACTGTCGTGTCCGGCGCCGCGATGCCGCGGGTGCCGTCGAATGAACACAGTATACTGCGCGACGGGGCGCCGGGCGGGAGCCCGTACGTTTCGCAGCATGCAACGGGAGACATCGTGACCGACCACGACGAGCTCGACCACTTCCTGGCAAGACATCCGGACACGACCCACCTCGACGTGCTGGTCATCGACCTGTGCGGCAACGCTATCGGCAAGCGCGTGCCGCGCGATGCGATGGCCTCGGTGTTTCGCGCGGGCGCGCCGGTGTGCGGCGCCATGCAACTCGTCGACGTGATGGGCAATACCGCCGATCCGATGGGTCACGGCTTTTCCGACGGTGATCCGGATCATTTCGCGCGGCCTGTTTCCGGCACGCTGGCGCCGATTCCATGGCTGCCGGGCGCGCACGGCCAGGTGCTGTGCGAGTTCGTCGGCGCGACCGACGGCGCGCCCCTGTGGTACGAGCCGCGCCGCGTCCTGCGCAAGGTGGCCGAACGTTACGCGGCGTGGGGCATCACCCCGCGCCTGGCGGTGGAGCTCGAGTTCTACCTGCTCGATCCCGCGCGCGGCGAAGACGGCGCGCCGCGCCCGCCACGCTCGCCGCACGGCGGCGCCCGCGAGCATGCCGGCAAGGTGCTTTCGCTGGACAAGCTCGACGAGTACCAGGCGGTGCTGTCGGCCATCGAGTCGGCGTGCGCCGCCCAAGGCGTGCCGACCACCTCGATGATCAGCGAGTATGGCGCCGGCCAGTTCGAGATCAACCTGGCGCACGTGGACGATCCGCTGGTCTCCGCCGATCACGCGGCGCTGCTGCGCCGTGCCGTGGTGGGCGTGAGCCGCGCCCACGGTTTGGACGCCACGTTCATGTCCAAGCCGTTTATCGACCAGTCCGGCAGCGGCCTGCACGTGCACCTGAGCCTGGTCGACCGCGACGGCAACCTCTTCGACCCGCAACGCGCCGATGGCGACGCGCGGTTGTCGCAGGCGGTCGCGGGATTGCAGGCGACCATGGGCGAGGCCATGGCGCTGTTCGCGCCCAACCTCAACGTGTACCGTCGATTCAAGCCCGACGAATTCGTGCCGGTGACCCGCGACTGGGGCGACAACAATCGCTCGGTGGCGTTTCGCATCCCCGCCAGCGACGGCGCCAACCGGCGCATCGAGCATCGCGTGGCGGGCGCCGAGGCCAATCCGTACCTCGTCGTCGCCGCCGTTCTCGCCGGCGTGCATCACGGGCTGACGGCCGGCGCCGAGGCAGGCGAGAAATTCGTCGGTAACGCGGGTTCGGCCCTCGACGCCTCCCTGCCGCTCACATTGTGGTCGGCGCTGGATGCGCTTCGCGGGGCGAATATCCTGGCGGACTATCTCGGCCGCGAGTACCTTGACATCTACGCCGCCGTGAAACAGGCCGAGTTCGATGCCTTCATGGCCGATATCCACCCGCGCGAGTACGCCTGGTACCTGTAGGCCTGCCTCGCGCCACCGGCGCTTTCCCGGCGGCGGTTTTGGGTCTACCATGACCAGTTCACGTTCATTCCCGGACGGAGGAGGATTGTCATGAAAGCAAAGGCTCTCACGTTCACCCTGTTGCTGGCGGCCGGCACGGCTCTTGCCGGTCCCACGCCGGCGCCCGACGGCGCCGAGTTGTATTTCATCGAGCCGGCCGACGGCGCCACGGTGGCGAGTCCGGTCACGGTCAAGTTCGGTCTCGCGGGAATGGGCGTGGCGCCGGCAGGCATCCAGAAGGACAACACCGGCCATCATCACCTGGTCGTCGACGCCGAGTTGCCGGATCCGGATCAGCCCATTCCGAGCGACGAGAACTATCGCCACTTCGGCGGCGGGCAAACCGAGACGGTGGTCGAACTCGCGCCGGGTCAGCATACGCTGCAGCTTCTTCTCGGCGACTTCTCGCACATCCCGCACAATCCCCCGGTGACCTCGGAGAAGATCACCATCACGGTCGAGTAGCGGCCGTCGATGCCTCGCCCGGCGGCGTCAGTCGCCGAGGCGGGCCAGGGTCGGAGGATTTCGGTCAAGCTGATCGGCAACACGCCCGCACACGGTCGCCCGACGATACACGGTAACCGTTGAATCGCACGGTGCGGCAGTCACGCTAGCTCACGGCGCCGAGCGCAAGCACCATGATGGCGATCGCGGCGATCCATGAACCCGCCACGCGAACGGCGATCCGTTGCCACGCCTTTTGCCGCATGTCGGCGACGACGAAGAACCACAGCACGGCGAAGCTTGCCGCCAGCCAGGTTCCGGCAAGAGTGGTCAGACGGGCGATGCCCGCCTGGTTCCCGGGATCGGAATCGATGCCGACGAGTACGCCCGCCAGCAGGGCGAGCAACAGCGTCGACCATCCGGGCAGCGGCAGCGCCGCCGCCAGCAGCAGGCCGGTCAGCGTGCCTGCGCCGAGCAACACGCCGGGTAAAGGCAGCGCCGTCGCCTGGTTCGAGAGAAGCAGCGCGAGGGCGAGCGCCGCGGCGAAGGCGGGCAGGCCCCGTCGCACGTGCTCCGTGCCCTGCTGGCCGAGCAGCAGCCCCAGGGCGATCAGCAGCATGGCATGGGCGGGCACCACGAACGGATGCGCCAACCCGTTGTAGAAGTCGCCGATGCCCTCGATGGTGGAGTGGGCGAACGCGGCCGGCGCCGGAGCCAGGATGGCAGCGCCGGTCGCGAATTGACGAAGGCTCACAGCGCGCCGGTCAGAAACCCGACGCCCGCCAGGGCGATGCCGCCGCCGCAGGCGCGCACCAACACGCGGCCTGCAGGCCACTTCACCAGCAGCCCGAGAGCGATGCCGGCAAGGTGCAACAGGCCCGTGCCGATGACGAAGCCCATGCTGTAAGCGATGACATTGGCCGCCCCCGGCAGCTCGGTACCGTGGGCGTGGCCGTGGAAGATGGCGAAGGCGCCGACGACGATCGCCGCGAAAACGAGCGGCGGACGCACCGCCAGCAGCACCATGGCGCCCAGCACCACCGCGGACACAGCAATGCCGGTCTCGACCGCCGGGATCGGCACGCCGGCAACGCCCAGCGCGCCGCCGAAGGCCATCACCAGGGGGAACACCACGGGCAACACCCAGATGGCCGGGCTACCCAGAAAGGCGCCCCAAAGGCCCACCGCGACCATCGCCGCGACATGGTCCCAGCCGAGGATCGGATGAAAGAAACCGCTGATGAAGCCGCCCGTCATGCCCTCGCCCGAATGCCCGAGGGCCGTATCGGCGGCGAGCGCCGCGACGACGAAAAGCAGGCTGCCGCGAACGATCTGGTGCATGGTGTTTTCCTTCGGTCTGGGGGGTTGACGGTTACCCGCGGATTGCGGGAAGGGCTGACATGATCTATCTGCGTGAATCGCCACCGGGATTCTACACCGGGCTCGATCATGCGTTTCGAACGGGGCCGGGCGTCAGTGGCAGAACAAAGGGATTCTGCTGAGAATCGCGTAGCGCACGCCGTCAAGCGCGCGGATCGCCTCGATACTCGACGGGTTTCCCGGCGCGATGTCGACTCCCGTCAGGCCGTCGAGGGTGGTGGGTTCTACGGTCAGCACGGCGGGGTCGGCCGTGGCGGCGGCCAACGAGATGCCGGGTTCGTGCAGCACGTAATAGCGGTCGGGTCCCGCCATGGTCGACGTCATGGCCTTCTGCCGCGCCTCGTAGGATTGAAGCGTCAGGGCAACCAGCGCGTCGCGATGCACGTACACCTGCATGGCGGCGAAACCGGCGGCAAAGCAGGTCGCCGCCAGGAACGCAAGCGGCCGGGGACGTGCGATTGCGGGTAGCGGCAAGGATCTCACCCGATGGTCCGGCGGGACGTGACTGGATATTCTCTGCCGGGCGCGCCGTCGCGGCAAGCACCGGCGCCGGGGCGCTGATAGAATGCGTGGATCGATTGCCGGGTGGGTAACATGAACGACGAGACCGGACACGATCATCACCACGACCACGACCATGACCACACCGAGCCGCCGCCGGATCCGGCGTTGCGCGTGAAGGCGCTCGAATCGCTGCTGATCGAGAAAGGCCTGGTTGACCCGGCCGCGTTGGACGTGTTCATCGATACCTACGAGCACCGGGTCGGGCCGCGCAACGGCGCGCGCGTGGTGGCGAAGGCGTGGGTGGATCGCGAGTACCGTGACTGGTTGATGCGCGACGCCACTGCGGCCATCGCCTCGCTCGATTTCGTCGGGCGCCAGGGCGAGCACATGTCCGTCGTGGAGAATACCGCGTCGGTGCACAACCTCGTGGTGTGCACGCTGTGCTCGTGCTACCCGTGGCCGGTGCTGGGCCTGCCGCCGGCCTGGTACAAGTCGGCGCCCTACCGTGCCCGCGCGGTGGCCGACCCGCGCGGGGTGCTGGCCGAGTTCGGCACGTTGCTGGACGACGACGTCGAGGTACGGGTATGGGATTCCACCGCGGAGATGCGCTACCTGGTACTTCCCCGCCGGCCCGCGGGCACCGAGGGTATGAACGAGGACGAGCTTGCCGGCCTCGTCACGCGCAACAGCATGATCGGCGTCGAGCATGCACTGGCGCCGGGGCAGGGAACGTGAACGGCGCCCACGATCTCGGCGGCATGCACGGCCTCGGTGCCGTCGGCGCCGAACCCGAATCCAGCGAGCCGGTGTTTCACCACGAATGGGAGCGGCGAGCCTTCGCATTGACGTTGGCGTGCGGTTTCCTTGGCCAGTGGAACATCGACGAGTCGCGCCACGCGCGCGAGCGGCAGCACCCGGTCGACTACCTGCGCAACAGCTATTACGAGAACTGGATGGCGGGTTTGTCGACGCTGCTGGTGGAAAAGGGATTCGTCACCCGCGAAGAGATTCAGGCCGGTCGTTCGCTGCACGATGACACCCGGCGCCTCGATCCGGTGGTCGCTTCCCGGGTCGACGCCCTGCTGCGTCGCGGCGGCCCGGTGGATATGCCGCCCGAACGCGCGCCGCGTTTTGCGCCGGGCGACCGCGTGCGCGTCGCGAACAATCATCCGCTCGCCCATACGCGCGCCCCGCGATACACGCGCGGGCGACTCGGCCGGATCGAAAGCCATCGTGGCTGCCACGTGTTCGCCGATGCCAATGCCCTGGGAGAGCGACGCGGCGAGCACCTGTACTCGGTTCGTTTCGAGGCGGCCGAATTGTGGGGCAGCGCCGCGGTCGCCCGTGACGCGGTTTACGCGGACTTGTGGGAGCCGCACCTGGTGGCGGTCGCGTGAAACCCGACCCGATGACACTGCCGCTGCTGCCGGCAGACGACGACGGCCCGGTCTTCGCCGAGCCGTGGCAGGCGCAGGCATTCGCGCTGGCCCTGTCGTTGTATGAGACCGGGACCTTCACGTGGCCTGAATGGGCCGAGGTGCTGGGCGCGGAAATCGACGCCGCGCGACGTCGCGGCGACGCCGACCCCGGCGACGGCTACTACCTGCACTGGCTGAACGCGCTGGAGAAGCTCAGCGTCAGCAAGACCGGATTGACGCCGACGCAGCTCGCCGAGCGCAAGCGGCAATGGCGCAGCGCCTACGTCAATACGCCGCACGGACATCCGGTGGAGTTGTCGGCCGCCGACTAGTCTTCCCGGCGCCATCGTGCAAGCGGCCGCGCATCGGCAACCCGCGCGGTTGCCCTCACTTCGTCAATCGCGGAGAATTCCGCGGCTTGCCCTTCCAATGATTTTCCGGAGACATTCAACGTGACCATCAAGACCATCGGCGTGGTCGGCGCCGGGACCATGGGTAGCGGTATCGCCCAGGCGGGCGCGGCCAGCGGCTACCAAGTCATCATGCAGGATATCTCGGCCCAGCAGATCGAGCGCGGTCTCAAGGGCATCGAGAAAAGCCTCTTGCGCCTTGCCGAGAAGGACAGGATCTCGGCCGAGCAGAAGGACGCCGCGTTGTCCGCCATCACGACCGCCGAGAGCATCGACGCGCTCGGTGATGCCGACATCGTCATCGAGGCGGCGGTGGAGAACATGGATCTCAAGGTGGCGTTGTTCGAAAAACTCGACGACGCGATGAAGCCCGACGCGATCCTCGCTTCCAACACGTCGTCGCTATCACTGACGCGGCTGGCGACCGCCAGCGGCAGGCCCGACAAGGTCGTCGGCATGCACTTCTTCAACCCGGTTCCCCTGATGAAGCTGGTGGAGGTCATCCGCGCCCTGCAGACTTCGGATGAAACCTATGCCGCGGCCGACAAGCTGGCCCGCGACCTGGGCAAGGTGCCGGTCAGCGTCAAGGACAGCCCGGGCTTCGTGGTCAACCGCATGCTGGTGCCGATGATCAACGAAGCGGTGTTCCTGCTCTACGAGGGGATCGCCTCGGCCGAGGAAATCGACGAGGCCATGAAGCTGGGCGCCAACCACCCCATCGGGCCGCTGGCGTTGGCCGACATGATCGGCATCGACGTGTGTTACTACGTGCAGCAGATCCTGCTCGACGAGTTCGGCGACAGCAAGTATCGGCCATGCCCGTTGCTCAAGCAGATGGTCAACGCGGGCCGGCTCGGCCGCAAGAGCGGACGCGGCTTCTACGACTACTCGAAGTAGCGCCCTATGAGTTACGGCGGACAACTGCTGGTCGACTGCCTGCGGGCCCAGGGTGTCGAGCGTATCTTCTGCGTGCCGGGCGAGAGCTACCTCGCGGTGCTGAACGCACTGCACGACGCCGCCATCGAGACCGTCATCTGTCGCCAGGAAGGCGGCGCGGCGATGATGGCCGAGGCGGACGGCAAGCTCACCGGCCGCCCCGGCATCGCCTTCGTGACGCGCGGCCCCGGCGCCACCAACGCGTCCTCGGGAGTGCACGTGGCGCAGCAGGACTCCACGCCCATGATCCTGTTCGTCGGCCAGATCGGACGCGACATGGTGGGCCGCGACGCCTTCCAGGAGGTCGACTACCGGCGCTTCTACGGCGTCATGGCAAAGTGGGCGGAGGAGATCCATCACGCCGATCGCATTCCCGAGATGGTCTCCCACGCCTTTCACGTAGCGATGAGCGGGCGGCCCGGTCCGGTGGTCCTGGCGCTGCCCGAGGACATGTTGCGCGACGCGTGCACGGCCGCACCGGCAGCGCCCGTCACGGTGGCCGAGCCGGCGCCCGCGCCGGCGGACCTCGAGCGCCTGGCGTCGCTGCTGCGAGCGGCCGAACGGCCCTTCGCCGTGGTCGGCGGCTCGCGCTGGAGCGAGGCGGCGGTCGCCGACCTTCACGCATTCGCCGAGTCGTGGGACCTGCCGGTGGGCTGCTCGTTCCGGCGCCAGATGTTGTTCGACCACCTGCACGCGCATTACGCCGGCGACGTGGGCCTGGGCATCAATCCGGCGCTGGCGGCGCGTATCAAGGCCGCCGACCTGTTGCTGTTGATCGGCGCGCGCTTTTCCGAGAACCCGTCGCAGGGCTACTCGCTGCTCGGCATCCCCGAGCCCGGCAAGAAGCTGGTTCACGTGCATCCCGGCGCCGAGGAACTCGGCCGGATCTACCGTCCCGAGTTGGCGATCAACGCGACTCCGGGCACGTTCCTCGCCGCCGCGCCGCGTGGCGACGGCGGTGCCGCGCGCGGTTCCGGCGCGCACGCGGAGTACCTGGAATGGTCGGAAGTGGCGCCCGCCACGCCGGGCGCGGTGCAGATGGGCGAGATCATGGCATGGCTGCGCGACCACCTGCCGGCGGACGCGATCATCACCAACGGCGCCGGCAACTACTGCACATGGATACACCGCTTCTACCGGTTCCGCCGCTACGGCACCCAGGTGGCGCCGACGTCCGGTTCGATGGGCTACGGACTGCCCGCGGCCATCGCCGCCCGGTTGCGTTACCCTGGACGCAAGGTGGTGTGCTTCGCCGGCGACGGTTGCTTCCAGATGACCGGCCAGGAGTTCGCCAGCGCGGTGCAGTACGGCGCGGCCGTCATCGTCATCGTCGTGGACAACGGCATGTACGGCACGATCCGCATGCACCAGGAGCGCGAGTATCCGGGCCGCGTCTCCGCCACGGGCCTTCGCAATCCCGACTTCGCGATGCTGGCGCGGGCCTGCGGCGGACACGGCGAGACCGTCACCGCCACGGACCAGTTTCCCGGGGCGTTCATCCGCGCCGCCGAGTCCGGACTGCCTGCCATCGTGCACGTGCTCATCGATCCCGAGGCGATCACGCCCGGTAAAACCCTGGCGCAGATCCGGGACGCGACCCGTTGAAGGACGAAGTCGTCCGGTGGTTGTACCTCGCCGCCGGCTGGACGGCGCTGGGACTCGGCGTGGTGGGCGTGGCGCTGCCCTTGATGCCCACCACCGTGTTCGTGCTGATCGCCGCGTTCTGCTTCGCCCGCTCCTCGGAGCGTTTTCACCGCTGGATCCTGTCTCACCGGCTGTTCGGGCCCATGGTGCGAAACTTCCGCGAGGGTCGCGGCTTGCCGCGCCAGGCGCGGTTTCGCGCGGTGACGTTGATCTGGATCACGATGGGCGTGTCGATGTGGGTGATCCATGCCTGGTGGGCGGTGGCACTGCTCTCCGCCATCGGCATATCGCTGACGGTCTACCTGTATCGCTTGCCGTGCGCCGATTGATGCGACGCGCGTCATCGCGGACCCGGGCGGGATCTTTACTTGCTCACCCGAATCTGTCACAAATATTTCGTTGCTTCATCCACACAACCCGCCGCGGTCGCGCCGGGTCCATGACGGAGATTCCCAGTTGAGATTAGCCAGATACGGCGCGCCGGGCCACGAGCGGCCGGCGCTGATCGATTCAGAAGGGCGGCTGCGCGATCTCGCCAATGTCGTCCAGGACATCCATCCGCGCATGCTCGACGGCGAAAGCCTGGACTATATCCGCGGGCTCGACCCGGAAACCCTGCCGCTGGTGGAAGGGGAACAGCGGCTGGGGCCCTGCCTTGCCGGCGTCGGCAAGTTCATCGGCGTGGGGCTCAACTATTCGGACCACGCCGCCGAGGCGGGCATGGCTATTCCCGAGGAACCGATCCTGTTCACCAAGGCCATCTCCTGCATCGCGGGCCCCAACGATCCCATCGAGTTGCCCGGCGGCTCCCAGAAGACCGATTGGGAAGTCGAACTGGGCGTGGTCATGGCCTATGCGGCGAAAAACGTCTCCGAGGCCGATGCGCTGAAGTACGTTGCCGGTTACTGCACGCTCAACGACGTGTCCGAGCGTACCCATCAGCTCGAGGGCACCGGTCAGTGGCTCAAGGGCAAGTCGCACGACAGCTTCGGCCCCATCGGCCCGTGGCTGGTGACGCGCGACGAGGTGCCCGAGCCGCAGCAGCTGGGTTTGTGGCTGGAGGTGAACGGCGAGCGCTACCAGTCAGGCACCACCGCCAACATGATCTTTGGCGCCGCGTTCCTGGTTTCCTATATCAGCCGCTTCATGACCCTGAAAGCCGGTGACATCATCGCCACCGGCACGCCGGCGGGCGTGGGCATGGGCTGCAAGCCGGCCCGTTACCTCAAGGTCGGCGACCGCGTCGTGCTCGAGGTGGAAGGGCTGGGCGTGCAGGACCACGTGGTCACCGAGTCGACCTGACCGTGTCCGCTACCTCGGCGGCGGGGGCATGGTCTCGAAGTGGGGAATATCCGTGGTGGTAATGTCCCACGCGGGACGCGACTGCTCGTAGACCACCGCGCCGGGCGCGAACCAGCCGCTGTCCGCCGAGCTGCCCACCGCGACGCCGACGACGCCGGGACGACCCGAGTTGCGCGTGAACAGGCGGCTGCCGCAGCGCGGGCAGAAGTAGCGCGTGTTGATGTTGCCGCTGTCGGCGGTGGCGTCGTAACCGGTCACCTCGCCTTCGATGGCGACGTCCTCCTCCTTGAAGAACGCCAGCGACATGTGGCCGGTGCCCGAGGCGCGCTGGCAATCGCGGCAGTGGCATTGCGCCATGCGCGCCGGCGGATTGGCGGCGCGCCAGGAGACGGCGCCGCAAAGGCAGCCGCCTGAAGCGAAGGGCGTGTCGGTCATATCGTTCTCCCCTTAGAGTTGTCAGTGAAAAGCCTTGCAACGGCGTCAGCCCGCGGCGCCGAAAAACCAGGTCAGGGTCCACAGGCTGACCATACCCGATACCAGCACCCACATCACGCTTCGCGTGCGGATGCCGATCGCCAGCGCGACGACGGCGGCGACGAGCTTCAGATTGTCCGCGCCGATGTCGATCACGCCCTCTGGACGGATCACCGCCGGCACCGCCAGTGCGGCGAAGGCCGCCGGCGGAATGTAGCGCAGCACGTTCTCCACCAGCGGCGAGATCATTCGGTTGCCAAGGATGAACAGGAACGAGATGCGTACCAGGTAAGTGCCCAGGCCGCCCAGCAGCACCACGAGGATGACCGGGTAGTCGCTCATGTCGACCCCGGGCGGCGGCGACGCAGGGCACCGGCGACGACGCCGGCGGTGATGCCGGACAGTGCCCCGGTGATGATGCCGAGCTTGAGCGGCATGCCGTGCGCCAGCGTGGTGACGACGCCGCCGGTCAACGCGGCGACCAGCATGGGCCAGTCGCGTACGCTGGCGACCAGCATGGAAAGAAACACCAGCGGCATGGTGAACTCCAGCGACCACGCGTCCGGCACGCTGGCGCCCAGCAACGCGCCGGCGAGGGTCGAACCGACCCATGCCGGCCAGATGGCCGCGCCGACGCCGAGATAGAAGGGAAACTTCGCTTCCGGCGGCAGGGTCCCGTAGCGCACGATGGACAGGGCATAGCACTGGTCCACCAGCAGGTAACCCGCCAGCATTTTCTTCAACGCGCCGAGGTGGCCGAAGTGCGGCGCCAGCGAGGCGCTGTACATGGCGAATCGCAGGTTGATGACCAGGATGGTCGCCAGTACCACCAGCGGCGCCGCACCCGCGGCCATCAGCGAGATGGCGGCAAGCTGGGAGGCGCCGGCAAAGATCAGCGCCGACATGGCGACGGCGACGGACGCTGGCAGCCCGGCGTCCACCGCGGCGATGCCGGCGATGAATCCGAACGGAGCGATGCCGGGCAACAGCGGAAGCGTGGTACGGGCACCGTCGATCATGTGGGTGCGAAACGAGGGCATCCGGGTGTCCGTGGTTGAGTTCTCGCGCGGCGGACGCGGCGCGACGCGGCATTTTATCGTCAGATCACGGGAATTGTCGGGTCGTGTTCGCGTGGGCCGGCCAGGCGTTGATCCGCGGGCTCAACCGGGTACGCGCCGCGGGTATCGCGAAGCGCCGGTTCTCGGAGGCGCCGGCAGTGGCTACGAGGTGACCGCGGCGTAGGCCAGCGGTAACTCCGTGGTGTACTTGATGCGCTCCATGGCGAAGCTCGAACTCACGTCCTGGATGTCGATCCTGCTGATCAAGCGACGGTAAAAGGCATCGTAGGAGGCGATGTCGGGCACCACCACGCGCATCAGGTAGTCCACCTCGCCGCTCATGCGATACAGTTCCATGACCTCGTCGAACTGGGTGACCGCGGCGGCGAACGCGTCCAGCCACGCGGCATTGTGCTCGCGCGTGCGGATGGCGACGAACACGTCCACGCCGAGGTTCAACGCGTCGCGGTTGAGCAACGTGACGCGGCGGTCGATGATGCCGCGCTTCTCGAGATTCTGGATGCGTCGCCAGCACGGCGTCGTGGTCAAACCCACCCGCTCGGCCACTTCGGCCACGGAAAGTCCGGCGTCACTCTGCAGCACGGAAAGAATCTTCTTGTCTATGCGATCCACTGGAAAAAATTACTATATCTAATGAAAAACTGAAAAATATTTCTACCATATTTACCTATTTGTGGCAAAAAGAAACCATTTTCCAGCGTGGTCCCGATACTATCGAGACTGGTCGAACAGTGTGGGCAGGAGAATACCGATGTCCGTGTTTCCTTCGCGGGTCACGCCGCAATACCTCAGATCGCAGATCATCGGTGGCGACGCCGGTATCGACACGCCCTTCGGGCGCCGGCGGTTGCTTTACGCCGACTACACCGCATCGGGTCGCGCGCTCGCCTTCGTCGAGGAGGCCGTTGCGCGGCTGCTGCCCATCTATGCCAACACCCACACCGAGGACGACGTCACCGGCCGTACCATGACCACGCTGTTGCACGAGGCGGAGGCGCGTATCAAGCAGCGCGTCAACGCCGGTCCGGGCGGGCGCGTCGTGGGGACCGGCACGGGCGCGACCGGCGCCATCGCTCGCATGCAGCAGATCATCGGCGTGGCCCTGCCACCGGCCTCGCGCAAGACGCTGCACGCGCTGCTGGGACGCCACGCCGGGGCGCGCGGACTGCGCGAGTTTCGCGATTTCTGCCGTTGTCACCAGCCGGTGGTGTTCGTCGGTCCCTACGAGCACCACTCCAACGAGGTGTCCTGGCGCGAAAGCCTTGCCACGGTCATCGAGGTGCGCCTCGACGCGCAGGGCGGCATCGATCTCGACCATCTCGAGGCGCTGCTGCGTGCGCCCGAATACCGCGACCGGCCGCGCATCGGCTCGTTCTCGGCGGCGTCCAACGTCACCGGCCTGAAGACGCCCGTGCGCGACATCGCCTCGATGCTGCACCGTCACGGCGCGCTGGCGTTTTTCGATTACGCCGCCAGCGCGCCCTACGTCAACATCGACATGAATCCGGCGCCGGCGGGCGAGGGCGACGATCCGTCCATCGACGCCGTCTTCGTGTCGCCTCACAAGTTTCTCGGCGGACCAGGCGCCAGCGGCATCCTCGTGTTCAACGAACGTTGCTACGACAGGCATTTGCCGCCGACCCTGGGCGGCGGCGGCACGGTGGATTTCGTCGGTCCGCGCGAGCACGACTTCATCAACGATATCGAGGCGCGCGAGCAGGCCGGGACGCCGGGCATCCTGCAGATCATCCGCGCGGCGATTGCCTTCGAGGTCAAGCACGCGGTGGGCGAGGACGTCATCGAGGCGCGCGAAGCGGAATTTCTCGAGCGCGCGTTCTCCCGTTGGCGGGACGAACCGGGTGTCGAGATTCTCGGCAACCAGGATCCCGCGCGCCGCGTGGGCATCGTGTCATTCAACATCCGCGACGGCGAGAACGGCTACCTGCACCCGCGTTTCGTGACCACGCTGCTCGACGACCTGTTCGGTATCCAGAGCCGCGCCGGCTGCTCCTGCGCCGGTCCGTACGGCCACGCCCTGCTCGAGATCGACGAAGCCACCGCGGCGCGCTACCGCGGCCTGATCGTCGACGGCATGGAGGGCATCAAGCCCGGCTGGTGCCGGGTCGGGTTTCACTACGCGTTCGACGACGCCGAGGCGGACCATCTCGTGGACTGCGTGAACTTCGTGGCTCGTCACGGGTCCCGGTTCCTGCCGCTATACCGCTTCGACCCGGCGAGCGGCGCGTGGGCGCACGTCGACGCCGGCAACAGGTCCGCGTTCGGATTCGACGATCTGCTCGGGGGGCGTGCGCCGACGGACGACCGCGCGGTCGACGACGCAACGCGCCGGGACGCCTACGCGAAGACGCTGGCCGACGCCGAGGCGTGGCTGTCGCGCCTGCCGCCGATCCGGCCGCAAGATCGGGTCAAGCTGGAAGGGCAGGCGGGGGAGTTGCAGTATTTTACGCTGCTCGCGCAAAACCTCGGCAGCAACGAGGGTCGAAGGGCGGCGGTTTCCTGAGCCGGGTCGCGCGGGGTTTCGCGTGGGAACCACGGGCGTGGCGCGTTTTCCGATTCACCCCCTCGGCGGCCGATTGGCCGGGACGTTGCCGGGTCGCGAACGACCCGGACAAGCGTTTTCTAGTTGTAGGCGAGAAACGCGACCCGCGGCGAAATGTCCGCTGAGTCGTTGGTGTCGCTGGGAAGGATTTCCTCGCAATCCTCCCGCCGGGCATTCTTTCCACGGGTCCTTTCGGGTTGTTCGTCTTCCCGATTGGCGGACTTGTGTGTCGCCTGTTTTGCCTTGCCCTTCTTGCTCATGGTAAAACCTGTTCGGTTTCAACGATGTAATACTGAATATTAATAAAATCTATTAGCTGTATCCACTAAGTTTCCTGGCATAAGCGACGTTTTTTCATCAATTATTAAAAATTTGCGACATTGACTCCGCATATTCATCAAATGGACGCTTTCCGATTCGTCGCGATTGCGCGAGTCTAAGCATATGACTTTTTTCGGTTTGTAGACGGTGTCCGCGACCCTGCAACCGCTTGCCGGCTTCTTCACGTTGATGTTTCTGGCGTGGCTGGCGAGCGAGCGACGCCTTGACATTTCCTGGCGGACCGTCGCGGGCGGTGTCGTCTTGCAGTGGGCGCTCGCCGCCCTGTTGCTGGCGGTTCCCGCGTCACGGACGGTCTTTCTTTGGCTGAACGACCTGATGAGCGCGCTCGAGGCATCCACCACCGAGGGTACGGGATTCGTCTTCGGGTACCTTGGAGGCGCGCCGTTGCCGTTCGAGGAGTCCGCCCCGGGTGCCGCTTTCATTCTCGCCTTTCGCGCGCTGCCCCTGGTGATGGTGATGAGCGCGCTCTCGGCGCTGCTCTACTACTGGCGCATCATGCCCGTGGTGGTCAACGCGTTTTCCCGGCTGTTGCGGCGGGCGATGCGGGTGAGCGGCGCCACCGGTGTTGGCGCCGCCGCCAACATATTCGTCGGCATGGTCGAGGCGCCGTTGTTGGTGCGGCCCTACCTCGCGCGCCTGGACCGAGGCGAACTGTTTGCGCTGATGGCCGTCGGCATGGCCACCATCGCCGGCACCATGCTGGTGCTGTACGCCACCATCCTCGGACCGGTGATCGGCGCCGCCATGGGTCACATTCTCACGGCCTCCATCATCAGCGTGCCGGCGGCATTGCTGGTGGCAGCGCTGATGGTGCCGGCCGGCGAGGCCGCGCGGTCGGATGCTACGCTCGCGCCCGACGATTCCGCCGGCGCCATGGACGCCGTCACCCGCGGCACCATGGGCGGGCTCAAGCTGTACCTGAATATCGTCGCCATGCTGCTTGTGCTGGTAGCCCTGGTAAGCCTCGCCAATCGTTTCATCGGTCTGTTGCCGGACATCGGCGGTGAGCCGATCACCCTTCAGCGCCTGTTCGGCTACCTGTTCGCGCCGTTGGTATGGCTCGCCGGCGTGCCGTGGAGCGAGGCGGGCGCGGCCGGCGCCCTCATGGGAACGAAGACGGTTCTCAACGAGTTCATCGCCTACCTGGACCTGGCCGCCCTGCCGGACGGCGTGTTGTCCGAGCGCAGTCGCCTGATCATGGTCTACGCCATGTGCGGCTTTGCCAATTTCGGCAGCCTCGGCATCATGATAGGCGGTCTGACGACGCTGGTGCCGCAGCGCCGCGCGGAAATCATCGCCCTGGGCATGAAGTCGATCGTGGCCGGCACCCTGGCGACCACCATGACCGGATCGGTGGTGGCGGTGATGTCCTAGCGGCGCGATTCCGGCAAGGTCGCCTCGCCCAACGCCAGGCCGGGTTCGTCTTCTTCTTCCTCGCGCTGCTGCAGCCGCCAGAGCCTGGCGTAGGCGCCTCCCTGGGACAGCAATGCATCGTGCGTGCCGCGCTCGACGATGCGGCCGCGCTCGAGCACCACGATCAGGTCGCTGTCGACGACAGTGGACAGGCGATGGGCGATGACCAGGGTAGTGCGCTGGCTGGCGACGCGGTCGAGCGCGCGCTGGATGCTGCGTTCAGAGTGAGAATCCAGGGACGACGTCGCTTCGTCGAGGATCAGGATGGGCGGGTTCTTGAGGATGGTTCGCGCGATGGCCACGCGTTGCTTTTCACCGCCCGACAACTTCAGGCCGCGCTCTCCGACGACCGTGTCCAGTCCCCTGGGCAGGCTGTCGACGAACGATTCCAGGCTTGCCGAGCGTACCGCCTCGGCGACCTCGTCATCGTCGGCGTCGGGCTGACCGTAGCGAATGTTGGCGCGCAGCGTGTCGTTGAACAGCACGGTGTCCTGGGGCACGATGCCGATCGCCGCCCGCAGGCTGTCGGCGGAGACGTCGCGGATGTCGGTGCCGCCGATCGTAATGCGCCCGCCGCCCACGTCGTAGAAGCGGAACAGGAGCCGGGCCAGTGTCGATTTGCCGGAGCCGCTCGGACCCACCACCGCCACCTTGCGCCCGGCGCCGATGGCGAAATCCACGTCGTCGAGGATCTGCCGGTCGGGGTTGTACGAGAAATCGACGTGCTCGAAGCGGATCGTCGTGTCGCCCGTGTCCAGCGGCTTCGCGCCCGGTCGGTCGGTGATCTCGCGCTTTACGTCCAGCAGCGAAAACATCTTGTCCATGTCGGTGAGGCAGTGCTTGATCTCGCGGAACACCGAGCCGAGAAAGTTCAGCGGCACGTAGAGCTGGATCATGAAGGCATTGACCATGACGAAGTCGCCCAGGGTCATGGCGCCGGCGGCCACCTGGCTGGCGGCCATGATCAGCAGGATGGTCAGGCCCGTGCCGATGATCAGTCCCTGTCCCGTGTTCAGCAGCGCGAGCGATACGTGGCTCTTCACCGAGGCGGTCTGCCAGCGACGCAGGTTGCGATCGTACTTTTCCGCCTCGAGCTTCTCGTTGCCGAAGTACTTGACCGTCTCGTAGTTGATCAGTGAATCGATTGCCGTGGTATTGGCGAGCGAGTCGGCCTTGTTCATCTCCACGCGAAACTTCAGCCGCCACTCGGTGACTTTCCAGGTGTAGACGAAGTAGATCGTCACGGTGGCGAAGGTGACGGCGCTGAACCACGCGTCGAACTGCACCAGCAGGATCGCGCACACCACCACGATCTCGAAGATGGTCGGGAAAATGCTGAACACGAGGTAGTTGAGCAACTGCGTGATGCTGCTGCTGCCCCGCTCCATGTCGCGCGACACGCCGCCGGTCTGGCGGTCCAGGTGGAAGCGCAGCGACAGCGCGTGCAGATGCTCGAACACCTTCAAGCCGATCTCGCGGGTCGACTGCTGGGCGGCTCGGGCGAATACCGCGTTGCGCAGCTCCTGGAAGACGATGGTCGACAAACGAAGCACGCCGTAGCCGATCAGCAGCGCCACGGGCACGACCGCCAGCACCTCGCCGGTGCCGGAGACGTCGAGTGAATCGACGATCGATTTCAATGCCAGCGGCACGCCGATGTTGGCGAGCTTGGCGGCCACCAGGAACACCAGGGCGACGCCGATGCGCCAGCGGTGTCGCAGCAGGAACGGCGTCAGCGTCTTCAGCGTGGCGATGTCGTCGCGACGCCCGTCGGGCATTTCGGTGCGCGTGGATCTCACGAAATCGTTATTCTCGAGGTGGCCGCGCCGACGTGCCGCTGACTCGGCGCGAATAGAGTGAATGTGGGGCCGCGCGGCGGGTTACCCAATGTCACTCGGGGCGGTATATCGCGTGCGGGCTTTTGGTTACAATGAAAGACTCTCGTGAATAAGGAGATTGCGCGACGTGATTCGATGCGACGGCGTGCGGCGGTTTCTATGGATGGTGACGATCACGATGTCGCCGGCCGCCCCGGCGGCCACCCCTCTGGCCGACGGCGACTTCGAGTCCGGCTCGCTGGCCGGCTGGAGCGCCAGCAGCCGCCTGGACGGCGTGGCCGGCGTGGTGACCCAGGGTGAGTGCTTTTCCGACTTCGATACCACCGGCATCGTGTTCGCCGGCAATCACGCCGGCTTGATTCGCGGCAACGCCGACGGTGACCCCGACTCGGCCGGCATGCTCACGTCGGCGCCGTTCACCGCCGGCATCGGGGTTGCCTTCAGGGCGCTCACCGAGCGTATCGAAGGCGCCCGCCTGCCGGACATGCCGGTCTCTTTCAGCGTGCGCATTCTCGACGCGGAGGCGGGGACCGAGTTGGCCGCGGTGGGCCTGACCACGAGCGTGGTATCGCTTGCGGGCGCCTGCCATGAGCGGCCGGCCAACGGCGCCTTCACCACTCACTACGTGGACACGCGGCGCTTCAGCGGCCGGTCGGTGCGCATCCAGTTCACCCAGTCCCCGGTCGTGCGGCGTGCGGGACTGTTCACGCTGGTGGACGACGTGGTGCGGCTCGACGCCGAGGACTCGCAGGTCCTGCCCGATCGTCCCCGTGCCGTCGCCGGGGTTTCGCGCTCCAGCTCGGGTCGCTTGCGGCTGGACGGCTCCCGGTCCACGGAACCCTCGCGAATGGTGCTGACCCACCGCTGGAGAGTGGCGGGCGAGGCGTTCGAGCGCGCCGGCGAGTTTCCCTGTATCGACGACCTCGCGCCCGGCCGCTACCAGGCCACGCTAGTGGTGAGCAATGGCCTGCACGTTGACGCGGACAGCATCGACTTCGTCATTCGCGAGCCGGTACCGGTCGACGACGAGTCGGAGGCCGACGACGATGCCGGGGACGCCGCCGATCCCGACGGCGACCTGCCCAAGGACATCGGGCTGGGTGTCGATTCGGGCGGCCTGTTGGCCGAGGACTGCGGCGACGAAGGCGACGCGGGCGAGACCCGGGAGGCGGCCGAGGGCGCCGCGGAAGAATCGCGCGATTTTCGTCACTACAACCCCGCCGCCTGGGACGGACAGGGTGTCGCCATCGTGTTGTGCCACTGGATGAACGGCATGGATGCGTGCAGCCTCAATGGCGAGCCGCTGGCACTGCATCCCAACCAGTCGCTGGGACGCGATATCTGGGGCGACTACGACGGTCCGCCCGGTCAGAACGGCGCGATCGAGTGCACGCGCGGTACCGAGCGATTCGTGTTCAACGTAACGGCCACCACGGAACTCGAGTACGGTACCTGCCGGCCCGGCTCTGGCCTTTAATGCTGTCGTCGGCGGGGAGAGGTTCCATGATCGACCACCTGAGCACCTACGCGACGGACTACGCCGCGACCCGGTCCTTTTACGAGGTCGCGCTTGGCGCGCTGGGTTACCACGTCCAGATGGAGTTGACCGCCGAGTGGAACGAGGATTTTCCGACCCAGCGGATGTGCGCGTTCGGGCCCGCCGGTCGACCCGTGTTCTGGATCATCGAGACCCGCGAACCGGCCACGCCCCGCCATTTCGCCTTCCGGGCCGAGTCCCGGCTGATCCAGACCGCGAGGGAAAACGCAAAGCCGACTTCGACCAGTTTATACGAAATCCCGAGGGTCGCGGGATCCCGGTAAGGCTCAATCGCGATGAGGAGAAAA
>JAUIEZ010000222.1 GCA_030429665.1 Gammaproteobacteria bacterium | reverse complement strand
GGAGATCTGCCCGCGCGAAACGTCGGCCTCCAACTCGCCGACGATCTGGTAGCGCGTCTCATTTTCGGTGTCGATGTCGTACAACGTGACGTGGGCGCCGAACACTACCTTGGTACCGGCGTTGAGCGCGACGGGATCGACCACCTCGGCGCCCGACAGGCTCCCCTCGAGTTGACGGATGCGCGCCTCGATAAAACCTTGTTCCTCGCGCGCAGCATGGTACTCCGCGTTCTCCGACAGGTCGCCATGGGCGCGCGCCTCGGCGATGGCCTGGATGATGCGCGGTCGCTCGACCTTCTTCAGTCGGTCGAGCTCGCCGCGCAGTCGATCGGCGCCTTCGCGGGTCAGCACGACACGATCGTTCATACCAGCTCCCGGTGCAGGTCCTGCAAACGTTCCACGTGAATTTCTCCCGAACTGCTCAGCGCATCGGCCGCGGCGCGTGCGCCGGCAAGGGTGGTGAAATAGGTAACGGCGTGATTGAGCGCCTCACGGCGGATGGTATATGAATCAGCAAGACTTTGCTTGCCCGCCGTGGTATTGATGATCAGGTCGTAGTCGCCGTTCTTGATGCTGTCGACCACGTGAGGACGCCCTTCGGCCACCTTGTTGACCAGCGACACGGCGAGCCCCGCGTCGCGCAGTACGGCGCCGGTGCCTCGCGTTGCCACCAATTCGAACCCGGCATCGGCGAAACGACGCGCGACCGGTGCGATCTGGGCCTGGTCTGCCTTGTTGACGCTGATGAGCACCTTGCCCGACAGCGGCAGGTATGCGCCGGTCGCCTGTTGTGACTTGTTGTACGCCTCGCCGAAAGTGCGACCGACGCCCATGACTTCACCGGTCGACTTCATCTCGGGACCGAGAACGGTATCGACGCCCGGAAACTTGATGAACGGAAACACCGCCTCTTTGACGCTGAAGTATCGGGGCGTGACTTCGTCCACAATGCCCTGCCCGGCCAGGCTCGTGCCCGCCATCACGCGCGCGGCTATTTTCGCCAGCGGTCTTGCGGTGGCCTTGGACACGAAGGGCACGGTGCGTGAGGCACGAGGATTGACCTCCAGCACGAAAATCTCGCCGTCCTTGATGGCGTACTGTACGTTCATCAGACCGCGGACGCCCAGTGCCATGGCCATGTCGTGGGTCTCGCGCCTGAGCTCGGCCTGGACATCCGCCGACAACGAGAACGGCGGCAGGGAACAGGCCGAATCGCCGGAGTGCACGCCGGCGGCCTCGATGTGTTCCATGATACCGCCGATGTAGACCGCCTCGCCGTCGCAGATGGCGTCGACGTCGACCTCGATGGCGTCGGAAAGGAACCGGTCGAGCAATACCGGCGAGTCGTTGGAGACACTGATCGCCGCCAGCATGTAGTTTTCCAGGTCCTCGCGCGAGTGCACGATCTCCATGGCGCGGCCCCCGAGCACGTAGGACGGACGCACCACCAGCGGATAGCCGATCTCCTCGGCCAGCTCTAGGGCGCGCGCCGGACTGGAGGCGATGCGGTTCGGGGGCTGGCGCAAGTCGAGGCGGTTGAGCAGCGTCTGAAACTGCTCGCGGTCTTCGGCATCGTGTATCGCCGAGGGCGGCGTGCCGATAATCGGCGCCCCCGCCCGCTCCAGCTCTCGCGAGAGCTTCAGGGGCGTTTGCCCGCCGTACTGCACGATCACGCCCCAGGGTTTCTCCACGTGGATGATCTCGAGCACGTCCTCCAGGGTGAGCGGCTCGAAGTACAGCCGATCGGACGTATCGTAGTCGGTGGAAACCGTCTCCGGGTTGCAGTTGACCATGATGGTCTGGAAGCCGTCTTCCTTGAGCGCCAGGGACGCGTGAACGCAGCAATAGTCGAACTCGATCCCCTGCCCGATGCGATTGGGCCCGCCGCCCAGGACGATGATCTTTCGCGTGTCGTCGGGATTCGCCTCACACTCGCTTTCGTAGGTCGAGTACATGTAACCGGTCGGCGTGGCGAATTCGGCCGCGCAGGAGTCGACGCGCTTGAATACCGGACGCACGTCCAGTGCGTGGCGATGCTCGCGCACCCGCGTTTCGGTCGCGCCGACGACCCGCGCGATGGCGTGATCGGAAAACCCGTCGCGCTTCAGACGCCACATCTGCTCGGCGTCGATATCCTCGAGGGAGACTTGCGAAAGCGCCGATTCGGTAGCGACCAGGTCGCGAATCTGCGCGAGGAACCATGGATCGATGCCGGTGAGTTCGAAGACCTTGTCGAGTTCCATGTGATGACGAAAAGCGTCGGCAACGTACCAAAGTCGGTCCGCCCCCGGGTTCGACAGCTTCTGCGCGATCGCCTTTTGATCCTGGTAGGTATCGCCCAAGGTGTGGTGCATCGGTTCGAGGCCGTAATTTCCCATCTCCATGCTGCGAATGGCCTTCTGCAGCGACTCCCTGAAGGTTCGACCGATGGCCATGGCTTCGCCGACGGATTTCATCTGCGTGGTCAACGTAGCGTTGGCGCGCGGAAACTTCACGAAATCGAAGCGCGGTATCTTCGTTACCACGTAGTCGATGGTCGGTTCGAACGACGCCGGGCTGGCACCGCCGGTGATCTCGTTGCGCAGTTCGTCGAGCGTATAGCCGACGGCCAGCTTGGCGGCCACCTTGGCAATGGGGAAGCCGGTCGCCTTGGAGGCGAGCGCCGAGGAACGCGATACGCGCGGGTTCATTTCCACGACGACCATGCGGCCCGTTTTCGGATCGACGCCGAACTGAACGTTCGAGCCGCCGGTGTCGACGCCGATCTCGCGCAGCACCGCGATCGAGGCGTCGCGCATGATCTGGTATTCCTTGTCGGTCAGCGTCTGTGCCGGCGCCACGGTGATGGAGTCGCCGGTGTGGATGCCCATGGGATCGACGTTCTCGATCGAGCACACGATAATGCAGTTGTCCTCGGGATCGCGCACCACCTCCATCTCGTATTCCTTCCAACCGAGCACGCACTCCTCGATGAGCAGTTCGCGTGTCGGCGACGCGTCGAGGCCCCGCTGGCAGATCTCGGTGTACTCCTCGCGGTTGTAGGCGATGCCGCCGCCCGAGCCGCCGAGGGTAAAGGACGGCCGAATGATGGCAGGAAAACCGACTTGCTCGAGTACCCGATAGGCGTCCTCCATGCTGTGGGCAAGGTCGCCCTGCACCGTCTCCAGCCCGATCGACGCCATCGCGTGCTTGAATTTCTCCCGGTCCTCGGCCTTGTTTATGGCGTCGCGCGAGGCGCCTATCATCTCAACGCCGAACTCGTCGAGCACGCCGTGGCGCGCCAGGTCCAGGGCGCAGTTCAGGCCCGTCTGTCCCCCCATGGTGGGCAACACGGCGTCCGGGCGTTCGCGCTCGATGACCTTTTTCACCGCGCGCCAATGAATCGGCTCGATGTAGGTGGCATCCGCGAACTCCGGGTCGGTCATGATCGTCGCCGGGTTGGAATTCACCAGGATGACCCGAAACCCTTCCTCGCGCAGCGCCTTGCACGCCTGGGCGCCGGAGTAATCGAACTCGCACGCCTGGCCGATGATGATCGGGCCGGCGCCGATGATAAGGATACTCTCGAGGTCGGTTCGCTTGGGCATTGAGGGTCCGGTCGGGGAGTGGGTCTTCGATTTCGGGTCAAACGGCCGTTCGGGTCACTTTCTTTCGTCCATCATGACGATGAAGCGGTCGAACAGGTCGCGGATGTCATGGGGCCCCGGACTCGCCTCCGGGTGGCCCTGGAACGAGAACGCTGGCCGATCAGTGCAAGCCAGCCCCTGGACGGTGCCGTCGAACAGCGAGCGGTGAGTGACGCGCAGGTTGTCGGGGATGCCGTTCTCGTCCACCGCGAAACCGTGATTCTGGCTGGTGATGTAAACGCGGCCATTGTCGAGGTCCTGGACCGGATGGTTGGCGCCATGGTGACCGAACTTCATCTTTTCCGTCCGGGCGCCGCATGCCAGTGCCAGCAGCTGGTGGCCCAGGCAGATGCCGAACACGGGCAGTCCCGTGTCGAGGATCTCCCGGATCGCGGCAATGGCGTAGTCGCACGGCTCGGGATCGCCGGGTCCGTTCGAGAGGAATACGCCGTCGGGCTTTTTCGCCAGCACGTCGGCCGCGGGCGTGGTGGCCGGTACCACTTGAACGTCGCAGCCGCGATCGGCGAGCAGGCGCAGGATATTGTGCTTGATGCCGTAGTCATAGGCGACCACGGTATATCGCGATTCCCCGCCGGCGGCGTACCCGGCGCCCAACGCCCAGCTGCCTCCGCGCCAGTCATAGGGCGCGTCCACGGTCACCTCGCGGGCGAGATCCATGCCCGCCAGTCCCGGAAACTCGCGCGCGGCGGCGAGCGCGGCGTCGGCGTCGGGATTCGAGCCGGCGGCGATGCACGCCCCCATGGCGCCCTTCTCGCGAATGCGCCGCGTCAGCGCGCGCGTGTCGATGTCGCTGATCGCCACCACGGACTTTGCGCGCAGGTAGGTGGGCAGGTCGCTCTCGGCGCGGAAACTGCTCGTTGTCACGGGCAGGTCGCGAATGATCAGTCCCGCGCAAAAGACGCGGCGCGACTCTTCGTCCTCGGCATTGGCGCCGGTATTGCCGATATGTGGATAGGTCAGCGTGACCAGTTGGCGGGCGTAGCTCGGGTCGGTAAGGATCTCCTGGTAGCCGGTCATGGCGGTGTTGAAGACCACTTCGCCCACCGACACGCCATCGACACCTATCGAGCGGCCGCGATAGACCGTGCCGTCCTCGAGGACCAGCAACGCGGGATTGGACAAGACGTTCTCCGGATCG
>JAUIEZ010000221.1 GCA_030429665.1 Gammaproteobacteria bacterium | reverse complement strand
GCCCGGCTTCGGATGCCAGGAACTCGGCATTGAGTTCGGTTTCGACGTAACCGGGGGCGATGGCATTGACACGGATTCGGTGGCGCGCCCACTCCAGCGCCAACGCCTTCGTCATCTGCACCAGGCCGGCCTTGGACACGGCGTAGGGCATCACCGAACCGGCGACGCGCAGGGCGAGGATGGACGCGATGTTGACGATGCTGCCGCCGGTGTCTGCCTCGATCATGCGCGAGCCGGCTTCACGCGCCACCAGCCAGGCACCGCGCAGGTTGGTGTCGAGCACCGCATCGAACTCGTCGGCGGAGGTATCCACGGCCTTGCGCGTGCGGGCGATGCCGGCGTTGTTCACCAGTACCGTGACGGGTCCGGCGGCCGACTCCGCGGTATCGAAGGCGTCGCAGACGGAGGCCTCGTCGGTGACGTCGAGCGTCACCGCACGGGCATCGGCGCCCGTCGCGCGAATGGATTCGGCCACCGACTCGAGCGCTTCCAGCCGTCGCGCCGCCAGCGTCACGGAAGCGCCACGACTCGCCAGCGCGGCGGCGAAAAACTTGCCCAGGCCGCTCGATGCGCCGGACACGAGAACGTGACGAGCGGTCATGTCGAAAGGTTCGGTCATTCGAAGTCCCACGTTCCGCCGGCCGGGCCGTGCGAATGGAGACCGGGCGAGGCGACGGGGCGCACCCGACCCGGGAGAAGACATGGCGTGGCAAAAGAATGACAGGTTTATCGTACCTGTCAACCGCGCGGCCCTTGACCGGCGAAGAGCTGGACCGTCAACTGGTGACGAACAGATGTACCCCGATGCCGACCAGCAACAGCCCGCCGGCGACTTCCAGCGCGATGCCCAGCCGGCTGCTACGTTTCAGCCGTTCAACGAGCGCACCGCCGGTCAGCGACACGACCAGGTCCGATGGCACCGCGGTCAGGGGAACCAGGGCGCCCAGCACCAGCATCTGCGCGACGACGTCGCCGCGGCCGGTATCGACGAACTGCGGGACGAACGCCAGGAAAAACAGGATCGTCTTCGGATTGAAAATCTCGACGATCACGCCCTGCAGCACGAGTCGCGCCCGACTGTGCCGCACGGGCGCGGCGGACGCGTGTGCATCGGCGCGGCCGTTGGACGTGGACTCGAGTACCGAGCGTCCGCCCAGGTAGACGAGATAGATGGCGCCCGCGTAACGGATCACCTGGTAGGCCATGTCGGAGGCGTGCAGCAGTGAGGCGAGGCCTACGGCGGCGGCGACCGCCAGGCACACACCGCCGAGCGCCAACCCGACGGCAGAGGCGAACCCCGCCTGCCAGCCCTGCGCGAGGGTCCGGGACAGCACGTACACCATCGAGGGACCGGGCGACAGGGACAACAACAGGCCCGAAAACGCCACGATCGCCATCGCTTCCATGCTCGGCATGTTTCCTGCTCCTTAACGTTTCAGATCGTGCCCGCCGATGCGGGCGTTTCGACGGATTCCGCACAACGCGCACCAACGACCGGTGCGTCGGGGCGGCACGACGAGCGATGCGCTCGCAACTCGAAAGGGTTCGTCAAGCCTGGCGCACCGTTTCCATCGCGCCACCGCGCGCCGCGACGGCGACGGAGATAGGGGAAGTCGCGCATCAGCATGCGAACGAGGTGGTCTCCGGCGACGAACGGCCGGTGCCGCTCGCAATCGCTGTCGAAGCCCGGCGCCGGCTCGATGACGGCTTCGAAGTCCGTGGCCATGAAGAACGGCATGCTGTATCGCTCTCGCCCGTTGTTGACCACGCGGTGCAGGGTGGAACGCAAATGGCCGCCGGTCCAGGTCTCCAGCATGTCGCCGATGTTGATCACCAGCGTGCCGGGCACGGGCGGCACGTCGATCCAGCGATCGGCCGCGTTCAGCGCCTGCAGCCCGGGAGCGAACTGTTTCAGTATCGTGAAACATTCGTAGTCTGTGTGCGCACCCATGTTGCTGCCGCCGTCGCCGGTATCGGTGTTGCGCAGGTAGTGGATCAGGCGAAGCTGGCTCATGGGCCGCGACATCCTGTCCCTGAACCAGCCGCGGGGCACGCCGAGATACGTTTCCAGCGCATCCACCAGAAGGTACGCCAGGGCGAGCAGTTCGTCCATGCAACGGCGGACGGCGGGCCTGAAGCCGACGACGTCGGGCCACCGGTTGGGGCCCGCGAGGATATTGCCGGCGCGTAAGTCGAACTCCGTCGCCGGCCGGTCCACGGACAGGTCGAAGGCCTCGTACCGGCGTGTCGACTCGTCGTCGTAGTCGCCGCGCTCGGTCGTCGGCACGTAGCCGCAATGCTTCGCGGCGTCACCGATATAGTAGCCGCGCTTGAAGCGAAGCGGCTGCGAGAAGAACCCGCGCGCCGCGGCGAGCGCCCGATCGATCACGCGCTCGCGGATGCCGTAACCGGTGATGTACAGGAAACCGATCTCGTGAGCGACGGCGCCGAGCCGGCCGACGGCTGCGCCGCGGGCGCGACTGTCGGCACGATACAGCGGCGAGATGTCGACGATCGGCAGGTGTCGGAGGTCGGCGCCGGCGGTCGGGCAACCTTCGATGCCGCTCGTGGTCCCAGGTAACTTGCGTCGGCCGTGCCGCCGGGCACGGCGCCTCTCCATATTATTCTGCATGGCTCAACTCCCTTGAATCAGTCATCGGTGGCAAGACCACCGTGCCCCGGGGGCCCACCGGATCGAACCGGCGCCGGCCGCGTGACGATAAATTAAATATCTCTTGTTGAAAATCAAGTACTTCGACGCCGACTTTCGACGAACGGCAGAATCTGCCCGACCAGCCGCTACGACAATCGGGGCACTTTCGGTAGAATGCGCGGCCACAGGCACGAACCGATCATGACGTCGAGTGCTTCCCAACGCCGTATCGCGCCTTGGGAATGCGAGCCAGGGAGACCACCGATGCAAGCCTTCAGGGAAAGCAAACGCCAACACGAAAGGGACGAGAGCGACTTCCGCTTGCTGTTCGCCGCCCCCTCCGCGCATGGCATGGACCAGCCGGTCTACACCATGCTGGCGCAAAAGACGCGCTACCTGAGAATCGTCAACGACCTGGCAATCGATCTGCTGCGCGTGGACTCGCTGGCGGATGTGCTGTGGCTCATTTCACGCGATGCCATTGCCAACCTGGGCTTCGATGATTGCGTCATCTACCTGGCGGACGCTGACCGCGGGTGCCTGGTACAGCGCGCGGCCTACGGCCCGAAGAACCCGGCGGACAGGGAAATTCGCGATCCCATCGTCATCGAGATCGGCAAGGGCATCGTCGGCGCGGTGGCACGGTCCGGTCGGCCGATCATCGTCGAGGACACGCGGACCGATCCGAGATATATCGTCGACGATGCGTCGCGGCTGTCCGAGATCGCGGTGCCCATCATTCACGCCGGCCGCGTGATCGGCGTGATCGACTCGGAGAACGAGCAGCCCGGGTTTTACACCCGCGAACACCTCGAGGTACTCACCATCATCGCCTCGATCACCTCCACCAAGCTCGCCGCCTGCCTTTCCATCGAGAGGCTCAACGAAACCATCGCGCGGCTCGAGGCGACCCAGCGCAAGCTGCGGCAGCGCGAATCCGAGCTCGAATCGCTGGCGATCCGCGATCCGCTCACGCAACTCTTCAATCGCCGTCACCTCATGACCGTCGGCGAAGAATTGGTCGATGCCGCCCGCGCCAACGGCACCCCGTCGGCGCTGTGGTACGTCGACCTCGACCAGTTCCGCCTGGTCAACAACCGGTACGGCCACGCCGCGGGCGACGACCTGTTGCGGGAAGTGGCCAGAACGATTCAGGATGAAGTGGGTGCGGGAGGGATCGTCACGCGCGTCGGCGGCGACGAGTTCGTCGTTCTGCTCAACGAACAGACCGCCGAGGATTCGCGGGCGGCCTGCGATCGCCTGATTCGTCGCGTCGCGAATCTGCGGTTCGTCCGCGACGGCAAACGACTCGGCGTTCGTCTCAGCGTGGGCATCGCCGAGATCAACGCCGCGACACCCTCCCTCACCAGCGCCATGGAGGCCGCGGACCGGGCGGCTTACACCGCCAAGCATCATGGCCGCAACCAGTACCACCTGGCCCGGTCGGGAGACACGTTCTATCGCCGCCAGGTCGGCATGACCCGATGGGCCGTGCGGGTAAGCGAGGCGCTCGACAAGGACAGGCTGTCCATCCACGTACAACCGGTCATCTCGTTGGGCGGCGCGCGCCGCGTGGTGGCGCTGGAAACGCTGCTTCGCCTGGTGCGCGACGACGGCGCCGTCGTCGCTGCCGCCGAGTTCGTCCCGGCGTGCGAGCAGTTCGAGCAGATGCACCGCCTCGACCGGTGGGTGATCCCCAGGGTGCTCGACAAGGTGGCGGCGCGAAGTGCAACACCCGACGACCCGATGGTATCGATCAACGTGTCCGGCGCTTCGATCAACGACCCGACGTTCGCCGACTACCTGCTGGGCGAAATCCGTCAGCGCGGCATCGACTCCGGGCGGACGCGAATCTGCATCGAAATCACCGAGACGTGCGCGTTGTCCAACCTGTCACAGGCACAATCCCTCCTCGAGCGGCTGCGCGACAACGGCATCCGGACCGCGCTCGACGATTTCGGCAACGGCTACGCCTCGTTCGCGCTCCTCAAGCGCCTGATGGTCGACGTGGTCAAGATCGACAAGCTGTTCGTTGCCACGCTGGACTCGGCGGTCGACCAGAAGATCGTTCGCTCCGTCAACGAAGTGGCCCACGAGATCGGCGCGATCACGGTAGCGGAAGGCGTCACGGACGAAGCCACC
>JAUIEZ010000050.1 GCA_030429665.1 Gammaproteobacteria bacterium | reverse complement strand
TTCCCACGCCTCCCTTGCCGGAGGTGACTACGATTACCTTTGCCAAGTGTGCTCCTTTACCCTGCCGGGTGTCGTAAAGAATTCGCCCGGGCGAGTCACGAGTCGCCCAGCGCCGAGATATTCAGCTTGTCACCGTCGAGATAGATCTGCACCGTCCGTCCGCGGAGGGATTCGTCGATGTCCTCGCTGATACGGTAGTGACCGGCTATCGACACCAGTTCGGCGTCCAATCGCTGGCAGAAAATACGGCATCGCTCGTCGCCGCCGACCCCCGCCAGGGCGCGGCCGCGCAGCGCGCCGTACACGTGGATGTTGCCGGCCGCGATCAGCTCCGATCCCGCGCTCGCCGAGGCAATCACGATCAGGTCGCCGTTGGGCGCGGCCAGTTTCTGGCCGGAACGCACGGGACGCAGGTGCAGGCGGTTGACGGGCGAGGCGGCGGCCGCCGTGTCGTCGGCTTCAGCGCCCTGCCCGGGTTCTCCCTCGTCCTGCGCTGCTGCCGTGGCGCGCGAAACGGTCCGCCGCTCCTCGGCCAGCACCGCCAGTTCCATGGTCGAGGCCGACTCGGCGTGGTTCTGCGTGCCGCCGCGAATGGCAACCGGGTTGAGTCCGAAGGATCGCAACAGACCCACCAGCACGGCAAACTCGATCTCCTCCTCGCCGGGCAGCGACTTCAGGTCGATGACGATAGGCGCATTGCGAAAGAAGGCCGGCGCCTGGTCAACCTTGTTGCCGACCTCGGTCGCGACCCGGTCCATGTCGGCGGAAAAAAGCTCGAGCACCGGGAACGTAAACTTGTCGGCCTTGAGGTTCGTGGCAATATAATCCATCGACTGGAACGTCATCGAGATTGGGTGAAAAACGAGTAAGGACCCTCGCCCGGTACGCGATCCGACGGCGGCGTCCGCTCATTGCACGGTCCGGGCAGATGGCCGAGAATCCTTTCGTTGGACGGCGTCTCCTTCGCACGTACGCGGTCACTGCCGAGGATGCCCGGCCAGGAAGTGCTCGCGGGAGATCGGGGAAACGCGACCGTTTCAGACCGCGCGAATTCTAACATGGCAAGAGCGCGCGTCGACCCATGCACCGCCCAACGATCCACGCTTAGAGGCTTTCATGAAGACCATCATTTCACTGGCGGTCCCGCTCGCCCTGCTCTGCGGCCCGGCGTGGCCGGCCGCCGTCTCGACGTCCGAGTCCATGCAACCGGAGCGCGGATACTCACGGGAAAACAAGGCGCCCATCGAGGCCGCGGAATTCATGATCGTCGCCGCCCACCCGGTCGCGGCCCGGGCCGGCTACGACGTCCTCGCGCGCGGCGGCACCGCCATGGACGCGGCAGTCGCGACGCAGATGGTGCTCAACCTCGTCGAGCCCCAGTCGTCCGGACTGGGCGGCGGCGCCTTCCTGCTCTACTACGACGCCGGGAACGAGTCGCTCCACACCCTCGACGGTCGCGAGACGGCGCCCATGGCGATCGAGCCGGACCGTTTCCTGGACGACGCGGGCGACCCGCTGCCCTGGTGGCAGCGAATCACCGGCGGCGGGTCGGTCGGCGTCCCGGGTACCCTGAAACTGATGGAGGAGGCGCACCGCCGCTTCGGACGTGAAGACTGGGCGGCACTGCTCGCTCCCGCCATCGAACTCGCCCGCAACGGTTTCACCGTCTCCCCGCGCATGGCCGCATCCATTGCCGAGGCGGCAGACCGCGGTCTCACCGATTTCGAAACCACGCGGCAATATTTCTTTGACGCCGCCGGCAATCCGCTGGCGGCGGGCGCCACGCTCACGAACCCGGCGTTCGCGGTCACGCTCGAGACCATCGCCACCGAGGGCTCGGCACCGTTCTACTCCGGCGAGATCGCCCGGGATATCGTCGACACGGTCAACGCCAGACGCCCTGGCTCCATCGCGTTGTCGGATCTCGCCGCCTACGAAGTCGTCGAACGGCCGCCGGTGTGCGCGCCGTTTCGCGCCTGGCGCGTATGCGGCATGGGTCCGCCGAGTTCCGGCGGCCTCACCGTGGGACAGATCGTCGGCATGGTGGGCACTTTTGCCCCCGGCGAAGGCGAGTTCGACGCGGACGAAGTACACCGGATCGCGGAAGCCTCGAAGCTGGCGTACGCCGACCGCGCCGCCTACATGGCCGATAGCGACTTTGTCCCGGTACCCATAGCCGGACTTCTCGACCCCGCCTACCTGCGCCGGCGCGCGGCGCTCATCGACGCCGGCAGCGCGATGCCGGAGGCGGCGGCCGGACAGCCGCCGCGACTGGACGCGTCGGAGCGTCCGGCGCCCGATCTTCACGCCGAACTCGCCGGTACCAGCCATGTGAGCATCGTCGACCGCTACGGCAACGCCCTGTCGCTGACCACCACCATCGAATCGGGCTTCGGAAGCCGCCTGATGACACGCGGCTTCCTGCTCAACAACGAGCTCACCGACTTCTCGCCCGTGGCGTCGGTCGACGGCGTGGCGGTGGCCAACCGCATCGAGCCCGGCAAGCGGCCGCGCAGCTCCATGGCGCCGACCATCGTTTTCGACGCGGACGGGCGCCCCGTCCTGGTTGCCGGCTCCCCTGGCGGCAGCCGCATTATCGGCTACGTCGCCAACGCCGTCGTCGCCATCCTGGATCATGGCATGAATCCACAGACGGCCGTTGCCGCGGGCCATTTCGGCAACCGCAATGGGGCGACCGAGCTGGAGAAAGATACCGGCCTGGAGTCATTGCGAGACGCGCTCGAGTCGATGGGACACGAGATCGACATCGGCGACATGAACAGCGGATTGCACGTGATCGCGATCGGCGAGGACGGCCGACTGTCCGGCGGCGCGGACCCGCGCCGCGAGGGCGTGGCACTTGGTCGCTGACTCGTACACGGGCGCGCGGGGAACGGCCCAGCGCGGCATCTTGCTCATGGTTTCGGGCATATTCTGCCTGTCCGCCATGGATGCCACTGTGCGCTGGCTGGTGCTCGACGGCATGTCGGTCGTACACCTGGTCGCGGTGCGAAGCTGGATCCTGCTGTTGGTGATGACCGCCTGGATCTGGAATCGCGGCGGTGCAAGCGCGCTGATCACGCGGCGGCCGTTGCATCACCTGCTTCGCGCCGGCGTCGGAATGCTGGCGCCGCTGGCATTTTTCGTTGCGCTCAAGCGCATTCCACTCGCCGATGCCACCGCGGTGTTTTTCTGCTCGGTGTTCCTGATCACCATCGGCTCGACGGTGTTCTTCGGCGAACGTGTCGGACCGCATCGCTGGGGCGCGGTGATCGTCGGCTTCGCGGGGGTGCTGGTGGTGACCCGCCCGGGCGCCGACTCGTTCGAGCCGCAGATCCTGCTGGTCCTCGCCGCGAGCCTTCTATACTGCGCGATGGTCCTGCTCGGCCGCTGGATGTCGAGCACGGAATCCACGTTTTCCCTGGTGTTCAATTTCAACCTGGGCGCGGCGGTGGGGTACACCCTGATATTGCCGTGGTTCTGGCAGGACATGACAGGACTGCAGTTCTGCGTGCTGCTGCTCGCCTCGGCACTTGCCCTGGCGGGACATTTCCTGCTCACCCAGGCGTTCGCCGTGGGTCCGGTGAGCGTCGTGGCGCCCTATGAGTACTCGGCGCTGGCGTGGGCCACGCTGTTCGGTCTGCTCGTCTGGGGAGAGGTTCCGGCGGCGACGACAATGGCGGGCATTGGATTGATCGCCGCGTCGGGGTTGTACATCGCCTGGCGCGAGCGGGTCGCCGTTCGTCGGGCGCAATGAGCACCATTGCGGCGCTCCCACAACGTAAGAGGCCCGGCTATGCGGGCCTCTTACGTTGGATCAGGCGGCTTTCGCCTCGCCGTTGGCGCGAGTGACGCCGGCTTTGCAGTCCAGCTCAACCACGCTCGCCACGCGACGCGGAAGCGCACCGTCCACGTACTGGTCGATCAGTTCGCGACGGATGCCGATGTCGTTGAGCAGATAGTTCGGCATCGCCCGCAGCTCGGCCTTCGCGAGGCGGCGCGTATTCCAGTTCTTGAACGCCTCCACCAGCTTGCGAAGACCGGTGACGGGCGCAGTGGCGTCGTTTCTCAAATTGATGACTTTTTCACGCATTTTGTTTCTCCTGTGAGCAATGAGTAATCGGCTATAGTACGGCCACCAACAGGGTGAGCACGGAGACGGCAGCGATGAACGCCAGTCCAACCCGCGTGTGCATTTCGAGCACCATTTTCACAAACCTCGTTTATACTTTGAATTCAAGAATAAAATCGGGATGACGCCCAGCATCACCCAGTGAACTCAATATAGTGTTTGTTGCAGCGCACCACAAACGAATTCTCGTCATCCGAACCATGAGGAATTCTTCATGGTTGGGTCGGCAAATCCGGACCTCGCGATGAGCGTCCGCCTGCCGCCCACGGCCTCCCTCCGGGCGCTGGAATCCGCAGCACGTCACCTGAGCTATACGCGCGCCGCGGAGGAGTTGTTCGTCACCCAAAGCGCCATCAGCCACCAGATCAAGCACGCCGAGGATATCTGGAAGGTCAAGCTGTTCGACCGCCGCGGCCGAAACCTGGTGCTCACGGAGGCCGGCCAGGCGCTGGCGCCGGTTGTACGCGAGTTCCTCGAAAAGCTCGACAAGACGCTGGGCGAACTCCATCGGCAGAAAGAAAGCGCCGCGTTGCGGATCTCCATGGTGACGTCCTTCGCTGTCAAGTGGCTGGTACCGCGGCTGGGTCGGCTCAAGGCGGGTCACCGCAACCTCGACGTGTGGATCAGCACCTCCGACGACATGGTGGACCTGCAGCATGCCAACGTGGACGTGGCCATCCGCCTGGGCCTTGGCAACTGGCCGGACCTTTACACCCGGCTGTTGCTGCGCGAGTACGTATTCCCGGTGTGCTCGCCGCGCTTTCTCGAGCGCGCGAAGATGCCGGATAAACCCGAGGATCTGCTCGACTACCCCCTGCTCTACCGCCACAGCACGGACATTTGCCCGCGTTGGCGCGACTGGTTTCGCGACGCCGGCGTCGAGATCAAGTCGCTGCCGCCGGGCACCCGCTTTCCCGATACCGGCATGGCGGTGCAGGCCGCCATCGACGACCAGGGCATCGCCCTGGCGCGAAGCGCCCACGTGGCCGACGATCTCGCCGCCGGCCGCCTGGTCAAGCTCTTCAACGTATTCAGCCCCTCTAACGTGGCGTACTACGTGGTATGCCAAAAGGGCCGCGAAAACGAAGCGCCCATTGCCGCCTTCATCAGCTGGATTCTCGACGAGGCACAGACGGCGCAGGAAGATTTCGATCGCGTGGGCAAGGGCCTGGCGCCGCGCTGACGTCGTCCCTCAAGGTCGGAACCGCCGGTCGCCTCGAATCGGGCGGCTCACGGCGCCAGCCAGCGCACGACGCTCCCGACCTGCTCATCGCTCATCAGCATCGGCGCGTGCCCGACGCCGGGAAACTCCACGATCTTCGTCGGCGCCGGGCGCTCTGTCATGCGCGCCGCGGTCTCGGCGGTTAGCAGGTCGGATTCGGTGCCCCTCAACACCAGGACGTCCTGCGTCACGCCGGCCCATATCGCCCACAGATCCACGTCGGCGTCGAGCGTGTCGAAACCGGTTCGAATGCCCGGGTCATAGCGATACTCGACGCCGCCGTCGCTTGGTCGCGCGCCGTGCACGCAAAGGTGGCGCCATTGTTCGTCGGTGAGCGAGCCGAAGCCTTCGGAGATCCCGCGCAGGTGACGCTCCATGGCGTCCAGGTCCGGAAACGTCATGTTGCTGCCCACGTATTCGCCGATACGCTCCAGGGCGGCCAGCGGCAGGAAGGGCCCCACGTCGTTTAGGACCAACTGCCGGATCGGCGTTCCCGGCTGCGCTGCCATGATCATGCCGATCAGTCCCCCCATCGAGGTGCCGATCCAGTCGATCGATTCGGCGCGTGCGTGGGCCAGCACCACGGCCATGTCGGCGAGGTATTGCGCGTACTGGTACGCGGACTTGTCGGCCAGCCAACCGCTGTTGCCCCGGCCGACCACGTCCGGGCAGATCACGCGATAATCGGCCGAGAGGCGTTCGGCAATGACGTCGAAATCACGCGCGTTGCGCGTCAGACCGTGAACGCACACCACGACGCGCGGGTTGTCCGGGTTCCCCCAGCGAACGTAGGAGAGGTCGTGAAATCCGCCGGCGGAGATGCCACGGCAGGTCTCGATGCTCATGGGCACGTTCACTCGAGTCGTACCTCCACCGATCGCATCGAAGCCGTCGCGGCGATATTTCGACGTTTCAGCGCTGCCGCCACGCCTGGCTGGAGCGCATGACGCCGCGAGTCAGCAGCAAGTGCAGGAGGCGCGCCCCGGCGCAGGTATAGGCGATCATCATCGCCATGGCCGCGGCGAACGACAACTCGCCCTGGTCGTCCATGTTGAGCACCGCCACCGAGGCAAGCTGGGTGTCGGTGGAGTAGATGAACACCACCGCCGACACCGTGGTCATGGCATTCAGGAAGAGGTAGATGAATATGTCCATGGTCGCTGGCAGGCACACCGGCACCGTGACTTTCAGGAACGTCTTGTAAAACGGTGTCTTGAGCGAGGCGGCCACCGACTCGAACTCGGCGTCCATCTGCTTGAGCGCGGTGACCGCGGTCAGGTGACTCACCGTGTAGAAGTGCGCGACGGTCGACACCACCAGGATGATCATGGTGCCGTAGATGAAGTTGAACGGGTTCGACGGATTGTTGAAAAAGAATATGTAGGACAATCCGAGAACCATCCCCGGCACCGCCAGCGGCAGCATGGCGAAGCCGTGAAACACGTTGCGCCCGACATTGAAGCCCCGGCCCTTCTCCACCAGGTAGGCGCCGAAGAAAACGATCAGCGTACCGAACACCGCCGTGTAGGTCGCCATCTTGACCGAGTTGAAATACGCATCCCAACCGCCGCCGTTGGCGAGGTCGAAATTGTAATTGTGCAGCGTCAGGGTCAGGTTGTACGGCCAGAACTTGATGATCGCGGCATACTGCGCCATGCCGATCATGAGCAGGATCAGGAGCGCAACGAACGAGCAGAACGCGAGCATCAGCATGTCGACGCGCCGATTGGGTTTCGGCTCCAACGGCACTGCGCGCGCCGACAACAAGGCCACCTGCTTTTTCTGGACCAGCCGGTCCACGCCGAACGCAATCACCGCGGGCACCAGCAACACGACAGACACTACAGCGCCCATCTGGAAATTCTGCTGGCCGATGACCTGCTTGTAAATGTCGGTGGCCAGCATGTTGAAATTGCCGCCGATGACCTTGGGCACGCCGAAGTCGGTGAACACGAGGATGAACACCACGAACCCGGCGCTGATCAATCCGTACTTGCAGCCCGGCAGCGTCACGGTGAAAAACGTCCGTATTGCGCTGGTGCGCAGCGCCGCCGCCGCCTCGTACAGCCGCGCGTCGGTGATCGACAGCGCAGTGATGACGATCATCAACGCGTGCGGGAACACCCAGTAGGCGGAACCGATGACGATCCCGATCGGCCCGTAAATCGACTCTCCCATCAACAGCTCCTTGGCGACGCCCTGGTTGCCGAACCAGTAGACCAGGGAGATTCCGCTGAGCAACGACGGCGCGAGCAGCGGAATGACCGCGACCAGGCGGAAGAACCACTTGAAAGGCATGCAGGTACGAGTCAGCGCATAGGCGTAGACGAATGCCGTAACCAGGACGATAACCGTTACCAGCGCGGCGACCCACAGGCTGTTGACCCCGGAAAGGAATAATGACGGAGTGGAAAAGTACTCGTAAAAATTCGCCAGTCCGATGAACGCGCCGTCCTTGTTCTCCATGCTCTTGGACATCATGCTGTACAGCGGCAACACCACCGCCACCAGCAGGAAGGCGCCGATGACGATCATGCTCGCGCGCATGATCCAGTCGTCTCGCGACAAGCGCGGCTTGACGATGGCCTCGGACAGCGATTGCGCGTTTGCCGCCACGTTCGTCAACTCCGCGCCGGAAACACGCGCACCAGGTTCTCCGGGAATCGCACCTTGAGCGGCGCGTCCTGTTCGATGGTGCGTTCGCGCATCATGTTGCTCGACAGGTCGGCGCATACTTCGCCGTCCTCGAACACGTCGCTGGCCAGGCCTACGCGGCAGAACGGGCCGAGAAATTCGACGTATCGCACCACCGTGTCCAGGCCGTTGACGACGTCGGCATCACCGTTGCAGAGGATGACGTCCTCGGGGCGAATCGATAACGTCACCTCCTCGCCCGGGGGTATATCGGCGGTATCGCACCTGAACGGCGTGCCTCGAACCTCCACCACGCCGTCGCCGGCGACCCGGCCGGCGAGGAAATTCATCGTGCCGATGAAATCGGCGACAAACGCCGAGGAGGGCGCGGCATAGATGTCCCGCGGCGCGCCGACCTGCCGGATCACGCCGTGGTCCATGACGACGATACGGTCCGCCATGGTCAGCGCCTCCTCCTGGTCATGGGTCACCATGATGGTGGTGACCTTGAGTTTCTGCTGCAGTTGCTTGATCTCGAGACGAAGCCGCGCGCGAACCCGCGCGTCGAGCGCGCTCAACGGCTCGTCGAGAAGCAGTAATCCGGGCGACGTCGCCAGGGCGCGAGCCAGTGCAACGCGCTGCTGCTGGCCGCCCGACAACTGGGCCGGGTACTTGCGCCCCTGGTCGGGCAATCCGACCACGTCGAGCAATTCGGTGACGCGTTCGCGGATCTTCGCTCGCGCCATGCCGCGGTTCTCCAGGCCGAACGCCACGTTGCGTTCCACCGTGAGGTTGGGAAACAGCGCGTAGGACTGGAACACGATGCCGAAGTCGCGCTCCGACGGAGGCAGCGCCGATATATCCTTGCCGGCCTGCTCGATACGGCCGGTGGTCTGGATGTCGAGGCCCGCGATGGCCCTCAGCAGCGTGGTCTTGCCGCACCCGGACGGTCCAAGGAAGCAGACGAACTCGCTTTCGTAAACATCCAGCGAGATATTCTTGAGCGCCTCGAACTCACCGAATTTTTTCGACAGGTTCGAAATGCGCAGGTAGGAATTCGACGTCAAACCTTCGCTACCCCCAATGTGTCCGCGACCGGCGACGACGGGTAGGCGTTCGAATGGTCATGCTCGTCGGCGCGTTGCGCGGATGCTGGCGGACACGCCTGAAGCGTGTCGTTTGGATTCGATTCGCGAGGACATGAAGACGGCCGCCGCTCTGGCGCGGCGGCCGTCGACGTTTCCACCACGAGCCCGGATTACCGCGTCAGCCCTGCGGCTCGGACTTGGAGTCGTAGCGGCTCTGCCATTCCTTGAGAATCCGCTCACGGTTGCTGGCCGCGAAGCCGAAGTCGTTGTCGATCATCAACTCGTCGATGTTCGACGGATAATGCTCGACAGGCTGCGCCACGCCCGGATAGGCGACGACCGCGTAAACCGTGTTGTACATCACGTTGGCTTCCTTGGACACCGAGAAGTCGGCCAGCTTCTTGGCGGCATCAAGATTGTCGGTACCCTTGATGATGGCGGTTGCCTCCATGTCCCAACCGGCGCCTTCGCTGGGAATAACGATCTCGATGGGCGCGCCCTGCGCTTTCACCTTGGCGCCGCGGTAAGCGAACGAGATGCCGATGGGCGCTTCGCCCGCGCCGGCCTGGCGACAAGGCTTGGAGCCCGAATGGGTGTACCAGGCGATGTTCTCGTGCAGCGCATCCATGAACTCCCAGCCGCCTTCCTCGCCATAGAGTTGCAGCCAGCTCGACACGTCAAGAAAACCGGTGCCGCTGGAGTTCGGGTTCGGCATGACCACGTGCCCCTTGTAGACCGGATCGATCAGGTCTTTCCAGGTCGTGGGCATGGGCAGATTGTTTTTCTCCGCCTCGATGGTATTGACGCAGATTGCCGCCACCCAGGCGTCCATCCCGGTCCAGTGCATCGGCGAGTCGGTGTCCACGAAGCGCTTGTTCAACTTGTCGGCGCCAGCGGGGTTGTACGGCTCGGTCATACCCTCGGCCTTGAGCAGCATCAGGCTGGTGGCGGCCAGGCCCCAGACGATGTCGGCCTGGGGATTCTCCTTCTCCGCAAGCAGCTTGGCGGTGACGATGCCGGTAGAGTCACGCACCCACTTGATTTCGATATCGGGGTGGACCTTGTTGAATTCTTCCGCATAGCGTTTCAGATCGTCGGCTTCGATGGCGGTGTATACCGTCAACTCGGTCGCGGCGAAAGCGCCGGTCGCGCCGAGCGCGAATGCGGCACCGCACAACCCGCCAATGGCCCGGGTAAGAAAAGACGTTGGATTCATGGAGTACTCCTCTGACGAAACGATTGTTTTTTAGGCCCACCGGCATCCTGCCAATACTGGGACCAGCGGATGTTAACCGTGATTTGTTTCCGTCCGTTGACACAGTATGACACATTATGAACGAATTGTTACAGCGCTACGGGACGCTCGAACGACGCTTCATTGCGTTGCACAACAATTGTTCGAATACCGCCGTGCGGGGCACCATGGGGGTGCGCGATGGTCGGACACTCGTTACCGGTGCGTGAGGAATAAAATCATTCAGCCTTGGCCGAACGTCGGCGCGCCGTCAGCCAGCCAGGCCGTCTCCTCCGGGGTCGACGTCCGGCCCAGCACGCGATTGCGATGAGGAAAGCGGCCGAAGCGCACGACGATGTCGCGGTGCAGGCGCGCGTACTCGGCACTGTTCTCCAGGATTTCGCGGTGCGGCGTGTCGCAGTCACGTGCCAACGTTTCGAACAGTTGCACCGCGCGTTCCTGCACCGACGGGTCTTCGCTGTGCTGGAGCGGCATGAGTGCAAAGGCGCGGCTCATCCAACCCAGCAAGTCGAGACGCCCGGTGTCCGCCAGGGACAGGCTGAGTTCGAGCGCCCTGGCGTCGCATGCAAAGGCCTCCGCCGTGCCGCGATAGAGATTGCGGGGAAACTGGTCGAGCACGACGATCTGGGCCAACGTGCCCGCGGCCGTGCCAAGCCAGTCCTCGCAGCGACCGTCGCGCACGGCCTCCATGGTGTCGCCGAAGCGGCGGCGAATCTCGTCGTCCGTATCGCTGCTGCTGCCGAACCACAGCGATCCGCGTTTCCTTGCGGCGTCGGCGCTGTCATCGGCATCGCCGATCCAGTAATCGAGCACGTCGCGTGCCGTGGCGGGCAGCGAATTGTCTTGTCGTGTCATGCGAATTTCTCTTGATTGTTATTCCGAATGAAGACGCGGCCCCGGCCTCAGGTGCCGGGGGTACCGATACGCCGCGCGTCGAGCACGTTGGGCACCTGGGCGACCTGGGCGAGCAGTCGGCTCAATTGCTCGACATTCGCGAACTCGGCGCGCAGCCGCATGGTGGCGCGATGATCACGCGCGTTCGACTCGGTGACCGTGGACAACACGTTGATGCTGGCATCGCTGAACACGCGGCTGATGTCATGCAACAGACCCTTGCGGTCGAAGGCGGTAATCTGGATGTCCACGGGAAACGTCTCGTCCTCGTCCCGTCCCCACTCGATGTGAATGACACGCTCGCGGCGCTCCGGATCCAGGCGCACGATGTTGCGACAGTCGCCGCGATGCACCGTGATGCCACGCCCCTGGGTGATGTAACCGACGATGGCGTCGCCCGGCAACGGATTGCAGCAGGCGGCAAACTGCGTCAGCAGGTTGCCGACGCCTTGTACCGACATGCCCCTGCCGGCGGGCGCGACGCCGCGCGAGGTGCCCGGACCGGGCAACGTATCGCGCCTTTCGGTGCTGGGTCGCAGCGACGAAACCGCCTGCGAGATCTTCAGATCGCCGCTGCCGATGGCGGCAAGAAACTCGTCGATCTTTCGATACCCGCGCGCCTGGGCCAACTTGTCGAAGGCCGTGTCCTGCGCGCCGAGACGATCCAGTTCGCGCTCGAGAGCCGAGCGTCCGGCCGCGACGTTATGGTCAAAGTCCTCGGTCTTGAACCAGCGCTGGATTCTAGAACGCGCCTTCTGTGTCTTCACGTAGCCGAGCGAGGCGTTCAGCCAGTCGCGGCTGGGCGAACCATTACGGGCCGTGAGAATCTCCACCTGCTGACCGGTCGCCAGCGGCGTGTTCAGGGTAACCATGCGCCCGTTTACCTTGGCACCCCGGCAGCGATGGCCGACGTCGGTGTGAATGGCGTAGGCGAAGTCCAGCGGCGTGGCGCCCCCGGGCAGGTCGATGACCTTGCCGCGCGGCGTAAACACGTAGACGCGTTCCTCGGCGGTATCGTTTCTGAACTGCTCGAAAAACTCGCTGCCCTCGCCCACCTCCTGCTTCCATTCCAGCAGTTGGCGCAGCCAGAGGATCTTCGAATCCGTGGCCTGATCCTGGCGGCTGCTTTCCTTGTACCGCCAGTGCGCCGCCACGCCCAACTCGTTTTCTTCATGCATCTCGCGGGTGCGAATCTGCACTTCCACCACCTTTCCGCCGGGACCGATCACGGCGGTATGAATGGAGCGGTAACCGTTCTCCTTCGGCGTGGCAATATAGTCGTCGAACTCGCCGGGTATGGGCGGGAAGCGCGTGTGCACCGCGCCGAGCGCCGCGTAGCAGTCAGCCACGGTCTCCACCAGGATACGTACCGCCCGCACGTCGTGGATGTCGTCGAACGCCAGCGACTTGCGTTGCATTTTCCTGAAAATGCTGTACAGGTGCTTTGGCCTGCCGGCCACCTCGCCGTCGACCCCGGTCTCGCGCAGCGAATGACGAATGACGTTCATGAATTCGTCGATGTAGCGTTCTCGATCCACCCGCCTTTCGGCGAGACGCCGCGCCAGGTCGCGATAGGTTTCGGGATCGGTGTAGCGAAATGCGAAGTCTTCCAGTTCCCACTTGAGCTGCCAGATGCCCAGTCGATTGGCGAGCGGGGCGAATACTTCCAGGGTCTCGCGCCCGATCGCCTGCTGAAAGGCGACGTCCAGGTCGCGGGCGCGGCGCAGACGCTGCACCTGGCATGCAAGACGCACCAGCGCCACGCGAACGTCGTCGATCATCGCGATGAGCATCTTGCGGAAGTTCTCGTCCGTGCTGCCCGTGGTCGCGCCCTCCGACAGGTTGGAGATCAGGTCCATTTTCTTGATACCCGCGACCAGGGAGGCCAGCGACGGCCCGAAACGGTCCGCCACCACCTTCTCGTCGATCTCGACGAACTCCCACGCGGTGTACAGCCACACCGCGTCGACCGCCTCGTCGCCGGCATCGATCGTGCGCAGGATGGAACTCCGTTCCGCGGCGACATCCTCGAGCGTCGCCAACTGCTCGGGAGCCCGCGATGACAGCATTTCCCTGCACCACGCGGCCGCCTCGCCGCGACCGACGACGGGGCCATCTTCGGTGAGTGGATGCTGCAGGCTTTTCATGTACGCTCCGGGATGAACTACTGCAAGGACTCGCGCTCGAGCGACAGGTACACGCCATAGGCGTTGCCACGGTTGGCCTCGAAAAAGGCCGGGTACTCGATAAATTCGCTCCAGTCGATCTGCTCGTAAGCTTCGTCGAAGGGAATCCAGTCTTCGACCGCCTCGCCCATTTTCTCGCGTACGTAGGCGAGGTAGTCGCGGGTCAACGAAGCAAGCGCCTCCGGATCGGAGGCCGCCTTGCCGTGTCCAGGAATGATGGCGGCCACGTCCGCCTCGACCAGTTCGTCGAGCACCTCCAGCCACACGTCGGAATTGGCCGAACCGAGGAAGGGTATACGCCCCTCGAAAATGATGTCGCCGGACAGCAGCACCCGGTCGGTCTCGACGAACAACACCATGTCGCCGTCCGAGTGGGCGCTGCCCACGTTCACCGCGCGCATGACCACGCCGCCGAGTTCGAATCGCTCCTCGCCGTCGAGCAACCGGTGCGGCTCGACGATCCGAGTGTTGTCGTCGACCCACGGCGCCAGGCTAACGCGCCGCTCCGCCAGTCTCTCGGTGACAGCGTTCCCCTCGAGGTAGCGCTGGGCGCCGTACGGCGCGACGATCTCGGCCCGGAGATCCTCGAATACCTGGGCGCCGTACATGTGGTCCGCGTGGTAGTGGCTAATGTAGACGCGGCGGATCGGTGCGTCGGTAATCGCGCGAATATGGCGAAGCATCATTTCGGCGAGCGCCGGCGTGCCGAGGGTGTCGAACACCACCACACCCTCCGGGGTGACCACGAACGAGGCGTTGGAGACGAAGCCGGCGTTGTCGGTGGCGATGCCCGGCTGACCAAGCACGTAATAGACGTGCTCCGAGACGCGGATCGGTTGCATGTCGACGTCGGGAAGTCGGCCGTCGGCGGAAGCGCCAGCGAGCGCCGGCAACAGGAAAAACAGCGGTAACAGTCGTTTCATCTCAACGGTTTCGACCGGATCGGTGTACTCGGTGTCGACCTCATTCTATCGGGTCGGCGCGCGCGTGTTTCCAGCCGGCGCCGACCTCGCGGGAACTCAGTCGCGCCCGCGACGTTCCTGGAAAAAATCCCGCAGCAGGGCCCGGCACTCCTCCTCGAGCACACCCGCGACGACATCGCAGCGGTGGTTCAGAAACGGCGTCTGCAGGATGTTGGCAACCGAGCCGGCGGCGCCGGCATCCGGGTCGGCGCAGCCGTAGACCACCGTGTCGACCCGCGCGTTCACCGCCGCCCCGGCGCACATGATGCACGGCTCCAGGGTCACGTAGAGAATCGCGCCGGGCAGACGATAGTTTCCCAATGCCGCGCCGGCGGCGCGCAGCGCGTTGATCTCGGCATGGGCGGAAGCATCGTGGTCGCCGACGCACGAATTGGACGCGGCAGCGAGTAGCCGGTCGCCCATGACCACCAGCGCGCCCACCGGCACCTCGCCGATCCGCGAAGCGCGCTCGGCCTCGGCGAGCGCCCGCCGCATCCACGCCGCGTGCCCGTCCGGTCCCGTGCGATGATACATTGGTGGTTCGCTGTATTGGTGTGACGGACGACGGTACATTTGGTGCGAAAGATACCATCATCGGGCCGGCGGTGAATCCGCCCGACGTGAAGTACCATCGACGCGCGAGGCGTGGTACCGTCGTCGTTCGATCGGCGGGTGTCGACGCCGAATCCGTGCGGACCCGTGCTCGCCCGCGCGCGCCGAGGCCCGGCGGTTCGACCCGACCGCGCGAAATCGCTATGCATTCGGACACCCGGGTTCACCTCCCAGGGCCGGGTTTGAGCAATCCGGCGCACCGCTACGGAAAATCCGGGCGAGCCGTCGGGTGCGTCCCGCGTTCGTGCCCAGGGGTACGATCGTCGCCGGATTGGCGGTCCCGCCGAAAACGCCTCGATAATGTCAGCGGGGACTCCCCGCCCGGATTCACGCACCACGGCCATGATCGCGAGATGACCGTCTTCGCCTGCTCTCGCGGGTAAAGCCGGAAGCGGCGTCTCGTCAATCTGTATCCGGTGACGCTTTTGCCATCGGGCTCAAGCAATACGTCGGAATCGTGTCCGTTGACCGTCCCGCTGCCGTTGTGCGGCCACGTCGCGGCAACTTCCCGTTTGCCTCGTCGGTCCCGGAATTCGCCACCGATTTCGCCTGCTGTCCGCGACGGTGGACAAGACCACCGCGGTGAGCAAACCTCGAGGCAATGATAAAGTAGCGTCCGGTTATATCCGCGGCCGGTCGTGAGCATCACGGTCTCGCCGTTTTTCGTGGTTACGGAAGGCATGTCAGACTTGCAGCTGGACAACGAGGTTCAATCGCGCGCCGTTACCGGGCTGTTCGAAATTTTCGAGAACATGTGCGAAGGCGCGATATCCGTCGATCGCAACGCGCGAATCGTCTGGATCAATGAAAAGTATCGCGCGCTACTGGGCATTCCCGAGGAATCCGATGTGCTCGGACGCGAAATCGAGCAGGTGATCCCGGAGAGCCTGATGCGCCGGGTGGTCGATTCAGGCCAGCCGATTCCGGTCGATATCATGAGGTTTCAAGACCAGCATTTCGTGGTCAGCCGGCTACCACTGCATGGAGACAGCGGCAAGTTGATCGGCGCGGTCGGGTTCGTGTTGTATGACAGCCTCGACTACCTGAAGCCCCTCATCTCGAAATTCGATCGATTGCGGGATCGGCTCAACGCCGCGGAAAAAGAATTGGCCTCGGCGCGACGGACTCGGTATAGCCTGTCGAACGTGGTCGGCAACAGCCCGCGAATGGTCGACATACGGTCTCAAGTCCGCCGGATCGCGTCGTCGGACAGTCCGGTTCTGCTGCTTGGAGAAACGGGCACCGGGAAGGAGATGTTGGCGCAGTCCATCCACGCGTTGTCGCGAGAACCCTCTTCTCCCTTTGTTGCCGTCAACGTGGCGGCGGTGCCCGAGGGTCTTATGGAAGCGGAGTTTTTCGGCGTCGCTCCGGGGGCGTATACGGGCGCGGCGACAAACGGCCGTCCGGGAAAGTTCGCCGTGGCGAACGGCGGAACGCTGTTTCTTGACGAGATTGCCGACATGCCGATACACCTGCAGGTGAAGCTGCTTCGCGCGCTGGAGGAGAACACCATCGAACCGGTGGGTTCAAACGATCTTCGCCGTATCGACGTTCGCATCATCGCGGCAACGTCACACGATATCGAGGCCAAGGTCGAGGCCGGCCAATTCCGGAAGGACCTGTTCTACCGCCTGAACGTTTTACAGGTGAACATTCCGCCGCTTCGCGACCGCCTCCAGGATTTGCCTCAACTGATCGAGGTCCTCCTGGAAAAAATCGGATTGCGTAACGGCATGCCGGCGAAGGAGATGGACAGCGGCGCGCTGTCGATGCTGTACGAATATGATTGGCCCGGAAACGTTCGGGAACTGCAGAACGTGCTGGAGCGAGCGTGCGTCACGACCGACGACGACGTGCTCGGGCCCGACCAGGTTGCCTCGCTCCTGCCGAACCTCGATACGCGCCCCCGGTCCGCGGCGGTCCGGCGCACGCGCGAATCGAATACACTCGCCGAGCGAATCGCGGACCTCGAACGGGCGGCAATCCTGGATGCGTTGGAGAAATCTTCAGGTAAGAAAGCCCTGGCGGCGCGAATGCTCGGGATTTCCCGCTCGACCTTCTATAAAAAACTGGAAGAACACAATCTGTCCTGATCTTGCACACTTTGTGTCCGATTTTCGGACAGACAATTCTCTTCGACTTTTCAGCCTCTTACAGCCGACACCCTCGACAGTGCCCGGTCGCCGGACGCATATCCATCAAGCCGCCTCCCCGTACCGACGACCATTTACCGCTTGATAACAGAGAGTTACGGAATCAAGCGTCACTTGGCACAAGTATTGCGACCATTTCCGGGGCAAGCCGCCACGGCGTGACCGAGGACGAAGGCGACACGGAGATGTCCAGGTAATGACGCGGCCCGACAAGCCGCCCGCTTACAAAATGCAAGTGACCGCCTTCGCCTCGCTGTTCGACCGGAGCACGCGCGTGTCGGCGCGCTATCTACAAGTATATTTTCACTATGGGAGTCGCCTCGCCATGACAGGTTCAAACCAGTTCGATCACTTGAAGACTTTTGGCCAAAACGCACTTGCCGGCGCCGCAGCCCTCGCCATCGGCGTGACGTTGCTCGCCGGCTCGGTCGCGGAAGCAGCCGACAAGATTCGCTGGAAGGTGCCCAACGCCTTCCCTTCGCACTTGCCGGCGCTCGGCGAGAACGCACAAATCGTCGCCGATCTCTTGAAGGACGTTTCGGGCGGTGCAATACAGTTCAAGATTTTTGAACCGGGCAACCTCGTTCCCGCGTTGGAGTTGACGGACGCCGTGCAGAACGGGTCCATCGAAGCCGGATACACCTGGATGGGCTACGACGCGGGGAAGATCCCCTCCTCGCCTCTCTTCGCCGCCCGCCCGTTCGGAATGGAGCCCTGGGAGTACACCGCGTGGTGGTACAACGGTGGCGGCGAAGAATTGGCCAACGAGATCTACGGCAGCCGGAACGTGGTGCCGCTTCTTTGCGGAATAAACGGACCCGAAACCGCGGGATGGTTTCGAAAGCAAATCGAGTCGATGGAAGACCTGAAAGGTCTCAAGATCCGCTTCGCCGGCCTGGGTGGTCAAGTGATGCAGAAGGCCGGTGCCTCCGTCACGCTTCTGCCGGGATCGGAAATCTTCCAGGCTCTTGAAAAAGGCGCCATCGACGCGACCGAGTTTTCCATGCCGGCGGTCGACGAGCAGCTCGGCTTCTACAAGGTCGCGAAGTTCAACTACTTTCCGGGTTGGCACCAGACTTACACGGCGTTTCACCTGATCGTCAACAAGGAAACCTGGGACGGCCTGGAGGATCAGACCCGCGCCATGTTCAAAAGCGCGTGCACCGCCACGACACTGCTGAGCCTGTCCCGCGGTGAATCGATCCAGGGTCCGGTCATCCGTGGATTCCAGGACCAGGGCGTTCAACCCGAGACCGTTCCTGTCGAAATGTTGAAGGCTCTCAAGTCGTTGACCGACGAAGTGATGAACGAACAGGCCGAGGCTGACGCGGACTTCAAGAGGGTCTACGAAAGCCAAAAGGAATTCACCAAGAGTTACGGCACCTGGAAGTCCCTCGCGTATCTCCCGCGCGATTTCGACTCCGAACAATAGGCACCTGCGTTGCATGACCGGCCGAGGCGACTTGAACGCCTCGGCCGGCAGCCTCGTTGCGTCCGTTGACCAACCGTGACCGCGGAGATTACCCATGGAGCCTGACGACAAAACGCCGGAAGAGCGCGCCATCTCACACGACGAACCCGACGACCTGCAATACATCGTGCACCACGGCGAATTCCCCGAGACGGGATTCTCCCGGGCCGTGGACAACGTGACGAAAAAACTCGGCTCCGCGATTTCGTGGTTCTGGATCGCGTTGATGGCGGTCATTTGCGTCAACGTGTTCATGAAAAACGCCCTCGGCCAGGGAAGTGTCCGGTTCGAGGAGATCCAGTGGCACATCTACTCGGCACTGTTCCTTCTCGGGCTTGCCTATACCATGGCCTATGACGATCACGTACGCGTCGATCTGCTCTACGAACGCTACAGCCTGCGCACCAAGGCATGGATCGAAATCATCGGGACCCTGGTCTTCCTCCTTCCGTTCCTTGCCGTTCTGCTCTACTTCGCGTGGCCATTCGTGGTCAAGGCATTCGTCGATGGAGAGCGCTCGTCCTCCCCCGCCGGCCTGTCCCATTACTGGATCATCAAGAGCACTCTCGTCATCGGTTTCGGGTTGTTGAGTCTTTCTGCGTTGTCGAGATTGCACCGCTGCATCGCGTGCCTCACCAGGCCCGACGACCAAGCGGGCAAGGAGTAGACCATGGGCATGGAATTTTACGAAATCCTGTGCGTGGGCATGTTCATCGGATTCATTGTGATCCTTTTCACGGGTTTCCCGGTTGCCTGGGTGCTGGGCGGGGTCGCATTGACCATGTCGCTGTTGGCTGCCACCGTCTTCGACGCACAGTTGTCCGACGGCTTCTACAGCATGGACTTTCAACAGTTCAGTGTGGTGATCCAGCGAATATGGACCATCATGAGCAACTGGGTGCTGGTCGCCCTGCCCATGTTCATCTTCATGGGATTGATGCTGGACCGGTCGGGGATCGCGGGTGACTTGATGGAGAATTTCGTCAAGGTGTTCGGCCGCGTACCCGGCGGATACGCGTTGACCGTGACGCTGATCGGGATCCTGCTCGCCGCATCGACGGGAATCATCGGCGCGTCCGTCGTACTCCTGGCGCTCCTCGGCATGCCCGTCATGATGAAGAACAACTACGATCCCGCGTTCTCATCCGGCGTCATATGCGCGACCGGCGCGCTCGGAATCATCATTCCCCCTTCCATCATGCTGGTGTTGATGGCCGACCGCACACCCGGCGTCGACGCCGGTGGACTGTTCATGGGCGCATTGCTGCCCGGCGTGCTTCTCGGCGTTCTGTATCTTGTCTACGAAGTCGTCATCGCGACGGTTTCGCGGAAGACCGCACCCGTCCCCCACGAGGCCCGGACGCTGGCCATCGGTGACCTGTTCGGCGTCCTTGGATCGATACTTCCTCCCGCGCTGTTGATCACCGCCGTCCTGGGCTCCATCTTCGCCGGTATCGCGACGCCGACCGAAGCGGCCGGCATCGGCGCTTTCGGTGCAACGATGCTGGCGCTTGTCAAACGAAAATTGAACGTTTTTGTCATTCGCGAAGTGTGCGAACAGACGACCAAAACTACTGCCTTCATTTTCGCGATCTTCATAGGCGCGACGGCATTTTCGTTCGTTTTTCAGTCGCTGGGCGGGGAGGAGTTCATTGAACACGCCTTGACGAGCCTTCCCTTCAATGACGACGGCATATTGATCAGCATATTGATCTTGATCTTCGTTCTCGGGTTTTTCCTGGACTGGATAGAGATCACCTTGATCGTGTTGCCGTTCGTGTCCCTGGTCGTTCCGGGACTCGACGTCGGTCCGGCGGACGAAGCGGCGCGAATGATCTGGTTCGTCGTCCTCGTCGCGATCTGCCTTCAGACGTCGTTTCTTACGCCTCCGGTCGGCTTCGCGCTTTTCTATCTGAAGGGCGTCGCGCCCGAGGGCGTGACCGTGAGGCATATATACAAGGGCGTCACGCCATTCATCGGCTTGCAGGTTCTGGGGCTCGTCATCACGTACGCATTCCCCTCAATTTCCACCTGGCTTCCGGCCCTGGTCTACGAATAACGACGGGAGGACAACCATGTCGAAGGTCGTATTGAAATCGGACATCGCATCGGACGCCGACCTGGTCTGGAAGGCCATCAGTAACTTTCAACAGATCGCCCTGTGGAATCCCTTGATCGAGACGATAGAAACAACGGGAGAGGGAGTCGGGAGCGAACGCACCATCGACGCCAAGGGTGCCGGCGTGTTCGTCGAGCGCCTGGAATCGTTGGACGACGGTACGCGCACGTACACCTACTCGGTCGTCGACAGCCCTCTCGCGCTGACCAACTGCACCGTTCACGTGAGCGTTTCCGACAACGGCGACGGGACGTCCACGGTCGAGTGGTCGAGCGAGTTCGACACCCCGCCGAACCAGGAACTCAAAACCGTACGCGCTTTCCAGCAGTTGTATCAGGAGGCGCTCAACAACCTCGGCAAGTTGACATCCACGGCCAGGAAGCGGTGACGACTCCAGGAGCGCGGCGACCGACGAGTCGGCGATAACCCCGATTCGACGAAGAACCTAGGCGGCGAGGATGCGATCATGGGCAACAAGGTTGTCTCACTGGAAGACGCGATAGCGACCATTCAGGATTCGGATACGATCTGCACTTCCGGCTTCGTTGGAATCGGTACACCCGACGAACTGTTGAGCGGTCTCGAGGCCCGTTTCCTTCAAACCGGTTCACCCCGAAACCTGACGCTCGTTTTCGCCGCCGGCCAGGGCGACGGAAAAGACAGGGGCCTGAACAAACTTGGACACGACGGCCTTCTCAAGCGCGTCATCGGCGGGCACTGGGGCCTTATCCCCAAGGTCAGCCGTCTCGCCGTTGAAGGGAAGATAGAAGCCTACAACCTGCCGCAGGGATGTATCTCCCACCTTTTTCGCGCGATTGCCGCGGGAATGCCGGGAATATTGACTCCCGTAGGGCTGGAGACCTTCGTCGACCCGCGGCTCGAGGGCGGCAGGATCAACGCCGCGACCTCGGAAGACCTCGTCGAGGTGACTCAAACGCATGCCGGCGAGATGCTCTTCTACAAGGCATTTCCCATCAATGTCGCCCTTATCCGGGGTACGACGGCCGATCCGTCCGGCTCCATCTCCATGGAGCGCGAGGCGTTGACATTGGACAACCTGGCGATGGCGATGGCAGCACGCAACTGCGGCGGTATCGTGATCGCGCAAGTGGAGCGTATCGCTCGCCAGGGTTCATTGCATTCGCGCCAGGTAAAGATCCCCGGCGCCTTGGTCGATTGCGTCGTCGTGGCCTCCCAGGAGAATCACCGGCAAACCTACGCAACGGACTACTCCCCGGCGTTCTCCGGCGAAATCTCGGTGCCTCTCGAATCGGTATCGCGAATGCCCCTCGACGTTCGAAAAATCATCGCCAGGCGCTGCGCATTCGAACTCCCACCGAACGGCGTGATCAATCTCGGCATCGGAATGCCCGAAGGGGTTGCCGCGGTCGCGGCCGAGGAGGGACTGCTCGACTACATTACCTTGACCGCGGAGCCTGGCGTCGTCGGCGGACTGCCTGCGAGCGGACTCAACTTCGGCGCCGCCACCAACACGGTGGCCATACTGGACCAGAACCAACAGTTCGATTTCTACGACGGCGGCGGACTGGACGTCGCATTCCTCGGCATGGCGGAGTGTGACAGCCGGGGCAACGTCAACGTCAGCCGGTTCGGAACGCGCCTGGCGGGTGCCGGTGGGTTTATAAATATCTCTCAAAGCGCCCGGCGAGCGGTTTTCGCGGGTACCTTTACCGCCGGTGGATTCGACGGCGATATAGCGAATGGCGCTCTTGCCATTCGGCAGGAAGGGCGTGCAAGAAAATTCATGGAGAAGGTCCAGCAAGTTACGTTCAGTGGCTCTCGCGCCGCCAAGCTTCGGCAACCGGTACTGTTCGTGACCGAACGGTGCGTATTCAGGCTGTCCGACCGTGGCCTCGTTCTGAGCGAGATCGCTCCCGGCGTGGATCTCGAACGCGATATTCTGGCCCTGATGGAGTTTCGGCCCATCGTCGAACAACCCGTATTGATGGACCCGCGGATCTTCTCCGAAGACCCCATGGGTCTGAAGTCGCAATTGCTCGATATCGAACTCAAGGATCGGGTTTTTTACGACCCCGAACAGAATATCCTTTTCCTGAACTTCGAGAATCTTCACGTTCGCCGGGAAGCAGACGTCCTGGCGATTCGCTACGAGGTTGAGGCCCGCTGCCGGGAGATCGGCCGCCGGGTCGACGTGATCGTCAACTACGGTTCGTTCAGAATCGACGACGACGCGGTCGATGAGTACGCGGAGATGGCGCGGAACATGGAAGCCAAGTACTACGCCCGCATCTCTCGCTACGCGACCGGCGCGTTCATGCGCATGAAGCTCGGGCGAATGTTCGTCCGAGAACTGGCGCCGCATATTTTCGAGACGAAGGAAGAGGCCCATGATTTCATGTGTCGACGATCGCCGTAGGGCTCGTCGTCGACGGCACGAAGGTTCCCGATGAGAATCGGGATATCGACGCCAATCGCCAAAGGAGGAATGATGTCGATGCAAACCGAAGTTAGCAAGGTTCCGGTACTACTTACACCTGGGTCGGTCTTGTCGGCCCTCTTACTGGGCGTGTTCGCACAAGGCGCGGCTCACGCCGATTCGACCGATCGTTGCGAAGCACTCCGGCACGAGGTCGTCGACGCCGCATACGTCACGTCCGCCCGCATCGTTCCCGCAAGCGACGACCTGCCCGCGTATTGCGAGGTTCGCGCGACCGCGCTTCCGGCGATCTCTATCGAAGTCCGACTACCCGTCGAGAACTGGAACGGCATGCTCTACCAAACCGGCTGCGGCGGATTTTGCGGCGTGCTGGGCCGCGCCGACAAGAGCAAGGGGGCATTCATCAATGCCATGGGTCCGGGTCTGCGCAAGGGCTATGCGACCGCGACGTCCGACAGCGGTCATCACGGCCTGAGCGTCATCGATGCGGGATGGGCCCACCACAATCCCCACGCCGAACGCGACTGGGGCTGGCGGTCCATTGGCGAAACCAATCGGGTGGCGTCGGCGCTTGTCTCGGCGTACTACGACGACTCCGCCCAACGAAACATCTTCCAGGGCTGTTCCACCGGCGGCCGCATGGCCAACATGGCTGCGCTCAAGTATCCGGACATGTTCCAGGGAATCATCTCCGGCGCGCCGGCGATGGACTACACCGGTCTCGTCGCACTGAGCATGGCCTGGATCACCCAGGCCAATACCGACGAGGACGGCAGTCCAATTCTCGAACCCGGCAAGGAGAAGCTGATCGGCGACGAAGTGATGCGACAATGCGACGTAAAAGACGGCAAGGAAGACGGGTTGATCGACGACCCGCGTCGCTGTGAAACCGACCTCTCCGATATGGCTTGCGATGCGGGCGACGGCGACGAAACGTGCCTGACCGAAGCGGAACTAGAAGTCATCGACAAGTGGCGCAAGGGTCCCGTAAACGCGGCCGGTGAGTCGTTGTTTCCGGGCGGCATTCCGGAGGGTTCGGAGCCGTTCTGGTGGCTCTGGCTTACCGGCAAGCCGGAAGGCGGCGGCAAGCTGGTACCCGCATTCGCGAAGAACTTCGGCGCCTACATGGCGTTCGCCGAGGACCCGGGACCCGAGTACTCTCCATTGGACTTCGATTTCGAGAACGATCCGCCGAGACTCGAAACCATGGCCGCGGTCTACAACGCCGACGACCCCGACATCTCGGCTTTCCTGAAGACAGGCGGCAAGATGATCGTCTGGCACGGGTGGGCGGACGCGATCGTCCCGCCATTCAAGACGCTCGAGTGGTATGAGCAGGCAGCGGCGGTCAGCGGCGAGGACATACTGGCCGAGAGCGTGCAGCTATTCATGATTCCCGGCATGGATCATTGTGGACTCCTCCCGGGCCCGGGTGGCATCGACCAGTCCAGGATTGACCCATTGACCGCCCTGGAGCGCTGGATGGAAACCGGACAACGGCCAACCACGATCATGAAACCGGAATAATCCGACGAATCCGCCGGGAGCGCGGCAACACCACGACGGGGTCTGGCCAAGGAAATCTCGCTGCGTTGCTCAAACGCTCGGCGGTCGCGACCTTCCGCCAATCCGCGACACGCCCGTCTGGCGATCGCTGGACGGGCGTCACCGGCGACCATGCCCGAGACAAGGTATCGGGATGCGGCGCCCGGAATCACCGCAATCCCAAGTCGCAATTCGGTATGTAATTCCTGGCGCCCCCTACCAGCAACTGCCGAAGGTCGCCATGCAAGGCTTGATCCCGAATTGCCCCAACACTCCGTTTACGGCTTTGCTAAGGAGCCTGATTGCAGGAATCCGCCAAGTCACTTGCGTCCGCCGAACACCTGGTGCCAACCCCGATATCCTGCGCGTCAATATCCACCACGACACTTGTTTGTCCATTGCACGCATCCGCCACCCCATATATCTCCGAAATCCGACCAAAAGGGTCGGTCAACGCAGAATCCAACATCTCAAAACCGTCATTCAGAGTGCTCACGATAGTCAGCTCGAAACCCGCGAGATTTCCCGGACCCGTGACGATGGCATTCACCCGCCAGTTCCAGATCCCATCGAACGTTTCGCTAGGTATCACGTCGACCTCGCACGTGATCGAATACGGACTGTCCGGCATCGATCCCGGCCTTGATGTCGTCTGGGCGTGCGCGGGAAGCAACACACTTTCCACAACCGGCCGGCACCAGGTGTTCGGTAATGTCGACGCTCCGACGTAAACGCCGCCGCCGGAAGTCAAGACCTTTAGTAATTTTCGTCGAGATGCATTTTTTTCGGTCATTCGTTTTACTCCGTTGCTTTACTAGACTACCGCGTCGCGTCCGCGATAAACGACCGACCGAATTGGCACGCTCATCGCCAGGCGCGGTGCGGAACCGTTTGACGAGGCTCCGTTGGATTTCTCAACCATGCAGCGTCCGATTCGGGACACCTCGAACGCATCGAGTTAAATGGAACGGGACCCAGAAGAAACGAAGGCGTTTGCCTGACCGATCGTGCGAACCTGAACAAATGGAGCGCTTCGACTATTGCGCAAGGCGGTCGCGAGGTGGCGGGAGTCGCAGGATCGTTTCTAGACGCGGCAATAGGCAACCCCGCGAGACCGAGATCACGGGTGTAGACACCCTCCGTGCGCGCATGATCATGCGCACACCCGCGGTTCCATCTGCCCGGAACCGGGTGCTGGCGGCAACTCTTGTTGAAACTCGTGAAGTGCTTGGTACCCTTGGTCACTGCGCTGCGTATTCCCTGGCAACTGCATAACGGTTGCGAAATCCGCGTTCGAATTGGAAAAGATAACCGGTACCAGCCGGCTGCCGATCCTGGCAACGCGGACAACGGGAAAATATATTAATTTCACATCCGGCCAGTCAATAGCCGGCGACGTTACGAACGATGCCGTCACCTGAGCGTGGCTATTTGAGAACCATAACCTCCACTTCGCCATCGCGGTCCGTGACATTCACTCCTACATCGCCCTCCTCGTGGCGAGTCGCCACCAGGTCCAACCGTGCCCGGCCGATACCCAGATTTCGAATCTCGACATATTTCAACGACGGAGGCAGGTACGGGTTGTTCAGCACCACCCGCCGCTCGAAACCCCGCACCTTGAGTCCGAGGCAACTCTCGATCAGCAGGAACACCGCCGACGCCGCCCAGGTCTGCGGCGAACAGGCAACGGGATAGAGCGTCGGCGACTCGCCCGGACGGCGCGGAAAGCCGCAGAACAACTCCGGGAGACGATGTAGATCGAAAAACAGGGACGCATCGAAAAGACCCGTGAGAATCCGCGCCGCCTCCTCCTTGAATCCGTAACGCGCCAGGCCGGCTGCGATCAGCGCGTTATCGTGCGGCCAAACCGACCCGTTGTGATAGGACATGGGGTTGTATCGCGCCTCGCCGGCCGCTACCGTACGCACGCCCCAACCGGAGAAAGACTCCGTTGAGGTAAGGGCCGTCATGACGCGCCACGCGTGTTCTTTCGTCGCGATTCCGGCAAACAAACAATGCCCTGCATTTGAAGTACGCACACGACATGGACGCTTATCACCATCCAGAGCCAGGGCGTAGGTCGAAATATCGTCGCACCAGAAAACGGCGTTGAAACGATCGCGCAGCTCGTCCGCGGATGCCGCGAGGGCAGTCGCCCGGGCCTCGTCTCCGAGCATCGCCGCGAGTTCGGCGGCCGCGCGCTTTGCCGCGTAGACATATCCCTGCACTTCACACAGGGCGATGGGTCCTTTGGCAATCGACCCGTCGGCATGAAACACCGCATCGTCCGAATCCTTCCAGCCCTGGTTGATCAAACCATCGGACGAGCTACCCGTATACTCGACGAAACCGTCCTTATCCACGTCTCCGTACCGATCGATCCACGCCAACGCGCGTAGGACGTTCGGCCATATCGACTGGACAAACGATCGGTCGCCGGTGCGTGCGTAGTACGCCCCGGCCAGGACAATGAAAAGCGGCGTTGCATCGACGCTTCCGTAGTAGCGGTGGAACGGAACGTCTCCGACGAAGGCCATCTCGCCATCACGGGTTTCGTGCAGCACCTTGCCCGGCTCTGCCTCTCGTGCAGCGTCCACCGTCTCCGCCTGGGTCGCCGCGAGATAGGAAAGAACGCCGCGGGCAAACGTCGAGTTGAAGCTCAGGCACGCGAGTGCCGTGAGGATGCCGTCGCGCCCAAACGCCGTACAAAACCATGGAACGCCCGCGTAGGGATAGGGACCATACGGAGTGTCCGTCCGCATCATGTTGAGGTCGGCTAGTGAACGATTCAACCAGTCATTGAATTGCTCGTTCGACGTGAAAATATCGGCTGTCTCGGCTCGTTCTCTGCGCAGCTCGTCGCCGGCCCGGATCGCGGCCTCCTCGTAGTTCTGTTCAACCCGGCGCGGTAAACTGGCTTGGCCGACCGCGCCATCCATCTCGCAGACAATCGTATACCGGTATGCACTCTGCTCCCCCGGCCCGAGACTAACCTCGTAACTCGCCATGTTTTCGGTCACCCTCTCGGGCACGGGGTCGAACACGATTCTCGTCCTGCGCAATCGCCGATCCGCCCCTTTGTAAGCATAGACGATCTCGTTTCCCCGCACCCGCGACGGTAAATGTCCGCCTCGCCCCTCTCGCCGAGAACCTCGCACTTCGAATATATCCGCGAAGTCGGCACCGACATCCAGCGAGAGGTTCAGGCGAACCTCGTGCAGGCCGTAGTTGCGAATCCGGACTCGACCGTAGCAGGTTTGTCCCCAGAGTAGCTTGGAGCGGAAGATGTGCACGGTACCGCGGGGAATCGTCACTGCCCCGTTCCGTTGAATGTCCGGGTTGGTCGCATCGATCGCAAGCAAGGCGTTGTCGTCCTTGACGGACGAACTCAAGAAAAGCGGGCGCACCCCCTCCACTTTCATGGTGAGCTGCGAAAGAAACCGGGTATCCCGATGATAGACGCCCGCCTCTCCGGTCCCGTAGCCTTCGATGTCGCCGAACCGATCGAACAATGCGAACGTGTCGCCATGTTTCAACACGCGCGTGCGATCATCGATGCGAGCGGAAGTCGACAGAATGTAGAAGTGCTCCCGGACGGGAATGATTTCGTCGACCACGGAACCTACGCCACCCGGGACTGGAAACCATCGTTGCAACCAGTCAGTCGCCGGTAGACGCGAACATAGCTTGTGGCCATCTGCCGGGCAGTGAATCGCTTCTCGAAGACTTCACGGCAGCGTTGTCGACTCACTGTCGAGATGCGCCGTGCCGCCTCGACCGCGCCGTCAAGCGTCGTAACCATGAACCCCGTGCGGCCTTCCTCCATGACCTCGACTACCGAGCCGTGACGATAGGCGACAATCGGCGTACCGCAGGCCATTGCTTCGATCATCACGAGTCCGAATGGTTCCGGCCAGTCGATAGGAAAGAGCAGAGCGTAGGCGTTGCCAAGGAATTCCCCCTTTTCACTGTCGCCGATCTCACCGACGTACTCCACCAGCGGGTCGCGCAGGAGCGGCTCAACGACATTCTGGAAGTAGTCATTATCCGCGCGATCCACTTTCGCCGCGATTTTCAGTGGCATACCGACCCGCTTTGCAATCTCGATGGCGCGATCCACGCGCTTCTCCGGAGAGATCCGGCCCAGAAAGGCGAAATACGCGCCTGGTTCGGGGCGGAACTTGTAGAGATCGTCCGGCAATCCGTGGTACACCGTGGCCTGCCAGTTGGCCCACGCCAGCGGTTTGCGCTGGGCATCGGAGATCGACACGACCGGCATCTCCCGGAACTCCTGGTAAAGCGGCGCGAGATCCGGAATGTCGAGGCGCCCGTGCAGGGTAGTTACGTGGTTGATGGCCTGCCTGCGCGCGAGCGGGAAATGCAAATGATCCACATGAAAGTGGATCACGTCGAACTCCCTTGCATGTTGGAACACACGCTCCAACATGAGGACATGATGCGCCATCTGATCCACGCAGTGCATGTCGAGGCGCAGCGAGCGCCGGCATACGGGCACCAATCGCGCCGAGGAAACCGAGTCTCCGCTCGCGAATAGCGTCACATCGTGGCCTTGACGTTGAAGTTCTTCGGTCAGGTACGAGACCACACGTTCGGTTCCACCATAGTACTTGGGTGGAACACTTTCATATAAAGGAGCAACTTGAGCGATACGCATGTCTACTGATGATCGAGTTTGCAAACAACCAAACCAACCCGCAGTAAGCGGCGTTTACTGAAGAATCCAACAAAAAAGGGGATAATGCTCGAATCCGATCGACCTCGAGCCGCCGGTCGGTCCAGAACACCATGTCACACCGTTACATCACCTCCGCACTTTGGAATCCGACTCGTGTCTTCACGATCGCGAATGCTTTGACGCAATCCTTTCTTGCCTTGTTCGACGCCATACCATCAGGCGCGACGATTCGACTCTCGCCATTTTCGAGCACCTGAACCGCAACCGTCTTCACGCCGTCGGTCTACTCGCGAAACCGGTTGAAGGTTCCGGCCTGCTCCAGGACGGGCCGCGGGTCGTATCCATATGCAACGACTTCGACAGCGATGACGGAGTCGACGCACCGTCACCGTATTTCGCCCATCCGGACATCCGGATACGACTTGGCCGCTGGCGTTTCCTACGAAGACGCGCTTGCGGCGAGCCCTGGGCGCAACATGGCAGCCAGGCACGAAAACCCCTGTAAACATGTTCAAACAATGTTCGACATTGAACTTCCGACCACGAATGCCCGGCGCCGACTGGTCTGGACGAGAGATCATTGAATGCGGCATTCCTGGTTTAAGCGCGGGCGGAGGGAGCGGCAAATACCACGGAAGTGGTCCGGAACTGCCAAGGTAGGATCGCATGCCCCCGTTGTCGGGGTTCGCGTTGGTCCCTGGACGACGAACGCGCGTTGCCGCAATTGGTATCGCGGCTTGACCTCGTCCCCGGGCAGGCTCGTCGCCCTGCGACGAAAACGGCGCTCGCCCCGTTCCTGCGCGCGCGACCGCTCGTGCTCGCGGCACGGCTGGCCCGAAACCGGTCGTTGGCGATGGTTCTCAAATCCCTTATGGCGTGCTCAGTCCCGCCGATCACTTGGTCGTCCAAACTCCCACGACTTCGCAATTGTCACGATACTTGCACTGGAGCCGATAACCGCATCCAGCACCAAACAAACCTACACGTCCTGACGATGCAGTCCGCGCAAAATATATGGGGCTTTCGACCGGTCAGTCAAGGCGGCACGAATCGAGACATCGGCGAATGCCTCCGGCTATCGGCCCTGAAGGGGTCATCCGCGCATCTGACCATCGATAGAGTCGCGACGCCCGTCGCGCGGGACATACCTGCGTACCTGGCCATCGGCCACGAGCGAATGCCGCTTCCGGTCCGCGTTTCCCGTCTTGACCGATGCTGTCCGACCCACCGGATCCTGCCAGCGATCGACGTAGTGGCTCGCACCTTCTTATCAACAGACTACTTCCCGGCCGACTTGATCGAGCTACCGCATCGCGAACAACTCCTGGTGAAAATGTTCCGTCGGTAATCCGTGCGCCAGGAAATCCTTGCGCATGGAATTGCCGAACGCAGCCGGCCCGCAGAACCACAGGCTCGCCGACCGCCACTCCGGTATGGCGGTGCGAATCTGATCGGGGGTCAGGCGACCGTCTCTGGGCGCTACCATCAAGTGCAACGTGACGTTTGCGGCGCTGGCATCGGCCTTGAGCTTATCGAATGCCGCCTCGTCAACGTCTGAAGTGACATGGAACAGATCGATTTCCTGCTTTCCCGGGTATTGCGCCAGGTGCTTCATTTTCGCAATGAATGGCGTGATGCCGATGCCGGCACCTACCCAAATCTGCCGTGGTAATTGATCATTGAAATCGAAACAACCATAGGGCCCTTCCACGGTGACCGGCATGCCCACTTTCAACCATTTCTGCAATTGGCCGGTCCAGTCGCCCAATTCCTTGACGATGAATGTCAGGCCGGGCTCATTCGGGTTCCATGCCGAGGCAATCGTATAGGGATGTGCGCCTTCGGCACTTTTCGATTTGGCGAAGGCGAACTGACCGGGCATGTGCCCCTTCCAACCGTCGTCAAGCCCGATTCGGCCCTCGACTACCCGGACACCTGGATGTGAATCAATCGACTCGATAACACCCTGCACCTGGCGCTTGCGGCCGATCCTGCCAGTTAGCGACAGCAATGCCGACGCCGAGCCGGATAACAGCAGGATTGCCACGACCCAGCCGACAGGTTGGGACCAGTACTCGGTCTTGATCAGCACCAGGCTGTGGTAAGCCAAAACCAGGTAGACCACCGCCAGCCATTTATGGGTGTTCCTGAACAAGCGGTATGGAATCCACCTGATCAATGCCGCGGCAATCAATATCACTGCCGCGTAGAATGCCCACTCGCCTAGCGATTCCGCCAACCCGCGCTGACTTTGCAACCATTGTTCCAACTGGGACACCGATTCGTCCGTGGGCGGCCTGCGATCCGGACGGCTCAACCAACCCCATCCGACCATCCACTTGGTGCCCTGCGCCAACCACCAGTGCAGGACAGCGAAGACCAGCCCCGTGATCCCCACCCATTTGTGCAGGCGATACATCTTGTCGAGTCCGTTCAATGGCCGTTCCAGCCACGTCGGTCGTACCGACAACACCATCGCGACGCTCATCATGCCCACGCCGATCACTCCCGAATACTGAATGAACACGGCGCGAAAGGAGAAATAGGTGAATGGATCGGGGATCAACGTGTCCGCCAGAAGCCATGCCGCGGTCATTGCCAACAGCAGCAGCCAAAAGGTCCCTTTGATGTTTTTCACAGTCGGATTGTCTTTGCATGTTTCATGGGGAATACGCTCCAAGGCGTGAAAGCCGATTTTCCCGCACGAACGCCCGGCAGTTGTTGACGACGGTCAACCCGCACGGATCGAGACAACACGATTGTAGTTGACAATATCAACTTTTTTGAATATCGTTGATATTGTCAACTGTATCCCGGTCGCATCATGAATATCTCGACACTCAGCGATGTCCTTCATCAGCTCATGCACGCCTACAAGAGGGAACTTCGATCCGGCATTCAACGGCACCGGATATCACTTCCGATTACCCACATCCGGGTACTGAAAATCATCTGTCGGGTTCCCGAAACCACCGCACGGTTGATCGCCCGGCGGATGAACCAGGACAAGGCTCAGATCACTCGTGTTCTGAACGGACTGATCGAATCCGGGTTGATCGAGAAGACAGAGAATCC